>NZ_SZYH01000002.1:0-327103 GCF_005298175.1 Marinobacter panjinensis
CCCGAACTCAGCAGTGAAACAGACCAGCGCCGATGGTAGTGTGGCTTCTGCCCATGTGAGAGTAGGTCATCGTCAGGCTCTTAATACTGAAAAACCCCCGCGGCTTCGCCGACGGGGGTTTTTTATTGCCTGAATCAAAAGTGAAGTTCCGGCGGATAATTCGATGTACTGGCATCATTAACCCCTCACTGGTGACTCAGTGATATACTGCCCCGAAACACTCGTTAAGTTGCTCCGACGGAGACCGCTATGTCCGCGACAGACCACCTCGTTATCTTTGATACCACTTTGCGCGACGGCGAACAGAGCCCGGGCGCCACTATGACGAAAGCGGAAAAGCTGCGCATAGCGAAGGTGCTCGAGAAACTCCGTGTTGACGTGATCGAAGCCGGCTTTGCCATCGCCAGCCAGGGTGACTTTGAAGCGGTGAAAGGTATTGCAGAGTCGATAAAGGGCTCTACCATTTGCAGTCTCGCACGGGCATTGGACAAGGATATTGATCGTGCGGCGGAAGCGGTGAGGCCAGCTGAGCGGGGCCGCATACATACGTTCATTGCCACCTCTCCCATTCATATGAAACACAAGCTGCAGATGCAGCCCGATGAGGTCGTTGAACAGGCTGTCAGGTCGGTCAAGCGGGCCCGAAGTCATGTGGATGATGTTGAGTTTTCCTGTGAAGATGCTGGCCGTTCCGAGCTGGACTTTCTGTGCCGCATTATTGAAGCGGCCATTGATGCCGGAGCAACCACCATCAATATCCCTGACACGGTGGGCTATGCCATCCCCGAGCAGTTCGGCGAGACGATCCGTCAGTTGCTTAACCGTGTTCCCAATGCAGATAAAGCCGTTTTTTCCGTCCACTGCCACAACGACCTCGGGCTTGCGGTTGCTAATTCCCTGGCCGCGGTAAGCAGTGGTGCCCGCCAGGTGGAGTGCACCATTAACGGACTGGGCGAGCGGGCTGGCAATGCTTCCCTGGAAGAGTTGGTAATGGCGGTTCGCACCCGCCAGGATCTTTATACCATCGATACGCGCATTGATACGCAGCACATTGTTCCGGCGTCCCGGCTTGTCTCCACGATCACCGGGTTTCCGGTGCAGCCTAACAAGGCGATTGTCGGCGCAAACGCTTTTGCCCATGAGTCAGGTATCCACCAGGATGGCGTTCTCAAACATCGCGAAACCTATGAAATCATGCGTGCTCAGGACGTTGGTTGGCATACCAACAGTCTGGTGCTGGGCAAACACTCTGGCAGGAACGCTTTCCGTTCCCGTCTGCTGGAGCTGGGGATTCAGTTTGAGACAGAAACCGAGCTCAATGAGGCGTTCACCCGCTTCAAGGCCCTGGCAGATCTGAAACATGAGATTTTTGATGAAGATCTCCAGGCCATCGCCAGCCACACCCGCCAGGAAGAAGATGGCCGCTACGGTCTTGTGACAATGCAGGTCTGCTCCGAAACCGGTGTTGTGCCCAGGGCCACCCTGACGCTGTTGATGGATGGCAAAGAGCATAAAGTTGAGGCCGAGGGCAGTGGGCCGGTGGATGCGACGTTCAAGGCGATTGAATCCCTGGTGGATTCTGGTTGTAACCTTCAGCTCTATTCAGTCAACAATATAACAAGCGGAACCGACGCACAGGGTGAAGTGACTGTGCGGCTCGAGAGGGGGGGCCGCATTGTGAATGGCGTCGGAGCCGATACCGATATCATTATTGCTTCTGCAAAGGCTTATATTGAGGCTCTTAACCTGATCAGTAGCGGCGGTGTCAGGCAGCACCCGCAAGGAGCTGACGTCTGAGCACTAAAGTCGGTAACGGATCAGCATTATGATGATGTCCGAGGCAGAGCGTCAGTATTATCTTGGGAAGGCTGGTATCCATCTCTGGTACGCCCGTGCTCCCTTGCCCGGCGCTGCGCCCAGCCCGGAATTCCGGTTTCCGGTGGGCGACAGTGCTCCGGCGCCGGAATCGGATCTGATGGTGCCTCGCTCTTCGCAACCCTCAATGCCGCGTGTTCGCGATGAGGGTGCTGGCAAAGATCGACTGGCCGGCTTGCAGGCATTGATGGCGAACAGCGAGCCCGATCCGCACAAGCAACCAGAACCCGTCAAACCGGAAGAGCCCGTTGTTGCCGCTACCGTCGAGTCGCCGTCTCCTTTAGCTGATGGGCGGTCGGTAGAGGTGGCATCCGTTGCTGATACAGTTGCTGAACCCGAAACGCAGGGCCAGATTGAAGCGCATCTTGCCTATTGGGTATCAGAACACCTGGTACTTGTCAGCAGTGTGGCTGATGAGGCAAGTGAGCGACTGCAGCACACGCTGGCTGAAAATATCCTCTTGTCGCTTGGGGAGTCTACCGTGGAAGACTCGCGTCACATCCGCTGGCCAGTATTTGGCAACCCGCGTGTGCCCGGAAATAGCGTGAATGATTTTCGCCACATCCTTCGTTCTGTCAGCAAGGAGTTCGGTTCCCGTCGGCTGTTGCTGTTGGGGGTTATGGTAGATGACATGCCTTCAGACCGGTCTGAATGGCTGGCCTCCGCTCTTGGAGTTCCAGCAGTTGATTTTCCCCGCAGTCTGGCCGAACTGGCGGCAGTGCCTGCCTACAAGCGTGAGCTATGGCAACAGCTCAAAGCTGCTGTGGGAGTCTGACTTGTGCCCCACGATGCCTACCGCAAGATCGAAGCTGGTACAATAACGATCAGGGTCCTGCGCGAGGACGACCTGCCTGACGTACTTAATATCGAATGTCAGGGCTATTCCTTTCCCTGGAGCGAGTCGGTTTTCCGTGGCTGTTTTCGTCCGGATTACCGGCTTTGGGCTCTGGATATGGGTGACAGGCTGTCGGGTTACGCAGTGGTTGCCTATATGGCGGGTGAGGCGCACCTGCTGAATCTGTGTGTAGCTGCTGGCCAAAGAAGGTCAGGTGCTGGTCGGCACCTGTTGAGGCACCTGGTTGCGGAATCCGCGCGGGACGGCATGTCGCAGGTTCTCCTGGAGGTACGGGACAGTAATGCCAGCGCGTTGGACCTTTATGTCAGCGAAGGCTTCTCTGTAATTGGTCGCAGGCCAGGTTATTACCCAGGGGGGCAAGAGCGCGAAGACGCGTTGGTGATGGCTCTGCCTGTCGATGGTCGTTCTTCTGCACCAGCCCCACCCTAGCTCCTGCCCATACAGATACGCATTCGCGTGGGTGGGCTATTACCCTTATAATAGCGACCGTTTTTACAGTCTCTCCGATTCAGGTTTTACCAATTATGACCAGCCTTGCCAGCGAAGTATCCCATCGCCGCACATTTGCGATCATCTCGCATCCGGATGCCGGTAAAACCACGATTACAGAAAAAGTGCTCCTGTTCGGCCAGGCCATACAGAAGGCTGGCACGGTAAAAGGCAAAAAATCCGGTCAGCATGCCAAATCCGACTGGATGGAGATGGAAAAAGAGCGCGGTATCTCGGTTACTACCTCGGTGATGCAGTTTCCTTATGGCGGTCGCCTGGTAAACCTGCTGGATACCCCGGGCCACGAAGACTTCTCCGAGGATACTTATCGCACGTTGACTGCTGTCGACTCCTGTCTGATGGTGATCGACAGTGCGAAAGGTGTCGAGGAACGGACCATCAAGCTGATGGAGGTAACCCGGCTGCGGGATACCCCGATTCTTACCTTCATGAACAAGCTGGACCGTGAAACCAGGGACCCAGTGGAGTTGATGGACGAGGTTGAAGAGGTTCTGAAAATCGCCTGTGCACCCATTACCTGGCCCATCGGCATGGGTAAGAATTTCAAGGGTGTTTACCACCTGAGCCGGGATGAAGTGATTCTTTACCAGTCCGGACAAGGGCATACGATCCAGGAGAAGCGGGTTATCAACGGCATTGATAACCCGGAGCTGGACACCGTTCTTGGTGCCTATGCGCAGGAGCTGAGGGATGAGATCGAGCTGGTGAAGGGCGCATCCCATGAGTTTGATCTGGAGGCGTTCCTCGCCGGCGAGCTGACACCGGTATTTTTCGGGACAGCCCTGGGCAACTTCGGTGTCGACCACATGCTTGATGGCCTGGTGGAGTGGGCGCCGGAACCGCAGCCACGGGAAACTGATCAGCGTCTGGTTGAGCCCGCTGAGGATGTGTTTTCCGGCTTTGTGTTCAAGATCCAGGCCAATATGGACCCACAGCACCGGGATCGCGTGGCGTTTCTGAGGATTGTTTCAGGGCGATACAACCAGGGTATGAAGGCCCGCCACGTCCGCATTGGCAAGGAGGTCCGTTTTTCCGATGCGCTAACCTTCATGGCAGGGGACCGGGAGCAAGCAGGTGAAGCCTTTGCAGGTGACATTATTGGCCTGCACAACCACGGTACGATTCAACTCGGGGACACGTTTACCTCGGGCGAAGATATGAAATTCACCGGCATCCCCAACTTCGCGCCGGAACTGTTCCGCCGGATTCGCCTGAAAGACCCGTTGAAGTCCAAGCAGCTGCAGAAAGGCCTGATTCAGCTTGCCGAAGAAGGCGCTGTTCAGGTATTTCGGCCGTTGCGCAATAACGATCTTATTGTGGGCGCAGTTGGTGTGCTCCAGTTCGATGTGGTGGTCAGCCGTCTTAAGAGCGAGTACAAGGTAGAGGCGGTATACGAGCCCATCAACGTGGCTACGGCCCGCTGGGTAACGTCGGCTGACGAACGCAAGCTTGACGAGTTTGAACGCAAGGCCAATGACTTCCTGGCGCTGGATGGCAGTGATCGCCTGACTTACATCGCGCCGACGATGGTCAATTTGCAACTGGCCCAGGAGCGGCATCCGGACATAAGCTTCCACAAAACACGGGAGCATTAACTCTCTGGGGTGATGGATGAGGCTCATAGATGCACATTGCCACTTTGATTTCCCGGACTTTGACGGGCGTCGCGAGGCCGTGCTTGAAGAGGCTCACAACAGCGGCTTGTCGGGCCTGATTATTCCCGGCGTACGCCGCCATGACTGGGGCAGGGTCAGCCGTATTGCCGCGGAGTACGAGGGATTGTATTACTGCCTCGGGATCCATCCCTGGTATGTCGGTGAACATAGCGATGATGACCTCAGCGCCCTGCGCGACGCGCTTGTGGATCGTCCAGGTCAATGCGTTGCACTGGGAGAGTGTGGGCTCGACCGCCTGCATGGTGTCCTGAAAGACCAGTACCCCTGGTTTGAGGCGCAGGTTGATATCGCCGCGCAGACACACTTTCCGCTTGTTGTGCACTCGGTGAAGACCCATGATGAGGTCCATGAAGTACTGCGTCGAAAGCGTTTCGCGGGCAGGGTGCTTGTGCATGGGTTTTCCGGCAGCTACCAGCAGGCATCAAAGCTGATTGATCTGGGCTGCTTTATCGGTGTTGGTGGTGTAATTACCCATCCCCGGGCCCGGAAAACCCGGGATACCATTGCCCGGTTGCCCGTCGATGCGCTGGTCCTGGAGACAGATGCGCCGGATATGTCGCCGGAGGGTGTGCCTGCGGGGCGTAATTCTCCGGTTTACTTGTCAATGATCTTCGATGCGCTCGCCGAGTTGCGCGGTGGCGGTCGCGAGGACCTGGCGCACACCCTGCTTGCCAACGTGCAACGCCTCTATGGCTGGCACGAAAGCGAGGCATCGGAGCGTTAGGGGCCGTTTATTTAACAGGATGAGAGCAGGATACGTGAATAACGAAACAGCCCGCTTCGGGGTTGGCTTTTTTTTTTGGTTCGGATATACTTCGCGCCCTGGCTTTTCAAGGCGATGCCATCATCTCAGCCCCGAATGATGTCACTGCCGCATAACATACAGGTAAAGGACCTCCTCCGGATGCCATGCATTTACCGGTGGTGGTTTTTAACGTTTCTTATATAGCGTTCAAGGCGGAATCAATGAAGACTCTGAGTGCGAAACCAGAAACAGTAACACGTGACTGGTACGTTGTAGACGCAGCCGGCAAGACGCTGGGTCGTCTGTCAACTGAAATCGCCCGTCGTCTGCGGGGCAAGCATAAGCCTGAGTACACCCCTCATGTCGACACTGGTGATTACATTGTGGTTATCAATGCAGGCCAGGTACGGGTTACCGGCAAAAAGGCATCTGACAAGATGTACTACAGTCACACCGGCTTTCCGGGTGGAATCAAGTCCATCAACTTCGAGAAGCTGGTCGACAAGGCTCCTGAGCAAATCATTCAGAAGTCTGTCAAAGGCATGCTTCCCAATGGCCCGCTCGGGCGTGCCATGTTCAAGAAGCTGAAAATTTATGCCGGCGCTGAGCATCCTCATGCAGCCCAGCAGCCCAAAGAACTCGACATTTAACGGAAGGCGGATATGTCTGTAGCACAAAATTACGGTACTGGTCGCCGCAAGTCATCCACGGCTCGGGTTTTTATCAAGCCGGGAAGCGGTAACATCTCCATCAACGGTCGCACTATCGAGCAGTTCTTCGGTCGTGACACCTTGCGCATGATCGTTCGTCAGCCGCTGGTTGTCGCCGATTCTACTGATCGTTTTGATATCAATATCACCGTCAAGGGTGGTGGTAACAGCGGCCAGGCTGGCGCTATTCGCCACGGTCTGACCCGTGCCCTGATGGATTACGACGAAACACTGCGCCCTGCGCTGCGCAAAGCGGGTTACGTTACCCGTGATGCCCGTGAGGTTGAGCGGAAGAAAGTCGGTCTGCGCAAGGCGCGTAAGCGTCCTCAGTTCTCCAAGCGTTAAGTTTGCTGGAGCAGACCCGAAGAACCCGGTCCGTTGGCCGGGTTTTTTTATGGGTCGAGAAAAATCAATATCAATTTGATCCGGAACAGGTATTGGTCCGGCCTAAGACCTTTCCGACTTGTAAGGGCAGGGTAATTTCATTACCATTTGAGCGCTTATATTTTTGGGTTGAGAGAAGTCCTTTTCGATGTGCAGTTTCCCTTCAAACAGGACTGCATGTCGCCTGATGGGAGAAAACCATAATGAATAATGGCGACGTGAGCCAAGGCAGGCGCCGGTTTCTGATCGGTGCCACGTCGGTGGTTGGTGGTGTCGGCGTCGTCGGTGCGGCCGTACCTTTCGTGGCATCCTGGAATCCCAGTGCCAAAGCGGAAGCGGCCGGTGCACCGGTCACCGTCAATATCAGTAAACTGGAGCCGGGTCAGCAGATGACCGTTGAGTGGCGCGGCAAGCCGGTGTGGGTCATTCGACGCACCGAAGCCATGAATGAGAACATTCTTGAGCTGAACGACCTGGTCAAAGACCCACTTTCGAAGGAGGCCGATCAGCCTGCTTACATCGAAGGCGAGCTTCGTGCCATCAAGGACGAGTATGCAGTCGTTGTCGGGATCTGCACACACCTGGGTTGCTCTCCGCAGTTCCGGCCTGAAGTGGCCCCCGCAGACCTTGGCGAGGACTGGCTGGGCGGCTTTTATTGCGCGTGTCACGGTTCAAAGTATGACCTTGCCGGCCGTGTCTATCCGAATCAGCCGGCACCAGCGAACCTTCAGGTGCCTCCCTATCGCTATGACGACGACAACACCCTGACCGTCGGTCTGGATCCTGAGGGGGCAGCGTAATGAACAAGTTAGTGAATTGGGTTGACGAGCGTCTTCCGATTGTTGAGGCGTGGAACAAGCACCTGGCCAAGTACTACGCGCCCAAAAACTTCAACATGTGGTACTTCTTTGGCTCGCTGGCCATGCTGGTGCTGGTCAATCAGTTGATTACCGGTATCTGGCTGACCATGAGCTATAACCCCTCCGGCGAGGGAGCCTTTGCCTCAGTGGAATACATCATGCGTGATGTGGAATGGGGCTGGTTGCTCCGTTACCTGCATTCCACCGGCGCCTCCGCCTTCTTTGTGGTGGTATACCTCCACATGTTCCGTGGCCTGATGTATGGCTCCTACCAGAAGCCCCGTGAACTGATCTGGATTTTCGGAATGCTGATCTACCTGGTGCTGATGGCAGAAGCGTTCATGGGCTACCTGCTGCCATGGGGGCAGATGTCCTACTGGGGTGCGCAGGTCATCGTAAACCTCTTTGGTGCCATTCCGGTAATCGGTGACGATCTGTCACTGTGGATTCGCGGTGATTACCTGATTTCCGGTATTACCCTGAACCGCTTCTTTGCCTTGCACGTTGTCGCTTTGCCAATTGTTCTCCTCGGCCTGGTGGTGTTGCACATCCTTGCTTTACACGAAGTAGGTTCCAACAACCCTGACGGTATCGATATCAAGAAGAACAAGGATGAAAACGGTGTGCCCAAAGACGGCATTCCATTCCACCCCTATTACACCGTTCATGATTTAATGGGTGTAGGCGTATTCTTCTTTATCTTCTTTATCGTGGTGTTCTTCTTCCCCGAGATGGGAGGGCTGTTCCTTGAGAAGCCCAACTTTGAGCCTGCAAACCCCCTCAAGACACCCGATCACATAGCGCCAGTGTGGTATTTCACCCCGTTCTACGCGATGCTGCGGGCGGTTACCGTTGACCTCTTCGGCCTGGATGCGAAGTTCTGGGGTGTCGTGGTGATGGGCGGCGCCATCGCCATACTGTTTGTCCTGCCCTGGCTGGACAGGAGCCCGGTGCGTTCCATGCGCTACAAAGGGTGGTTGAGCAAGATTGCCCTGGCGATCTTTGCCGTCAGCTTCGTAGTCCTGGGTTATCTCGGTATCGTGCCGGCAACAGCGGGTCGTACAACCGTTGCTCAGATTCTGACAGCGTTTTACTTCCTCTACTTTATTCTCATGCCGTTCTATACACGCATGGAGAAAACCAAGCCAGTTCCAGAGAGGGTGACAGGATAATGAGAAAGCTGATATTTGGTCTTTTCATAGCGATCCTGCCGGCTCTCGGGCTGGCAGCCGCTCCAGCCGTTGAACTGGATACGATGGAGCCGGACCACACCAATAAAGCGTCGCTTCAACGCGGTGCGGCCCTGTTCACCAATTACTGCATGGGGTGTCACTCCATGGAGTACGCCCGCTACAAGCGGGTCTCGGAGGACCTGGGTATTCCTCAGGAGTTGTATGAGGAAAACCTGATCTTTACAGGCGCGAAAATCGGCGAGCTGATGAAGAATTCCATGAACAAGGATATGGCAGCTGACTGGTTTGGTGCCCCGCCACCGGACCTGACGCTGGAGTCCCGTCTTCGCGGTGAGGACTGGATCTATTCCTATCTGCGAGGCTTCTACAAGGATGATAGCCGTCCGCTGGGCGTGAACAATGTTGTCTTCGACAACGTCGGTATGCCTCATGTCATGGCAGATCTGCAAGGCCTGTGCGCTGTTGCGCCGCAAATTGGCGAAGGCGCCAGCGTTGACCCTCTCAGTGGTGATGTCCGTAACGCGGATACCTGCCCGGAATGGGAAACCGAGGGCTCGATGTCGCCGGCGGAATTCAACAGCGCCATGTACGACCTGACCAACTTCATGTCCTACATGGGCGATCCGGTAAAGGTTGAGCGTGAAAGGCTTGGTATGTTCGTCCTGATCTTTGTGGCGATCTTCTTTATCTTTGCCTACCTGCTTAATCGCGAATACTGGAAGGACGTACACTGAGTTTTCAGGTATAATCCTTATCCCTGAGTTCCAGCGGGCAATTGCCGGCCCGCTGGATTTTTGCGTTTTTCAGGGTCAATTCGGTTAGTCAAATCGTGAGGTAGTTCTATGGGCGTTGTGACCAAGCGGTCATCAATGACGTTTTTCTCGGACCCGGCCAGTCATTACAGCCACAGAGTCCGCATTGTGCTGGCAGAAAAGGGCGTAACGGTTGACGTCGTAAATGTTGATCCGGACAACCCTCCCGGAGAGCTGGCCGATCTGAATCCTTACAATGCACTGCCGACACTGGTGGATCGTGACCTTGTGCTCTATGAGCCCAACATCATGATGGAGTACCTGGACGAGCGATTCCCGCATCCGCCGCTGCTTCCGGTATACCCCGTTGCACGGGCGAACAGCCGGCTGATGATTCATCGCATCCAGAAAGACTGGTGCGGGCTGGTGGATCAGATCCTTGCTCAGCCAAACGCCAAGGCATCTGATGTCGCTCGCAAAGAGCTTCGTGAGAGCCTGTTGGCCACAGCGCCACTGTTTGGTGAGATGCCGTTCTTCCTGTCGGAAGAGTTCACTATTGTGGATTGCTGTATTGCCCCTATTCTGTGGCGTTTGCCGTCATTGGGTATAGAGCTCAATGAAAAGCAGGCAAAACCGCTTCAAAAGTATATGGATAGCATTTTCAGTCGTGAAGGGTTCAAGGCGAGCCTGTCGGACCTGGAAGAAGATATTCGTAGTTGATTTGCAGAGCCTGAAACCGGTTCAGGAGAAAGGCAGTGCCTGATAGCAAGATAATCATGACATCGAGTCGTCCCTATCTCGTCAGGGCGTTCAATGAGTGGATTCTCGATAACGACTGTACCCCCTATATCGTGGTTGATGCAGGCGTTCAGGGAGTCCAGGTGCCTACCGAGCACGTCGCAAATGGGCAGATCGTGCTCAATATCAGTCCCGGAGCTGTCCGCGGGCTGGTAATTGGCAACGGCGCGCTGGAGTTCAGTGCTCGCTTCGGCGGTGTACCTATGCAGGTGTTTATTCCTCTGCAAGCGGTGATGGCGGTCTACGCCAAGGAAAATGGCGAGGGTATGGTGTTTGGCAGTGAGCCTGGCTCGCCGGACCCGGAAGGTCCCGAAGGTAAGGACGGGGACAGTGCTGGTGACGGTGGGCAGAGCGGAGATCGGCCCAGTGGTCGGCCAACCTTGAAGGTGGTGAAATAGCCGCACGTTGTCCTGACAATCGGTACCAACCTGAAAAAGCCAGCTGTTAAAATCAGCTGGCTTTTTTGCTATCCGCCGAAGAGTTTTTCGTCAATCAGCCCGCACAGGGCATTGATAATCACCAACATAATCGGGGTTGCGGCAGTCGGCGAAAGGTTGTCGAGTGCAATCTCGTGATCTTCGGGGTGCAGCAGCGATGTAATGTCGGTTTTCTCCTTGGCACTCAGTACCACCACGTTCATCTCCCTGTCGTGAGCAGCCTGTATGGCCTGTATCAGGTTGGCCTTGTGGCCATCATCAACAAAAACCATTAACAGGTCATTGGCTTTGCCAATGGCCCGCACCTGTCGGGAAAAGGTGTCGTTGAAACGGTTGTCGCGGCAGATAGCAGAATAGGTCGTGGCGTCTGCTCCAAGATTGATGGCCGGTAGTGCCGGGCGGTCCTGCTCGAACCGGTTCAGCAAAGCGGTGCAGAAGTACTGGGCAAGAATGTTGGCGTTACCGTTGGCGCAGGTAATAATCTTGCCGTCATTGAGCAGAGTGCCGACGAGAGCGTCAGAAGCCCTCTCTATGCCGGGCGCTGTGGAACTGGCGGCGTGAGCGGTGTGCTCCATGTGGTTTGCGAACCACTGATTTATCTGTTGTTCGGTATCCGTCATAGTCAGGCCTGAATCGCATTTTTGATCCATTGTATCCGGTATTTCTTGCGTTCGCCCGGCGCGATCGCAATAACGTCGATTCTGCTATAGGCGTTCCCCAGACCATGCCGGTGGAGGTAAAACGAGGCCGCCCTGATCAGCCGCTTCTGCTTCGTGGGGGTGATGGACTCTGCCGCGCCTGCCAGGCTGCCACCTCCCCGGAAGCGAACTTCAAAAAATACCAGGGTTCCATCATCAATGCCGACCAGGTCGATTTCGCCGCCGCGGCTGAACACGTTGCGTTCAAGAATATTGACGCCACGGCTCATGAGGTAGCGAGCGGCGACACCCTCGGCCTGATGCCCCGTCGCTTTTCGGGTTTTCTGAGCGCCATCCATGGCTGCACCCTGTCGTTGTTATTCCTGCACTGAAAGTTCGTCAATTTCCTGAGTTTCGTTGGTCGCGGGCGCCTCCAGGGTCGGCAGTCGCTCTGGCGTTCCGTTACGGAACTGTGCCCACAGTTGTTTCCGGTGAATACTGCCCTCGGGAGTCATGGCCAGCCCGCCGGTCTGCCCGTCAATAGTTGCCCCTTCAACGTGTTGTAGCAGGGGCAGGCGTTTGCTCAGGTTCCAGGCGTCTGCGCCCATGGCAAACAGGCGGCCAAGCTGGCCTCTGATATCCGGCATGGCTTCTTTCACAGCACTGCGGAACGGGTTGTCCTCTTCCAGTATCCAGGGAGTGTCGGTAAACCTAACGCCATTCAGATCACGGTCCCGGGATGGGTCCGGATTGCCCTCATACACCATGGAGGGGGAATATACCGGCAGGTTGCCACCAAAATAGAAGGCGAATAATGGCTTGAACTGACGTGCAACCGTGGGCTCAGCCACCATAACGATGCCGTCTGCATCCTGTCGGCGCCGGGGTTCGAACTCGACGTCGATGCCGGCAGTGCGTTCAACGTCGATGGCGCGATTACGTGAGACAGTGATCCCCAGCAAATCGGCAGTGACTGCCCGCAGGTTGTCTTCGCGATAATAGCGTTCTATGTCCAACGCCACGCCTTCATTCAGCTCCAGGCGTTGAAGCAGGGCGCTTTCCAGTCTGTCGCCCCACTCCCCGGCAGGGATAAGCACAAGAACCTGATTGATACCCTCGGCCGTCATGCGGTCGGCGATCTGCCGCGCTTCGTCTTCTGCGGAGAGACCGAACTGATAAAGGCCGGAAGGTGCTTCGGTGTCTGAGGGCAAATAGTTCAGGCCAAGAACAGGAACCGGCAAAGACTTCATGCCGGCGAGTGTCGCCAGTGCGTCCTTTTCCAGTGGGCCGACGATCAGGTCCTGGTTTTCATTGACCAGCTCGTTGTAGAGCTGGGTAAAGGAATTGTCATAGGTGTCCACGACCCGGACACTGATTTTTTCACGATCTACAGAGTCGTCCTCGTAATATGCGGCAAAAAAACCGTCCCGGATGGCGGCGCCGGCGCTGGCGAGAGGCCCGCTGAGCGGAACTGCCAGGGTGATTCTTTCCGGGCGGGACTCAGCCAGGCTGGCGATGAGTTGCAGCTCTGCCGGCGGGGTAGCGGCTGCGGGATGGTCGGGCCAGTTGTTTTGCCAGCTGCGAATCATCTTTCCCTGTTCGTCCAGGCTTTTCTCCGGCTCTCTGAGAATGCCGGCCAGTTCAAGCCAGCCCTGGGCCTCATAGCCTATAGCGCGCCCTTCCTCATCAGCCAGTTCGGTGTCTGAGGTCCGCTTCAGGTTCTGCCAGATGGCATCGTGGAGCGACTGGATGTCTGCATCAGCGTCCGCCTCTGCAAGCAGGATCAGGGTCACAGCGGCGGCCAGATTGTCGCCGGCCAGCTGATAGGTCTGTTCCTGCAGTTTTGCAGCGCGGTTAATCAGGTTTCGTTCATAGTTGAGAAAGTGGTCCGGTGCGATTTCCGCCGCGATGTCTTCTGCCCACCGGGCATCATCCAGGGCAGTTGCGCTAGCCATGGACAGGAGTATCTGCTGGTTTGCGGTTTCCTGATCAGCTGCGTCAAACTGATCGCTTTGCAGAAGTGTTCTCGCGTCCCGGTGCTGGTTCCGGTTCTGAAACCTGTCCGCTGCCCGCAGCAGATAGGACTGTGCGTCTCTGCGGTCTCCTACGCCAGCTGCGACTTCAAGGGCTTCGTCGGCGCTCGCGGCGACATGGGATTCGAGGTTCACGCTGGCGCAACCCGCAAACAGCAGTCCTATTGCCACCAATAGGGCGGTGATTCTCAGGTTCAGGCGGTATCTGGTCATGGCTGGCTCACAGTACTCCGGGTTATTACGCTTGTGGCGCCGGGTAATCGGCGGCATCATGCCGGAAGCCCTGATCCCGCCGGGCTTCCTGTAAATGGTTTGCTTAATCAGGCCCGCAAGTTTAACAGCTCCCACGTGAATTCACATGACGTTGGCGTCATCCGCCGGAGCAAAGAGAGGTATTCGTGAACTCGGAGAATGACCAGCCAGAACACTCTGGCACACTTTACATCGTCGCCACTCCCATCGGTAATCTGGACGATATGTCTCCCAGGGCCGCATCGATTTTATCACGGGTCTCCGTAATTGCAGCGGAAGATACCCGGCATAGTGGCCGCCTGATGCAGCACCTGGGAATTCGCAAGCCCATGATGGCGCTACATGACCATAACGAGCGGGACAAAGCCGGTCAGGTTCTGGCCAAGCTTGCAGCATCCCAGGACGTTGCGCTGATTTCCGATGCTGGCACACCGCTGATCTCTGATCCGGGATATGTGCTCGTCCGGGAGGCGCGGGCACGTGGCTTTCGGGTCAGCCCGGTGCCCGGTGCCTGCGCCCTTGTTGCAGCGCTAAGCGCAGCTGGCTTGCCGACCGACCGTTTCCTGTTTGAGGGTTTTCTGCCTGCCAAACAGGGGGCGCGAAAAGCTGCGCTGGAGCGTGTTGCCAGGGAATCAGCAACCCTGGTGTTCTATGAATCCCCGCACAGGATTGTTGATACCGTCAGGGATATCGAGCAGGTAATGGGAGCTGAGCGGGAGCTGGTGCTGGCGCGGGAGCTTACGAAAGCATTCGAGACCTTCTATGCAGGTGCGGCCGGATCGGTGGGAGACGCTCTTGAAGCCGACCCCCATGGCAGTCGCGGCGAATTCGTGGTCATGGTTCACGGAGCCAGCGATGCCGAAGTTGCCGTTGGTTCGGTCGAGGTAGATCGTGTACTGGGTTTACTGCTGAAGGAGCTGCCGGTGAAAAAGGCGGCGAAGCTGGCGGCGGAATTGACCGGCAGTTCCAAGAACGAACTCTACCAGCGTGCACTGGAGCTGAAGGCGGAATGACGGAGACGTTATCGTTGTTCGTTTTCCCTTGCCTGCCATGGTGAGCTGGAGTAAGGTCTCTCCCGAGCTCGCCAGACAGTCGCCGCCGGTTTTACCGGGGGAGGAAAGTCCGGGCTCCACAGGGCAAGGTGCCAGGTAACGCCTGGGCGGCGCGAGCCGACGGAAAGTGCAACAGAAAGTATACCGCCTAAGTGGCCGTGACATGTTCGCGGTCACCGGTAAGGGTGAAATGGTGCGGTAAGAGCGCACCGCGTGACTGGCAACAGTTCACGGCGATGGTAAACCCCACCTGGAGCAAGACCAAATAGGAATCCTATAGCGCGGCCCGCGCTGGATTCGGGTAGGTCGCTTGAGGCCTGTGGCGACGCAGGCCCTAGATGAATGACTGTCCCAGACAGAACCCGGCTTACCGGCGAGCTCATTTTTCTTTTCCGCTTTGTGTGACTTTTGTCATTCTCACCCGCAAACCTTTATAGCCAAAAAATCTTAGAGCTCACTTGCCGTCTTCACTTGTATCTGCAGGTGATTGATTTTTGGGTTTTTCTTTTCCGTAATCTCCAGCCTGTTGCCAATCTTGTTCTGTAACCTCTTGTCATAAAAGGAACTTTCCCGGGTGTGGCGCTGTTCGCGGCGCTTGCATTGTGTATTGCGTGTTTCTATAGTGTGCACAAGTGGGAAAAAGTGGTTTCTAGTGGTTATTTGTGGTTTCAAAACCCCGGAATAGGTGCAAATGAGCAATTTTCTTGGCAGTCATGCCATCAATATGGATGCGAAGGGTCGCCTTGCGATCCCCGCCAGAGTGCGTGAAGAGCTCGCGCACGCCTGCGGTGGCCGCATCGTATTGACGGCCAATGCCGATGAAGAGCGCTGCCTGCTGGTGTATCCGGAGCCTCAGTGGGAGGCACTAAGGCCACAGATCGAAGCACTTCCCAACATGAACAAGGCCGCCCGCAGGTTGCAGCGTCTGTTGCTGGGGCATGCCACGCCACTGGAGCTGGATTCCGCCGGCCGCATTCTGGTTCCGCCCACACTGCGCAGTTATGCGCGTCTCGAGAAGAAACTGATGCTGATTGGCCAGGGCAAGAAACTGGAACTCTGGAGTGAAGAGCGCTGGTTCGCATGGCTTGACGAAGCGTCGGATGAGGACGAAATGCCACCACAAATGGAGGCATTGTCGCTATGACCGCCGACCGCAAGCAGGGGTCGGCCGGGCAGTACCGGCATCGCTCTGTGCTCCTTGACTCGGCGGTCGATTTGCTGGTTAACGACCCGGATGGCGTCTATATCGACGGCACCTTCGGTCGCGGTGGCCACAGCCGTCTGATTCTCGGCCAGCTTGGGCCAGGCGGAAAGCTACTGGGCATCGACAAGGATCCGGAGGCCATTGAGGTGGCCCGGGAATTGGCGAAGGAGGACTCGCGTTTTCTGCCGTTTCACGGCTCCTTTGCCGAATTGGGCGCAGCTGCGGATGCTCAGGGATGGATGAAGGTTAATGGCGTGCTGCTGGATCTTGGTGTTTCATCCCCGCAACTGGATGACGCTACCCGGGGATTCAGCTTCATGCGGGATGGTCCGCTGGATATGAGAATGGATCCGGGCCAGGCGCCGAGTGCGGCGCAGTGGTTGGCCGAAGCGGATGAAAAAGACATCGCATACGTGATCTGGCGATACGGTGAGGAAAGGTTCTCCCGCCGTATCGCCCGTCTCGTTGTGGAGCGCCGTAAAGAAGCGCCACTTGAGACCACGCATCAGTTGGCGTCACTGGTCAGCGAGGCGGTTCCGAAAAAGGAAAAGCACAAGCACCCGGCAACCCGGACTTTCCAGGCCATCCGGATTTTTATCAACCGGGAACTGGAAGACCTGGAGGCGGGGCTCAGTGCTGCAGTGGAAAAGCTGATGCCCGGCGGAAGGCTGGTGGTGATCAGCTTCCACTCGTTGGAAGACCGACTGGTCAAGCGCTTCATGCGTGACCTGGCTCGCGGCCCGAGACTGCCAAAAGGCGTGCCGGTAACTGCAGAGCAGGAAGCGTCGGCATTCCGACTGATCGGCAAGGCGAACAAGGCGGATTCAGAAGAAGTCAGTGACAACGTACGGGCGAGAAGCGCAGTTATGCGCGTTCTCGAACGGATACCGGAACAACACAAGTAACAACACAGGTAGGGAGCGCGTAACCATGGGCGCGGTAGCCATTGAAAGGCCGACAAAAACAGCACGACTCAACAAACAGCGGGTCAGGGATGGTGTGGCTACGGCGGTCAGGCTGTCGCAACAGGTCTTCGCAGCTCTTCAACAGAAGCGTGTGCTGATATCCATGGGGCTGGTGATGCTTCTGGTGGTGTCATCGCTGGGTGTCGTGGTCAGTGCTCACGAAAACCGGGAATTGTTCAATACCCTGTCGCAGTTGCAGGAGCAGCGTGACAACTACCAGCGCGAGTGGAGCCAGTTGCTGCTGGAGCAAAGCGCGCTGAGCGCCCACGGACGGGTGGAGCAGTTGGCTTCCGAGCGTTTTGGCATGGTTGTGCCCGGCAAGCAGGACATTGTTCTGGTGCCATTGATGGCGCCCCTTGTCGGGGCGCGTTGAACGAAAATAACAAACCGTAAGGTGAAGACATTGTCCGATCAGGGAAAGACAGCATCATGGGGCCAGCGACTGGCTGCCGGGCTTGGAGCCTGGCGGTATGGCACCGTGTTGGGTGTGTTTCTTCTGGTGGTAGGTGCCCTGGCGTGGCGGCTGGTTGATCTGCACGTAGTGGACAACGATTTCCTGAGAAAGCAGGGCGATGTAAGGACCATACGGGTAGAGAGTATCGATGCCCACCGGGGAGTTGTGACGGATCGCCATGGTGAATCGCTGGCGGTCAGCACGCCGGTTGAAACTATCTGGGCAAACCCGTCAGAGATAGACGCGGACGAGCCCGCGTTAACGAATGTCGCTCGATTGCTCGGCCTTAATGAGGCCAGGCTTCGGGAGCGCCTGCGCAAATATGCGGAGCGGGAGTTTGTCTATCTTCGCCGTAAACTGCAGCCGGAGACGGCAAGGCAGGTACTTGCCATGGGTATTCCGGGGTTGTACAGCCGTCAGGAATATCGTCGTTACTATCCGGCCGGAGAGGTCACCTCTCATGTTGTCGGCTTCACAAATATTGACGAAAGCGGTCAGGAAGGTATAGAGCTGGCCTATAACGAGTGGCTGAGTGGCGAAAGCGGCCGCAAGCGGGTCCTCAAGGACAATCGTGGTCGGGTTATCAAGGACCTGACGCTGATCCGTGATGCTAGGCCTGGGCGCAATCTTGAACTCAGTATCGATTTGCGGTTGCAGTACCTCGCTTACCGAGAGCTGAAGGCCGTAGTAGGTGCCCATAATGCCAGGGGCGGAACGCTGGTGATGCTGGATGTGGATACCGGTGAAGTTCTGGCCATGGTGAATCAGGGGTCTTACAACCCTAATGACCGCACCCAGCTCAGTCCGGACCGGTTGCGGAACAAGGCGATTACCGACCTGTTTGAGCCCGGGTCGACCATGAAACCGGTTTCCATGGCAGCGGCGCTGGAGTCGGGAAAATTCAAGGCATCCAGCACCATTGACACAGCGCCGGGATATCGGCGTTTTGGTCGTTTTACCATCCGCGATCACCGGAATTATGGCGTGATCAGCCTGACCGACGTGATTTCGAAATCGAGCAACGTCGGTATCAGCAAGATCGCTACCGAGTTGGGTGGCGACACCATAAGGGATCTTTATGCCCGTCTCGGGCTGGGGCAACCTACGGGAATCGGGTTTCCCGGGGAAGCGGTTGGCGTGTTGCCGGCGCCACCGAAATGGCGGCCTGTTGAAGAAGCAACCCTGTCTTACGGCTATGGCATGAGCGTTAATGCTCTGCAGTTGGCGCAGGCGTACATGGTGCTGGCCAACGGCGGGATTCGCTATCCGCTAAGCCTTCTGAAAGCTGACGAGCAGCCTGTCGGGGAACGAGTTCTTTCCGAGGAAGTCTCATTCCAGATCAGGGAAATGTTGCGGGAAGTCGTGGAAAACGGCACAGGGAAGCGCGCGCAGCCGGGGTTTTATTCCGCCGGGGGCAAAACCGGAACTGTTCACCTGGTTGGCAAGGGCGGATATGAAGACAGCCAGTACAAGGCGATATTTGCCGGTATGGCTCCGATCGACAATCCGAGAATTGTCACGGTGGTGGCTGTTGATGCTCCCCAGTCCGGAGAATATTACGGTGGCGAAGTGGCTGCACCGGTATTCGCCCGGGTGATGGGTGATGCGTTGCGGCTGCTGAACGTAAAGCCGGAACTGGAGCTGGGCGAGGCGGAAGAGCCGCGCCCGGCTTCCGGGGAGCGGGGTTAGGGTTATGTGTATTACATCACTCAGCACATTGTTGCAGGGAATCGCGCCGGTGCCATCGGTGTTTGATGTCACTATCCACGGCCTGAAGACCGACAGCCGGGAGGTCAGGGCCGGCGATGCGTTTATTGCCCTGGCTGGCACCCGAACGCCCGCGGACCATTATATTGAACACGCAATCGTCGCCGGTGCCACCGTTGTCCTGCTCGAAGTGATGCAAGCAGACGAATGCCACGAGCATGAAGGTGCGCTAATTGTGCCGGTAACGGATTTACGGGCCCGGCTCGGGAAGATTGCAGACCGGTTCTTTGAACACCCGTCCCAGCGGTTGCGTCTGATAGGCGTGACCGGCACGAATGGCAAAACCTCGGTGAGTCACTATATCGCGACGCTGCTGCAGGAAACCGGCACCCCTTGCGGTGTAATTGGCACCGTTGGTTACGGCATGCCCGGTGCATTGCAGCAGGGCTCACACACGACTCCGGATGTTGTTCAGGTAAATCGCGTCCTGTCGAAGATTCTTGCACAGGGTGGGCGCGCTGCGGCAATGGAAGTGTCTTCCCATGCTCTTGATCAGGGACGCATCGATAATCTGACCATGACCGGGGCGGTTTTTACCAATCTCACCAGGGATCACCTCGACTATCACGGGTCAATGGAGGCCTATGGTGCTGCCAAGGCCCGTCTATTTGAGCGTGAAGAGCTCCACTTTGCGGTGGTGAATTTTGACGATCCGTTCGGAAGACAGCTTTATGAGCAGCTTGAGGGAAAATGCGATCGTGTCCGTTACAGTCTGCACGAATCCCAGACCGAACTCTGGTTGACCGAATTCTCGCCATCCATCGACGGATTCACGGCCAGTGTTGATGGGCTTTGGGGCCGGTTCAAGATTTCCGCCCCGGTGCTGGGTAGCTTTAACGTCAGTAATATCCTGGCGGCGATGGCGGCGGTTCTTAGCCTCGGGGTGCCTGTTGAGCGGGTTCAGCGCGCTGTTGAACGGCTATCGCCGCCCCCCGGACGGCTGGAGTCATTCGCCGGCGCTAATGGTGTCCGTGTGGTTGTGGACTATGCCCATACGCCGGATGCCCTGAACAGCGCGCTTGCGGCGTTGCGTCCTCATGTCGGTGGTCGGTTGTTCTGCGTTTTCGGCTGCGGCGGCGATCGCGACACTGGCAAGCGTCCGGAGATGGCGAGGGAAGCGGAAAAGGCAGCGGACGTAGTGATCGTGACCGATGACAATCCCCGTAGCGAGGACCCGGAAACCATTACGTCCGACATCGTGGCCGGGTTCAGCCATCCGGAGCAGGTAACCGTTATTCATGACCGCGCTGAGGCCATCCGGCAGGCCGTTCACTCGGCCCTGCCTGGTGATATTGTCCTGATTGCCGGCAAGGGCCATGAAGCCTGGCAGGAATTGGCGGACCAGCGTATTCCGTTCAGCGATGCCGAACAGGTGAGGCACGCACTGTCACTGAACGGAGGTGTCGCATGATGCAGTCGTTTTCTCTGACCGAAGCCCTGAGCTGGCTTGGCGCCACAGCGGCAGGGGCGAGCCTGGAAGGGCTGGTGTTCCGCGGGGTCTCCACCGACACGCGCAACATTGGCGCGGGTGACTTGTTTGTGGCATTGCGAGGCGAGAACTTTGACGGACATGACTATCTGGCGGCTGCCCAGAAGGCAGGTGCCGTGGCGGCGGTGGTGGACAAGGCCGATCCGGATCTGGCGCTTCCTCAGATACTGGTGCCAGACACTATAGATGCACTGGCAAAACTGGCAGCGGGTAACCGTAACGTCAGCTCGGCACGGTTTGTGGCCATCACCGGTAGCAGTGGCAAAACCACGGTACGGGAAATGGTCGCTGCCATCCTCTCCCGTGTGGGCAACACCCTGGCAACCGAAGGCAATCTTAACAATCACATCGGTGTTCCCCTGACCCTGTTCCGGCTGGCTCCTGAACATGAGTACGGCGCAATCGAGCTGGGCGCCAGCGGTCTGAATGAAATTGCCCATACCGTGAACATTGTTCGTCCGGATGTATCGATCCTGACCAATGCCGGGCAGGCCCATCTCGAGGGTTTCGGTGGCTACGACAATATCGTGCTTGCCAAGGGTGAAATCATTGATGGTGTCGCACCGTCCGGCCTGGTCGTGCTCAACCGGGATGATCCGGCTTTTGAAAAATGGCAACGGCGAGCCGGCGAACGCCGGGTTGTTGGTGTAAGCAAGCAGGCCGGCGCCGGTGGAGACTACTTTTCCGACGGTGTCCGTGATGATGGAAGTTCGCTTGCTTTTAGGGCTTGTGGTCCCGGGGGCTGGGCCTGTGATGTAAGCCTGTCGTTACACGGCGAGCACAACATTACCAATGCACTGCTGGCAATCGCGGCCGCACGTGAACTGGGTGCCAGTGATGACGCGGTGCAGCAGGGGCTGGCGTCAGTCCAGGCGGTAAAGGGGCGCCTGCAGATTCTTGAGCTGTCGTCAGGATTAACGGTCATTGATGACAGCTATAACGCCAACCCTGCGTCGATAAAAGCGGCGCTTGGCGTGTTGGCAGCGCTTCCTGCCAGCCGCGTTGCGGTTCTGGGCGCCATGGCGGAGCTGGGCCCCGACAGCCTCGCGCTGCACCGGGAAGTCGGTGAGTTTGCCAGGACCATGGGTATCGAGCGCCTGCTGGTCGTGGGTGATGGCTGTGAAGGATACGTTGAAGGGTTCGGGGATGCCGCTGAGGTGTGTGCGACCCATGATGACGCTGTGCGTCGTCTGTTTGAGGGGCCTGCCGATTCACTGACGGTACTGGTCAAGGGTTCTCGCAGTTCTGCCATGGATCGCGTGGTGGAGGGAATAAAAGAAAAGGTGGGTAACGCATGCTGCTCTGGCTGACAGAGGCTCTTTCACAATATTTTTCCGCGCTGACGGTTTTCCAGTACCTCACGGTCCGGGGCATCTTCGGTGTGCTGACAGCGCTGCTGATTTCACTGCTGATCGGGCCGTTCATGATTCGCAAGCTGAGCCAGTACCAGATTGGCCAGGCCATTCGTGACGATGGGCCGCAGACGCACCTGAGTAAAGCAGGTACGCCGACGATGGGGGGAGCGTTGATCCTGGTGGCTGTGGGTGTCAGTTCACTGCTATGGGCCGACCTGAGTAATCGGTATGTCTGGGTCGCGATTCTGGTAACCCTGTTCTTCGGGGCAATTGGCTGGGTCGATGATTATCGCAAAGTGGTAGAGCGCAACCCTCGCGGCCTACCGGCCCGCTGGAAGTATTTCTGGCAATCTGTGATTGGTGCCGCGGCGGCGATAGCACTGTTTATGAGCTCGTCGTTGCCTCAGGAAACGTCGCTCTATGTGCCGTTCCTCAAAAACGTGTCGCTGACCCTGGGGCCGGTGCTGTTCATCCTGTTGAGTTATTTCGTGATTGTTGGCAGCAGTAACGCGGTGAACCTCACCGACGGCCTCGACGGTCTGGCCATTATGCCAACGGTTATGGTTGCAGCGGCCCTGGGCATCTTCGCTTATGTTTCTGGCCATGCGCAGTTCGCCGACTACCTGCTGATTCCTCACTTGCCGGGCACCGGCGAACTGATTGTTTTCTGTGGTGCATTGGTGGGCGCGGGGCTGGGTTTCCTGTGGTTCAACACCTATCCGGCGCAGGTATTCATGGGCGACGTGGGTGCCCTGGCTCTGGGCGCGGCCCTGGGTGTTGTGGCGGTCATTGTCAGGCAGGAGATTGTGCTTTTCATCATGGGCGGTGTGTTCGTGATGGAAACTGTCTCCGTGATTCTGCAGGTGGCGTCTTTCCGGCTGACCGGCCGGCGGATATTCCGCATGGCGCCATTGCACCACCACTTTGAACTGAAAGGCTGGCCCGAGCCGCGCGTTATCGTGCGCTTTTGGGTCGTTACCGTTGTTCTTGTACTGGTTGGCCTCGCCAGCCTGAAACTGAGATAGGGAAGCAAAGCACCATGGGTGTCATCGTTTCAGATCGTCGTACGCTGGTCGTAGGGCTCGGTAAAACCGGGCTCTCCTGCGTACGCTATCTGATCGAAAAAGGCCGCGACGTTGCCGTGGCCGACAGCCGCGTGGCGCCTCCCGGTCTGGACGAACTGACTGCCGGTTGGCCAGAGCTGCCCGTGTACCTGGGTGATTTTGATCCGCAGGTTTTCGCCGGTTTCAACGAGCTGGTGGTGAGCCCGGGTATCAGCATCGCAGAACCTGCTATCCGCCATGCCGCGGAACAGGGTGCGACCATCCGTGGTGATATTGACCTGTTCTCAGAAGCGGCAGACGCACCGATTGTTGCCATTACCGGCTCCAATGGCAAAACCACGGTGACCACCCTGGTGGGAGAAATGGCCAGAGCAGCCGGTCGCCATGTGGAAGTAGGGGGCAACATTGGCACCCCGGCGCTGGACCTGCTTGGTCGCGGCGCGGATCTGTATGTACTGGAGCTATCAAGTTTTCAGCTTGAAACCACCCGTGAGCTCAATGCTCTGGCGGCGACCGTGTTGAATGTCAGCGATGACCATATGGACCGCTATCCCACCAAAATGGAGTATTTCCAGGCCAAGCAGCGGATTTTTAATGGCTGCAAGAATGCGGTGGTAAATCTCGATGATGCCCTGAGCACGCCGATGGCCAGAGACAGTCTCCGGTTCCTGTGCTTCGGGTTTCACCGGGTCAATCCGGATACCTTCAGTACCCGGGATGATGATGAGGGAACCTGGATTACCTTCGGCTTCGAGAACCTGTTGTTGGCCGATGAGCTGGGCCTGATGGGTCGTCACAACATCAGTAACGTGATGGCTGCGCTGGCGCTGGGACATGCTGCCGGTCTGCCGATGGATGTGATGCTGGAGACTGCGCGGAATTTCAGAGGACTGCCGCACCGCTGTGAGTTCGTCCGGCGGGTTGCTGATGTGGATTACATCAATGACTCCAAGGGCACCAATGTGGGTGCCACCGTGGCTGCCATTGAAAGCCTGGCGCCGGCCGACGGGAAAGTTGTTCTTATCGCCGGTGGTGAAGGCAAGGGTGCCGATTTCTCGCCGCTGGCGGAACCGGTCGCGGCCCATTGCAGAGCCGTGGTTCTGATAGGCACGGACGCCGGGCTTATTGCAGCTGTCCTTGGTAGTCAGATCGGGATTGTTCATGCCGCCACTATGGAGGATGCAGTCCATAAGGCAGCAGATCTGGCAGAGCCGGGGGACAGGGTGCTGTTGTCACCGGCCTGTGCCAGTTTCGACATGTTCCGCGACTACAGTGATCGCGGCGACAGTTTCCGTAATCAGGTGGAGGGGTTGTGATGCATGCAAATCTGTCTCTCCCCGGTCATCAAGGCCTGTTCCGTGACCTGCGCCCGTTGCCGTTGCTGATTATCTGTTCCGCGGCATTGCTGGTGGTTGGCATTGTGATGATTTCATCCGCCTCCATGGATATGGCAGCGGAAACCATGGGTAACAGTTACCACTACGTGATCCGGCAGCTGATCTTTGCCGGCATTGGCTGTGTGTTCGCCCTGGTTGCGGTGAATGTACCGATCTCCTGGTGGGAGCGCAGTGGCTGGCTTTTGCTGGGTATCGGGCTGTTGTCACTGTTGTTGGTGTTGACGCCACTGGGCCGCACGGTAAACGGCTCCACCCGCTGGATTTCTTTCGGTCTCTTTAACGTGCAGGTGTCGGAGATCGCAAAGCTGTGTCTGATCGCCTACCTGGCGGGCTACGTGGTGCGCCGGCGGGAAGAGCTTCTGAATACCTGGGCAGGCTTTCTGAAGCCACTCGGTGTGCTTGGTATTGCCTCAGTGCTGCTGGTTATCGAGCCTGATTTCGGGGCCACGGTGGTACTTGTGGCGGCGGCTGCCGGCATGATTTTCCTGAGCGGGGTTCGCCTGAGCCGCTTTATGCCATTGATTGGCGTGCTGGTGGTCATGGGGGCGGTACTGGTGTTTACCCAGCCCTACCGTTTGAAGCGGGTTGTCAGCTATCTCGATCCCTGGAAGGACCAGTTCGATACCGGCTACCAGCTTACCCAGTCGTTGATTGCTTTTGGTCGCGGCGAATGGGCCGGCACGGGCCTTGGCAATTCGGTGCAGAAGCTGTTTTACCTGCCCGAAGCCCATACCGACTTTATCTTCGCCATCATCGCCGAAGAGTTCGGATTGCTGGGATCGCTCATTGTGCTGGGGCTTTTCACCGTTCTGGTGGTCACAGGATTCGTGATTGCCAGAAAGGCAGAGAAGGCCGGGATGCCGTTCGCCGCGTGTTTCTCCTACGGAATCACCCTGCTGATCGGTTTGCAGGCCAGCATCAATATGTCCGTCAGCACCGGGCTGCTGCCCACCAAGGGGCTGACACTGCCTCTGGTGAGTTATGGCGGATCAAGCCTGATGATTACCGCCGTCTGTATTGGTGTGTTGGCACGGGTGGAAATGGAACGGCTTGATCGTGAAAGAGTCGCCAGCGAGAAGTCCCGTAAACCGGCAGCCAGGGGAGGTGCGGTTTATGACTGACAAACGGCGCTTTCTGATGATGGCCGGGGGCACCGGCGGACATGTGTTTCCGGCCCTGGCAACAGCCAGGAACCTCCAGGAGAAAGGCCATGAGGTGTTCTGGCTCGGTTCCAGGGGCGGCATGGAAGAGCGATTGATTGGTGACACCGACATACCACTGTCGCTGATCCAGGTTTCAGGGTTGCGGGGCAAGGGCCGGCTGGCGTTGTTGATGGCGCCATTCCGACTGATGCGGGCACTGGGGCAGGCTTTTACGGTTGTCCGTGGCATTCGCCCCCACTGTGTGATCGGGATGGGTGGGTTCGTGACCGGCCCGGGTGGTGTTGCTGCCTGGCTCACCAAGGCGCCACTGGTGATTCATGAACAGAATGCCATTGCCGGCATGACTAACAGAATTCTGGTGCGCTTTGCCACCACGGTGCTTGAGGCCTTTCCCGGCAGTTTCGGCGCAGATGTGGTAACCCGGTGCACCGGCAATCCGGTGAGGCAGGATCTGGCTGCACTCCCGGAACCGGAACAGCGGATGGCGGGCCGCGCCGGT
Source organism: Marinobacter panjinensis (assembly GCF_005298175.1). NCBI lineage: Bacteria > Pseudomonadati > Pseudomonadota > Gammaproteobacteria > Pseudomonadales > Marinobacteraceae > Marinobacter > Marinobacter panjinensis. The sequence goes on from NZ_SZYH01000002.1 coordinate 26,129, forward strand.
GCGCTCAGATTGCTGGTGGTTGGAGGCAGCCTGGGTGCCCAGGTCTTTAACCGCACGTTGCCCGCTGCGCTGGCGAAGATGCCTGAAGCCGAGCGCCCGACGGTGCGCCACCAGTGTGGTGAAAAGAATGTAGAGGAAGCCCGAGAAGCGTACAGCGAAAACGGTGTGGAAGCCTCTGTAGAGCCCTTTATCAAGGACATGGCCGAGGCCTATGGCTGGGCGGATATTGTGCTGTGCAGGGCAGGGGCGCTGACCGTTTCCGAGCTGTGCGTCGCAGGTGTTGGAGCGGTTCTGGTGCCGTTTCCCCACGCCGTGGACGATCACCAGACAAAAAACGCACAGCAAATGGTCAACGCCAAAGGCGCGATCCTGGTGCCACAGCCAAAGCTGTCGGCGGATCTGTTGGCGGAAACCCTGGCGGATCTCGGAAAGGATCGCAGCCGGATTATCGATATGGCGAAGGCGGCAAAGACGCTGGCCCGCCCTGATGCAACGGAGAGAGTCGTGAATTACTGTCTGGAGGCTGCCAATGGCTGAGCCCACTAATCCCCCGCTGGTCTATCAGGTGCCCGAGATGCGCCGTATCCGCAATATCCACTTTGTCGGAATTGGTGGCGCCGGCATGAGCGGCATTGCCGAAGTACTGAAGAACCAGGGCTACGAAGTCTCCGGTTCGGATATTCGTGAAGGTGCGGTGACCGACCGGCTGACCGCCATGGGTATTGAAGTCTTCATCGGACATCGTGAACAGAACAGTGCCTCAGCAGATGTCGTGGTGGTGTCTTCGGCGGTGGGTGGCGACAACCCGGAAGTGACCGCTGCCCGCAATCGCCGGGTGCCCATCGTGCCCCGTGCCGAAATGCTGGCGGAAATCATGCGCTATCGCCATGGCATTGCCGTCGCCGGTACCCATGGAAAAACCACCACTACCAGCCTTATCGCATCAGTATTGGGCGAAGCCGGCCTTGATCCCACCTTCGTGATTGGTGGCAAGCTCAACAGTGCCGGCACCAACGCGCAGCTTGGCGGGTCCCGCTATCTGGTGGCAGAAGCCGACGAAAGCGATGCGTCGTTCCTGCACCTGACACCGGTCATCTCTGTCGTCACCAATATCGAAGCCGATCACATGGACACCTATGGCGGCGATGTGGGACGGCTGAAGCAGACCTTTGTGGATTTCCTCCACAACCTGCCTTTCTACGGCGTCGCGGTGATGTGCGTGGACGACGACTTTGTGCAGGAAATCATCCCCAGGATTTCCCGCGCCATCATTACCTACGGCATCGATAATCCGGAGGCCGATTATCGTGCTGAAAACATCCAGTCCGACGGACTCAGAACCCGCTTTGTTGTTCGTCGCCCCGGGGGCCGAAGTGACCTGGACGTGGAACTGAAAATGCCGGGTCGCCATAACGTGCTGAATGCCCTGGCGGCCATTGCAGTAGCCACGGATGAAGGCGTGGAAGATGCCGCCATCTGTAGGGGGCTGGCGGGTTTTGCGGGTGTTGGTCGCCGGTTCCAGGTTTATGGTGACTACAAGACGCGTAAGGGCACCATCACCCTGATTGATGACTACGGCCATCATCCCACAGAAGTCGAGGCGGTTATCCGCGCGGCCCATGATGCCTGGCCCGACCGCCGGCTGGTGATGCTGTACCAGCCCCACCGATATACCCGGACCCGGGATCTTTACGAGGATTTCGTACGGGTGTTGTCGGAAGTGGATGGCTTGCTGCTGATGGAGGTTTACTCCGCGGGTGAGCCCGCAATTAACGGGGCGGACGGCCGTGCACTGTGTCGCAGTATTCGCCAGCGCGGCAGCGTGGAACCGGTTTTCGTGGAAGACAACAACGAGATTGAAACCCTGCTCGCCAACAACCTGCGGGACGGCGACCTGCTGATTACACAGGGGGCGGGGGATATTGGTGGTGTTGCGGCTCGTCTGGCGGCGGCAGGAGTGATTGCAGATGAGTGAAATGAGTCGCGTGGACACACAGGGCTATCAGGCCGATCCGGAACTGCTGAAAGCATTCGGGCGCGTCGCCGTCTTTATGGGTGGGGATTCCGCCGAGCGCGAGGTTTCTCTGAAAAGCGGCCAGGCCGTGCTTTCGGCCCTGCTCTCTGCCGGTGTTGACGCCTATCCGGTGGATGTTCGCGGCTGCCTGCTCAAGACCGTGGAGGATCCTCAGTTTGACCGGGTATTCATCGCGCTGCATGGCCGCGGAGGAGAAGACGGCACGATCCAGGCAATCCTGTCCCAGGCGGGTATTCCCTACACCGGCAGCGACCTTCTGGCCTCGGCGCTGGCCATGGACAAATTGCGCACCAAGTACGTTTTCGAGGGCTGCGGTTTACCAACCCCGAAGTTCCGCGCCATGGGTTCGGTGGATGAAGCCGACAGTATCCTGCAGGCACTGACTCTGCCCCTGAGCGTCAAGCCGTCCAGGGAAGGCTCCAGTATCGGTATCCGCAAGGTAGCCAGCCGCCAGGAACTGGTTGAAGCCTATGAGCAGGCAGCGGTACTGGATCCGCTGGTACTTGTCGAAGAATGGGTTGAAGGCCCGGAATTCACGGTAAGCCTGCTGCAGGACCAGCCGCTGCCGGCCATCGGTCTGAGCACCGATCATGTGTTCTATGACTATGACGCCAAGTACCTGGCCGACGATACCCGCTACCAGATTCCCTGCGGCCTTGATCCGGACAGTGAACTGGAACTTCAGCATCTGGCGCTGGAGGCGTTTCGGGTACTGGGCTGCCGTACCTGGGGACGGGTGGACATCATGCAGGACAAGAGTGGTGTCTTCTGGCTGCTTGAGGTGAATACGGTGCCGGGGATGACCGACCACAGTCTGGTGCCGATGTCGGCGAAAGCTGCGGGAATCAGTTTTGAAGAATTGGTGGTGCGAATCCTTACAGACACGCTGGAGGCTGGCGATGCTTGAACGCCTACTGATCCGGAGTCGGGCGGTTCCGTCTGATCCACCCAGGCGCAAGGGAGCGACTTCCCTGGGGCCTGAGCGGGACCGGTTTGGTTTGCTGAAGGCAGTGTTGGCAGCGGCGCCCTGGGGTCAGGTGATGATGGGGGCGGCCATTGTTTTACTGGCTGCGATGGTGCCCTGGGGGACCAGCCAGTTTCTCAATGCCATGGACCGTCAGGTCATGGCGATTGATGTAACCGGCACCCTGGTGGGTGAGAACCGCACGTCGCTGGAGCGCAGCGCCGGTAAATGGATTGGGCGCAGTTTTTTTGCCACGGATCTCTCTGAGATCAAGGACAGTCTGGAGCAGCGGCCCTGGGTAGAGTCTGCGGCAGTCAAGCGGGTCTGGCCGGACCGGTTGCAGGTTGAGATTCGCGAGAAAAAGCCGCTGGCGTACTGGAACAGCGACCAGTTGGTGAGCCGGAATGGCGAGCTTTTCTCACCGGGTAATCCGGAAGTGGCGGGGAAATTGCCACGGCTTGCCGGCCCGGACGAGCGCGTCAAGGAAGTCATCAGCATGGCGCGGGTTATGGCGGACACGCTCACGGGCCATAACCTCGGATTTGCGGGGTTAAGCCTGGAACAGCGAGGCGCCTGGACACTGACCATGGCCAATGGCATTGAAGTGGTTCTTGGCAGGGATCAGGTAGAGGAGCGCTTCGATCGGTTTATTACGGTTTATCAGGAACGGCTGGCATCACGTTCAGACGAAGTCAGCCGGGTGGATGCCCGCTACAGCAATGGGGTGGCGGTTCAGTGGAAGTCGGTAGAGCCGGCATCCCGGTCAAAATCATAGCAACGCTAATTTCAGACCTACGGTTTGGTGGAATACATGTCATCGGTTGAAACGGAAAACATGATTGTCGGCCTCGATATCGGAACCTCGAAAGTGGTTGCGATTGTCGGCAAACGCAAAATGGACGGGACCATTGAGGTCGTAGGTATCGGGTCCAACCCGTCCCGCGGGCTCAAGCGTGGGGTGGTGGTCAATATCGAAACCACCGTCCAGGCGATACAGCGAGCAGTGGAAGAAGCGGAGCTGATGGCAGGATGCCGTATTCATTCGGTGTATGCAGGCATTGCAGGCAGCCACATCAAGAGTCTGAATTCCCATGGCATTGTCGCCATCCGCGACCGGGAGGTAACCCAGGCAGATATTGACCGGGTGATCGACGCAGCGCAGGCGGTGGCCATTCCGGCGGACCAGAAAATTCTCCACATCCTGCCCCAGGAGTTCGTGATTGACAGCCAGGAAGGCATCAAGGAACCCATGGGCATGTCCGGTGTGCGCCTGGAGGCCAAGGTGCATCTGGTGACCTGTGCGGTAAACGCAGCCCAGAACATCGAAAAGTGCGTGAAGCGCTGCGGTCTGGAAGTGGATGACATCATTCTCGAGCAGTTGGCCTCCAGTCACGCCATCCTCACCGAGGATGAGAAAGAACTGGGTGTCTGCGTTGTGGATATCGGTGGGGGAACCACGGACATTGCGGTGTTTACCGGTGGTGCCATTCGCCATACGGCGGTGATCCCCATTGCAGGTGATCAGGTGACCAATGACATTGCCATGGCCCTGCGCACACCCACGCAGAATGCCGAAGAAATCAAGATCAAATACGCCTGCGCCCTGACACAGCTGGCCGGTGCGGACGAAACCATCAAGGTGCCCAGTGTGGGCGACCGGGCGCCGCGGGATCTCTCCCGCCAGGCCCTGGCTGAGGTGGTGGAACCCCGCTATGAGGAGCTGTTCACCCTGGTGCAGTCAGAACTTCGCCGTTCGGGATTTGAAGACCTGATCCCGGCCGGCATCGTGATTACCGGCGGTTCCTCCACCATGGAAGGCGTGGTGGAACTGGCCGAGGAAATCTTCCACATGCCGGTAAGACTCGCCTGTCCGCAGAGGGTCTCCGGCATGACGGAGGTGGTCAACAACCCGATCTACGCCACCGGCGTGGGGTTGCTGATCCATGGCTTCCGCCAGATGGATCTGGGGCGGGCGCCGGCGCTTAAGGGTGAAGAAGCACCCACGCTGTTTGAGCGCATGAAAGCCTGGTTTACCGGTCATTTCTGACGGTCGCCAGTAGAAGACGTACACGAAGGTATCTCGAAAATCATAATCTCGAAAAATCAGTCTGGAAAAGGCTGATAAACAGCACGAAGGAGTAGGGGAATGTTTGAACTCGTCGATAATGTCCAGCAGAACGCTGTCATTAAAGTAGTGGGAGTTGGCGGTGGTGGCGGCAATGCCGTTCGCCACATGCTCAACAGTGATATCGAAGGTGTGGAGTTCATCTGCGCCAATACCGACGCCCAGGCCCTGACGGACCTGGACGCACGTCAGATCATCCAGCTTGGTGGCAACATCACCAAGGGCCTGGGTGCCGGAGCAAATCCGGAAGTGGGGCGGCAGTCAGCCCTGGAAGACCGCGATCGCATCGCAGAGGCACTGAAAGGTGCTGATATGGTGTTCATTACCGCCGGCATGGGCGGCGGAACCGGTACCGGTGCTGCGCCCGTGGTAGCCGAAGTGGCCCGAGAACTGGGCATCCTGACCGTGGCGGTGGTCACCAAGCCGTTCATGTTTGAAGGCGGCAAGCGCATGAGCGTGGCTGACGCCGGCCTCAAGGAACTGGAAGAAACCGTTGACTCGCTGATCACCATCCCCAACGAAAAGTTGCTGGCGGTGATGGGCAAGAAAACCAGCCTGCTGGACGCGTTCGCCTCGGCCAACGACGTGCTGCTGGGAGCGGTTCAGGGTATTGCGGACCTGATTACCCGCAACGGAATGATCAATGTGGACTTTGCCGACGTAAAGACTGTTATGTCGGAAATGGGCAATGCAATGATGGGTACCGCGCGTGCTACCGGCGAGAACCGGGCCCGCGAAGCCGCCGAAGCGGCAATACGCAGCCCGCTGCTGGAAGATATCAACCTGCAGGGCGCCAAGGGTATCCTGGTCAACATCACCGCAGGTATGGACCTCAACCTGGGCGAGTTTTCCGAGGTTGGCGATATTGTTCGTGAATTCGCATCGGATTCCGCCACCGTTGTGGTGGGTACGGTGATCGATCCGGACATGACCGACGAACTCAAGGTAACGGTGGTCGCAACCGGCCTGGGTGGGGATCGCGAAAAGCCTACCAAGGTAGTGGATAACACCCGCAGCCTTGATGGTACAACGGATTACAATCAGCTTGATCGTCCCGCCGTGTTGCGCCGCAGGGCAGTCGCCCATGGCAACGTCGCGATTGATCACAGCAAGGACAGCGAAGAGCAGGGGGTCGATTATCTCGATATTCCCGCATTCCTTCGTCGCCAGGCTGACTGATAACCTGTTGCAGTTGCGTTCAGAAGTGGAACCATTTTCGCTGAATGGCGTGTGCTGTTTACCACTCCGGTCGTGGGCCGGTGGGCCAGTCCAGTAGTTACAGTAGTTACAAAGAGCTACGATTGGTTAAATGGTATTCAGTTTTACTTTCTGGTATTCTCCGGGCAGATTTTTGCCCAGACTATATCGCATTTATGTGACGGAAATATGTACCGATGATCAGACAACGGACACTCAAAAACACCATCCGCGCCACCGGTGTTGGCCTTCACTCAGGTGAAAAGGTTTACCTGACCCTGAAGCCGGCACCCGTGGACTCGGGCATCGTATTCCGCCGCACCGATCTCGACCCTGTGGTCGACATTCGTGCCTCTGCGGAAAACGTGGGTGAGACCATGCTTTCCACGACACTGCTGAAAGACGGTGTCCGGGTTGCAACAGTAGAGCATTTGTTGTCAGCCATGGCTGGTCTCGGGATTGATAACTGCTTCGTCGAACTCAGTGCAGCGGAAGTGCCCATCATGGACGGTTCGGCCGGACCTTTTGTGTTTCTTCTGCAGTCTGCCGGCATTGCCGAGCAGGACGCGGCCAAGCGTTTTATCCGCATCAAACGTGAAGTGACGGTTGAAGAAGGTGACAAGAAAGCGACCCTGCTGCCCTTCGAAGGCTTCAAGGTCAGCTTCGGCATCGACTTTGATCACCCTGTATTCAAGGGGCGCGCCCAGACCGCTACCGTTGACTTCTCCAGCACGTCTTTCGTGAAGGAAGTCAGCCGCGCACGGACTTTCGGGTTCATGCGTGACATCGAGAAGTTGCGGGCGATGAACCTGGCACTGGGCGGAAGCGTGGATAACGCCATCGTGGTTGATGACTACAAGATCCTCAACGAAGACGGTCTGCGTTACGACGATGAATTCGTCAAGCACAAGCTGCTGGATGCCATTGGTGACCTCTACCAGTTGGGTAACAGCCTGATTGGCGAGTTCCGTGGTATAAAATCCGGCCATGACCTGAATAACAAGTTGCTACGCAAGCTCCGGGCTGAAGAGGATGCGTGGGAAGTGGTTACCTTTGACGATGAGGCCGCTGCCCCGATTTCCTATATGAAACCTGTGCTGGCGGCGGGCTGAGGCAGGACGCCTTAATCCCGGACGTGGCTTGCGAGTTTTTCGAGAACCTCGCGTAATTGTTTGTCCTTCGTGTGCCCGGCTTCCTCTTTGAGGAGCCGGGCATTTTCGTTACTCAGAGGTGTCATTTTCACCTTTGGTCGCTCGCTGAACCGGGGTGGGGCAACCTTCACCTTCAGCTTCCAGACAAAGCGGAACAGCTCCTGTTTGCGCAGTTCTTCCATGATCTCGTGTTGACGAAAACGGATCTGGCTGGCGGTAGTGGCCGTTGCGGCGGAAAGTATCAGTTCACCCTCCTTGCAGCTGACAAAGCGGGTGCCTTTGGCAAGGCTCTCCGGCAATGCTGCAATAACCAGCTGTTCGGCCCGGGCATGATGCTGGGCCTTTGCCATCAGCTCCCGCAAAGTTGAGGCTCTGGAGAAACTGTCCGGGGTCAATTCGAGGTCCGTTTTCTTTTTCATGGCAATCACTAGTTCTCGACGACAACGGTAACGATTGGTTACACTTTTGAAAGGTTAATAGGCAGGGCCTGTATTACACTCGTTTTACATCGCTTAAAGCGTGTATGTCCACGGGTGACGGCCATCGTATCAATTATAGTCGTTGCAATGGATAGCACGTGCGTATTCAGACACGGTTTATGCTGCCCAGGATTGAGTAGACGGAGAGGAGCTCCGCAATCTGGCATAGGATGCCCCGGCAGGCCCAGTCAGAACACTCAGGATGCAACACTACAGGATCAGGTTGCGTCCCCATGAAACCAGAAGACGATATGAATATTATCCTTGTTGGCAAGCGCCATGGGAAATCCCGTGCGGTTTCGATAAACGCTCCGGTCGCAGCCGGCCTGGTCTTTATCGTAACCGCGCTGCTGGCCCTGGCAGGCTGGTCCGGTTATCAGGTGGCCCTTGGCCAGGTCGAGACGACCGAGCCCGCTGAGTCAGAGCTGGTGGCAGAGTGGCGCTCGAAATTGACTGAACAAAGAGGCGAGCTCGCGCAAATCGAGCAGAACGTACAGCAGCAGGTGGACGCTCTTACGCTTCGCCTGGGTGAAATGCAGGGTCGCCTGCTTCGTTTGGATGCGCTCGGGCAGCGTTTCGTGGAATCAGGCCTCGTGGCCAGTGACGAATTCGATTTTGATCAGCCGGCTGCAGTGGGCGGTCCCGAGGACGGTCTCGACGGTGACTCCTACACGGCCCCTGAACTCACCGGCATGATCGATCAGCTGGCACGGCGTATTGAAGACCGCGAGCAGCAACTGCGAATGCTGGACATGGTCACTTCCCGCCAGAAACTTGAGAAAGAGCTCTATGTGCAGGGCCGCCCAATCACCTGGGGCTGGTTGTCGTCCAAGTACGGCTATCGTTCGGATCCCTTTAACGGAAAACGTACCTGGCACGCCGGAGTGGATCTGGCAGGCAAGGACGGCAGCGATATCATCTCTGTTGCCGGCGGTGTGGTCACCTATGCCGATGAGCGCTACGGTTATGGCAATCTGGTGGAGGTTGACCACGGTGATGGCCTGGTGACCCGCTACGCTCACGCCAAGACGATCAAGGTCAAGGTGGGGGACGTTGTCCAGAAGGGTGAGGTTCTGGCGCTGATGGGTAGCACCGGGCGCTCTACCGGCCCTCACGTGCATTTTGAGGTCATCCGTAACGGCAAGTCCGAGAACCCGGAAACCTATATCAAGCGAGCCAGCCGCTAAGCGGCTTGCCAGGCGCCCAGAGTGGCGCCTGACTCCTTACTGTTGCTCCGGCCCGGCACCCTTTTTTCAATCTTTTCAGCGTTGTGACAGGCTTCTGTGAGGCCTGACTTTTGTACTGCCGCGAAATAAGGTTAGAATGCCGGCTTCCTCCGTTTAATCAAAGAAGCAGTGGTCTATGTTCACAAAGCTTGCAACCAAGATGTTCGGCAGTAAGAACGCCAGAGAAATCAAGCGAATGCGCAAAACTGTCTCGCGCATTAACGAACTTGAAGAGCAGTATGGCAATTTGTCCGACACCGAGTTGCAGGGAAAGACTGCAGAATTCCGCCGTCGCTATGACGAAGGCGAAAGTCTGGATGCGCTGCTTCCGGAAGCCTTTGCCACCACCCGGGAAGCCAGCCGGCGGGTAATGGGAATGCGCCATTACGACGTGCAGATGGTCGGCGGTATTACGCTGCACGAAGGCCGGATTTCCGAGATGAAAACCGGTGAGGGTAAAACCCTGGTGGCCACGCTGGCAGTTTACCTGAACGCACTGACCGGAAAAGGCGCTCACCTGGTGACGGTGAACGATTACCTGGCCCGCCGGGACGCCGAGTGGATGGGCAAGCTCTATCGTTTTCTGGGCCTTCAGGTGGGCGTTGTCGCCGCCGGTCAGCCCCAGGAAGAGAAGCGTGCTGCCTATCAGGCCGACATTACCTACGGCACCAACAACGAGTTCGGTTTTGATTACCTGCGGGACAACATGGCGTTCAGCACTGAAGACAAGGTGCAGCGCGGATTGCACTTTGCCATTGTCGACGAAGTGGACTCCATTCTTATAGACGAGGCCCGTACGCCCCTGATCATCTCCGGTGCGGCCGAAGACAGCTCGAAACTCTACCAGGCCATCAATGAACTGGTGCCCAGGCTTGAACAGGGCGAAGTCAGTGAGGAAGAAGCCGAACCCAGCGGCGACTTCACCATCGATGAGAAGTCCCGTCAGGTAGAACTGACTGAAAGCGGTCACGAGCGAGTAGAGGAACTGTTGCTGGAGCGCGGCCTGTTGAAAGAAGGCGAGAGCCTTTATTCCGCCGCCAATCTCAGCCTGTTGCACCATATCCATTCAGCCCTCAGGGCGCACCACCTGTTCCAGAAAGATGTGGACTATATCGTTCAGGGTGACCAGGTGGTCATCGTGGATGAGCATACCGGCCGTACCATGCCTGGCCGCCGCTGGAGTGAAGGCCTGCACCAGGCGATCGAGGCCAAGGAAGGTGTCCGTATCCAGGCGGAGAGTCAGACCCTGGCTTCCACCACCTTCCAGAACTATTTCCGTCTTTACGACAAGCTGGCCGGCATGACCGGTACTGCCGACACCGAAGCCTTCGAATTCCGCCAGATCTATGGCCTGGACGTGGTGGTTATTCCGCCCAACAAGCCGATTCAGCGGATCGACTACAACGACCTGATCTACCTGACCCAGGATGAAAAGTTCCACGCCATCATTGACGAGATCAAGGACGTAACGACCGAAGGGCGACCGATCCTGGTGGGTACCGCTTCCATTGAGGCGTCCGAGCTGTTGTCCATGTTGCTCAAGAAGGCGCGGATTGATCACAAGATCCTGAACGCCAAGCAGCACGAAAGCGAAGCCCAGATCATCGCCCAGGCTGGCCGCCCCGGCGCTGTCACTATTGCCACCAACATGGCGGGCCGTGGTACCGACATCGTGCTGGGCGGTAACTGGGAATTCGAGGTCGCGGGTCTGGAGAACCCCACCGAAGAAGAAGTTGCCCGTATCAAGGCCGAGTGGACCGAGCGACACAACCAGGTGCTCGAGGCCGGAGGCCTGCACATCATTGGTACCGAGCGGCACGAGTCCCGTCGGATCGACAACCAGCTCCGTGGTCGTGCCGGTCGTCAGGGTGACCCTGGCTCGTCGCGTTTCTTCCTGTCCCTGGAAGACAACCTGATGCGGATCTTCGCCCCGGACCGGGTGAAGAGCCTGATGCAGGCCATGGGCATGAAGAAAGGCGAGGCCATCGAGCATCGCATGGTCACCAACGCCATCGAGAAGTCCCAGCGCAAGGTGGAAGGCCGCAACTTCGATATGCGCAAAACTCTGCTGGAATACGATGACGTTGCCAATGACCAGCGTACGGTGATCTACGACCAGCGTAACGAGGTGATGTCCTCAGACGACATCTCTGACATGGTCAAGACCATCCGCGAGGACGTTGTCGACTCGTTGATCAGCGAATTCATTCCGCCGCAAAGCATGCCTGAGCAATGGGATGTGCCCGGCCTTGAAAGCCAGTTGCAGTCGGAACTGGCCATTAGCCTGCCGGTTCAGAAGTGGTTGGATGAAGACAGCAAGCTGTTCGAGGAAAATCTCAGGCAGCGGATTCTGGACGAAATTGTCGCAGCCTATGAGGCCAAGGAAGAAATTGCCGGTTCCGAGCCCATGCGCAAGTTCGAGAAGCAGGTATTCCTGCAGGTGCTTGATACCCTGTGGAAGGAACACCTGTCGAACATGGATCATCTGCGCCGTGGTATCCATCTGCGAGGTTATGCCCAGAAGAATCCGAAGCAGGAATACAAGCGCGAGGCGTTCAACCTGTTTGAGAGCATGCTGGAAACCATGAAGCGCGATGTGGTTAGGGTGCTTTCCCACGTTCGCGTGCAGAGCCGTGAAGAAATGGAAGAGGTGGAACGGCGCCGCAAGGAAGAGCTGGAGCGTGAGCTTGCCCAGGCCCGTCTGCGCCACGATGAGACCAGTGCCACTGGCCAGAAGCAGGATGACACTGCCGGTGCTTCCGGCGCTCAATCCCAGGGCACGCCGGAGACCTTTGTGCGACAGGACAGGAAAGTGGGGCGCAACGAGCCTTGTCCGTGTGGGTCTGGCAAGAAATACAAGCAGTGTTGCGGAAAGGTCAGCTGATTCCCGGTACTGACCAGTAGCATAACGACCCGCACCCTGACCCAGTCAGGCTGCGGGTTTTTCGTTTGGTAGCTGTAGATAAAAGGAGAACGAAGATGGCAGTTGGTCCAGGAACCTTGCCGACATTTTTCCCGGTTTCCGGCGTGAAGCTGGGCATCGGTAGCGCCGGCATCAAAAAACCGGGTAAAAAGGACCTGGTGGTCATTGAGCTGGCCCCGGGTAGCCGTGTGGCGGGTATCTTTACCCGAAACCAGTTTTGCGCGGCCCCGGTTCACATTACCCGCCGCCACCTTGCCAGCGATGCACCCCGTTACCTGCTGATCAACACCGGCAATGCCAACGCGGGTACGGGTGAGCAGGGCATGAAAGATGCCCAGGCCTGCTGCCAGGCGCTGGCAGATCATGCTGGCTTAGCTGCCGGGGCCATACTACCGTTCTCCACGGGTGTCATTGGTGAGCCGCTGCCGGTGGATAAAATTGTCAACGCCCTGCCGCAAGCGCTGAACGATGTTTCCGAATCCCACTGGGCCGAAGCTGCCTCCGGCATTATGACCACCGATACCCGTCCCAAGGGTGCAACCCGCCAGATTGAGCTGAACGGCCACAAGGTCTCAATTTCCGGTATCAGCAAAGGCGCAGGCATGATTCGCCCCAACATGGCCACCATGCTCGGGTTTATCGCTACCGACGCAAAGATTGCACCGGATGTGTTGTCGTCACTGGCTTCGGAACTGGGGGAAAAGTCCTTCAACCGCATTACCATCGATGGCGACACCTCCACCAACGACGCCTGTATGCTGATCGCCAGTGGCCAATACGGCGGTCCGGAGATCACCTCCGACAGTCCATGCCTGCCTGAACTCAGAGCAGCGCTGCAGGACGTGTTCCTGGAATTGGCTCACGCCATTGTCCGGGACGGAGAGGGTGCCACCAAGTTTGTCACCATCGAAGTCAGCCGGGCCAGTTCCGTTGAGGAGTCTCTGGACGTCGCCTACACCGTTGCCCACTCACCCCTGGTCAAGACTGCCCTGTTCGCTTCCGATCCCAATTGGGGCCGGATCCTGGCGGCGGTGGGCCGTGCCGGGGTCGAGGGGCTGGACCTGAATGCCCTCGAAATCTGGCTGGGGGATGTCTGCCTGGTGCGCAATGGCGGCCGCGCCGAGGATTACAGTGAGTCCCGTGGGCAGGCGGTGATGAGTGGCGAGGAGATTACCATTCACATTGATCTTAAGCGTGGCGAAATCATGGAGCGGGTGTGGACCTGCGACTTCTCCCACGACTATGTCACCATTAATGCCGAGTACCGCACCTGATCATGGCAGCTGTTCCGGAAATACACGTTGCGGTGGGAGTCATTTTCCGCCAGGGCAAAGTACTGATCGCCCGCCGGCCTGAGCATGTCCACCAGGGCGGCCTTCTGGAGTTTCCGGGGGGCAAGGTGGAAGAGGGCGAGACGGTTCAACAGGCGCTGGTCAGGGAGATCCGGGAAGAAACCGGGTTGCGAATTGCCCCGGAATCCCTTGTGCCGGTCATAGAGGTTCGCCACGACTACGGTGACAAGCGGGTGTTTCTCGATGTCTGGCAAACGTCTTCAGCCGAGGGAGAGCCAGAGGGCCGCGAGGGCCAGGAAATACGCTGGCTTGATGTGCGCGAGCTGACGGATGTGGATTTCCCCGTTGCGAACCGGCCGATTATCCGCGCGCTGCGACTTCCCCGCCAATATGCCATTACCGGCACGGTAGAAAACGAAGATGCTTTTGTCAGGCGGCTACAGCAAAGCGCGGAATGTGGCGGACCGGAACTTACCCTGTTCAGGGCACCGGAGTTAAGCGTCGAGGCCTACACCCGGCTGGCGCACCGGGCACTGGAGGTCTGTCAGGCCACCGATGCCATGCTGATGCTGCACGGGTATCCCTCCCTGATCGAACATCTCCCGCAGGCCCGGGGGGTGCATCTGCCCTGGCGTGAAGCCAGGCAGTTTGCGACCCGCCCCATCGCTGACAATTACCTGTTGGCGGTCTCCTGTCACAATGAAGGGGAAATTGCCCATGCGGTGCAGTTACAGGCGGATTTCATTACCCTTGGCCCGGTAAATCCCACCCCCTCCCATCCTGGCGCGCACGGTATGGGCTGGCGTCGTTTCCGGGCCTTGGTGGCGGCCTCGACGGTTCCGGTTTATGCGCTGGGCGGTCTGTCTTTGACCGATATTGACGAAGCTCGCGGTGCTGGTGCCCAGGGTATTGCCGGTATCAGTTTCTGGTGGTCAGACGTCTGATAACGATCAGGCCGCACAGCCTGTGCCCTCTGGTATGATAGGCGAAACTAACACCCACCCGATGATCCCCTGGAGCGATTGTGAGCAAACTGACGCATCTTGATGAAAAAGGCGCCGCACGGATGGTAGACGTGACGTCCAAGGCCGTCACCGAACGCGAGGCCAGAGCGGAAGCTCTGATCAGGATGGCGCCTGAAACCCTCGCAATGATCGTAGAAGGGCAGCACCCTAAGGGTGACGTGTTGGCGGTCGCACGGGTAGCGGGCATTATGGCGGCGAAGAAAACCCACGACCTGATTCCTTTATGCCACGCACTGAACCTGACGTCGGTGAAAGTTGAGCTGACGCCGGGTGAAGATGGTGCGTCGGTCCATATTGCCACGCTGTGCAAACTCGCGGGTCAGACGGGAGTCGAAATGGAGGCGCTGACGGCTGCCAGTGTGGCCGCACTGACGCTCTACGACATGTGCAAGGCGGTTGATCGCGGTATGGTGGTGGATAATGTCCGCCTGCTGGAGAAGAAGGGCGGTCGCAGCGGCCATTGGTCTGCTTCAGACTCCGGTTCGTAAGTGTTGTATACGTCAGCATGACCGGAGGAATGACCGTGCAGAGACTACGCCAGGAAGGTGGCCACGTGATAGAATGCGCGGCCCGATTGACTGAACCACGAGGAAGCACTGTGGCCGTTCGTTACATCCAGACATGCCGGTTGCCTACCCCTTTCGGCGTTTTCGACATGCACGGTTTTGAGGAGCCGGACACCGGGAAGGAACATGTGGCCCTTACGCTGGGTGATCTTGGCAGTCCCGAGCCGATGCTGGCACGGACACACTCCGAATGCCTGACCGGCGATGCGCTCTACAGCATGCGCTGTGATTGCGGCTATCAGCTTGAGGAAGCACTTCGCAGCATTGCCCGCGAAGGCCGTGGCATTCTGATGTACTTACGCCAGGAGGGCCGGGGTATCGGCCTGTTGAACAAGATTCGCGCCTATAATCTGCAGGATCAGGGGGCAGATACGGTTGAAGCCAACGAGCAACTCGGTTTTGCCGCTGATCTGCGGGATTACACGATGTGCCGGGACATGCTGGAGCATCTGGGCATCAGCAGCCTGAGGCTGATGACCAACAACCCCCGCAAAGTGGATGCGCTGACGGGCCTGGGTATTGAAATTGCGGAACGTGTGCCGCTGCACGTGGGGCGTAACCCCCACAATGAGCATTACCTGAACACCAAGCAGAGCAAACTCGGACACTGGTTCGAGACTCATCAGGACGACGATCCCACCGTCTGATTCTTCCCGCTGCCCCCTTACTTCACCGCCTTGAGTGACTGGCTGTTTTCCATTCGCTCCCGGCGGCCTTCAATAGCACGTCTGATGCCTTCTGCATCCAGGCCGCAGGAAGACAGCAGTTCTCCGTGCTTGCCATGATCAATGAAGGTGTCCGGAAGTCCGATCTGCTGCAGGGGCTGACTGATGCCGCGGCTGTTCAGGAACTCCGCCACCGCGCTGCCGGCACCGCCGGCGATCGCATTTTCCTCGACAGTCACCAGCAGGTCGTGTTGCTCTGCCAGAAACAGGATCAGTTCCTCATCCAGCGGCTTCACAAAGCGCATGTCGGCCACCGTTGCGCCCAGCGCTTCGGCGGCTTCCAGTGCAGGCGTCAGCAAGGTGCCAAAGTTCAGGATGGCGATGCCCGTACCTTCTCTTGCCAGCCGACCCTTGCCGATGGGCAGGGGAGCGAGCTCCCGGATAATCTCTGCACCCGGTCCGGTTCCCCGTGGGTAGCGGACCGCAGCGGGGCCATCAAACAGCATGCCTGTATGCAGCAACTGCCGGGTTTCATTTTCGTCAGAGGGTGCCATCACGATCATATTGGGTATGCACCGCAGGTAACTGATATCGAAAGCACCGGCGTGGGTGGGGCCGTCTTCGCCCACCAGGCCAGCGCGGTCAATGGCAAACAGTACATCCAGGTTCTGTATCGCCACATCGTGGATCAACTGGTCGTAGGCCCGTTGCAGGAACGTGGAATAGATGGCAACCACCGGCTTGGCGCCATCACAGGCAAGACCTGCCGCCAGGGTGACTGCGTGCTGCTCGGCAATGGCAACGTCAAAATACCGCTCCGGGAAGCGCTGGGAGAACGCCAGCAGGTCAGAGCCCTCACACATGGCCGGGGTGATGCCGACAATGCGTTCGTCCGCCTCTGCGGCGTCACACAGCCACTGACCAAAGACATTGGCATACTTGGGCTTCGATGGTTTGGGTACTACCGGCTCCGGTTTGCTGGCGGGCACCGGCTCGATCTTGTTGATGGCGTGGTAGCCAATGGGGTCGGCTTCGGCGGGCGCGAAGCCTTTGCCCTTGGTGGTTACAACATGCAGGAATTGCGGGCCGTCCAGCTCGCGGATATTTTCCAGGGTTTCCACCAGCAGGGGCAGGTCATGGCCGTCGATGGGGCCGATGTAGTTGAAGCCGAGTTCCTCGAACAGGGTGCCCGGGGCAATCATGCCCTTGAAGTGTTCCTCGGTCTTGCGGGCCAGCGCCATCAGGTGTGGTGCTGCCTGCAGTACCCGTTTGCTGCTGTCCCGCACCTGGTTGTAGGTGCGGCTGGCCAGCAACTTGGCGAAGTAGTTCGACAGCCCGCCCACATTATGGGAAATGGACATGTCGTTGTCGTTGAGGATAACCAGCATGTCGGCATGCAGGTGGCCGGCGTGATTCAGTGCCTCGAAGGCCATTCCTGCGGTCATGGCACCGTCACCGATCACGGCGATGCTCTTGCGGCCGGTACCCTGCAGGCGCGCGGCCACGGCCATGCCCAGGGCGGCACTGATCGAGGTGCTGGAATGCCCTACGCCGAAGGTGTCGTATTCGCTCTCGGCCCGCTTGGGAAAACCCGCCAGGCCGCCTTTGCGTCGAATGCTGTGCATGCGCTCGCGACGGCCGGTGAGGATCTTGTGAGGGTAGGCCTGATGCCCCACATCCCACACCAGACGGTCTTCTGGCGTGTTAAAGACATAGTGCAAGGCCACGGTCAGTTCCAGAACGCCCAGACCCGCACCGAAGTGTCCGCCGGTCTGACCTACCGACCATAGCAGGAACGCGCGCAATTCCCTTGCCAGCTGGGTGAGCTGGTCATCTGCCAGCTCCCGCAGCTGTGCTGGAACATCTATCCTGTCCAGAAGCGGCGTGTTGGGCCGTTTTGACGGGATTTCCTTGAAAGTATATGTATCCTGCATCTGCTCGGGTCTTTTCCGGGTGGTTCAAAAATGTGATTTCTATTATAGGGGATGAAGGGACCCGGTTTCATACTGATTGGGCCAGACGGGCTCCACCAGTCCTCCACCTTCACTACCAGTGTGCATGCCAGTGCCGTGGTGGTTCAATGGGTGCGGGCCACCACGTAACCGGCCATGTCTCTGAGTATGTCGCCTTCCTTGCCGAACCCCTCAAGACTGGACAGTGCCGAATCCAGCAGCTGGGACAAGTAGTCCCTGGCGCCAGCAGTGCCAAGCAGTGACGGGTAGGTAGGTTTGGAACGGGCGAGGTCCGATCCCTGGGGCTTGCCGATGACGGTCGTATCACCTTCAATATCCAGAAGATCATCCTGCACCTGGAAGGCAAGCCCCAGGGTTTGTGAATAAATCGTAAGGGCTGCCAGTTGCTCCTCGCCAACCTCGGGAGCAGTCAGTGCGCCTATCCGCACACTGGCGGCAATCAGGGCTCCGGTTTTGTGGCGATGCATAGTCTCCAGCTGGTCGATGGTCAGGCTCTTGCCGACCGATTCCAGGTCGATGGCCTGGCCGCCCACCATGCCCAGGTGCCCGCTGGCGGAGGCCAGTTCCCTGATCATGGCCAGGCGGATCTGGTCATCCAGCCCAGGTGCTTCGGCCAGCCAGCCGAATGCCATGGCCTGCAGCGCATCACCCGCAAGAATGGCAGTCGCTTCGTCAAAGGCAATATGGGTTGTGGCCCGGCCCCGACGCAGTTCATCGTCATCCATGGCGGGCAGGTCATCATGGATCAGTGAATAGGCATGGATCAGCTCCAGGGTGCACGCCGGAACAGTCGCGCTGCCCGGCGACTGCCCCACGGCTGCCGCTGCCGCCATACACAGGGCCGGTCGAATTCGCTTGCCGCCCCCCAGTACACTGTATCGCATGGCCTGTTGAAGGCGTTCAGAACTGTTGCCCGACATGGCCAGCCGGCACTCCAGTTCTGTATCGATCCGGCTGCGGCAATGCTCCAGGAATGTCACCAGGCGGGTATTCGGTGTTGGCATCAGGCAGGTTCGTCCGGGGTAAAAGGTCTGGTTTCCAGTGTGCCATCGCTGTTTTCCACCAACTGCTCCACTCGCTGTTCCGCTGTCTTGAGTGCCTGCTGGCACTCGCGTGTGAGCTTTACGCCCCGTTCAAATGCCGTCAGTGACTGCTCCAGGGACAGTTCGCCCTGCTCCAGGTCGCGGACCAGTTTTTCCAGCTCATCCAGGGACTTTTCAAAGTCGGCGATGGACGCCGTGCTTTTCTCACCGGCCATACGGGGCCTCCGGTTGCTTGGCGGAATTTGGCGGATTATATCAAAGCTTCAGGCCGGCCGCTGCCAGCAGAATGCTCTGGCGTCTTCCTTTTTGCCCTCAGGCCCCCATACCTGTTCGGTGACGCGGATCTCACCGGAGGTACTGACGGTGACAACCGTGGTGGCGCGGGTGCCATAATCACTGCCAATGATAAACGGTGACGAAAGGAACCGCTCTGTCTCCCGGCCCACCCCGGTATCCGGCAACTCCCGGTCAGGCGCGGGCGTGGTGTCTTGCAGGCGGGTGATCAAGTTCTGATGGAGCTCCTCGGTCGTCCCGGAGCTTGCGCTCTCAAGCAGTTCTGTAACCGAGTTCCTGAGCCGGAGCAGTTTGGGCCAGGGTGTTTGCAGTAGATGATTGCTGAGACCATAGGTGCCACGGTGAACGTGGCGGCCGGGGTGGGCATCGCGATTGCTGAAATACCAGCCATGTTGCGTATTCAGGCTGACCAGGTTGAAGCCAGAATATCGGTTATTCTGTTGCCGAAGCCGGGGTTCCAGCGTCTCGCTGTCCTGGGCAAGGGCCATTAGTGGAAGTTCGCCCCGGGAGTGGGTGCCCGGTGCCTGGGTGCCTTCCCGTACATTGGTCACTGCACAGACCTGGCCATTGATGTCGACGGCAAGCCAGGTGCCACCGGAGAGCAGATCCCGACCCGCAAGGACCTCCCGGCCGGCGGTTTCGCTGGCCCACCAGTCCATGGCCGCGGTAGGGCGGCGAAAGAACTCGTCGCGATTGGCCGCCACCACCAGCGGGAAGTCAGGATGCTGTCGCAGGGAAAAAACAATCAGGCACATGAAGGGGGCTCATCCATCGCGAGTGAACAAAGATGCGTCGGTGTGTATCATACCAGCCTGTTTTATTCTCTGTGTGTGGCTGAGTATGAGCTTGATTGCGGTAATTGGTCTTTATCTGGCGCTGGGCGCCCTGGCGGGCACCATGGCGGGCCTGTTTGGCATTGGTGGTGGCCTGGTCATTGTGCCGGTATTGATCTTCAGTTTTGGCCTGCAGGGGATCAGTAGTGAAATCGTCGCGCACCTGGCCGTGGGAACGTCGCTGGCAACCATCGTCTTCACGTCAATGAGCTCCATACGCTCGCATCACCTCCATCAAGCGGTTCGCTGGGAAATTTTTCGCCCAATGACCGCAGGTATCGTGGTAGGCGCGATACTCGGCGCCTGGACGGCGTCCATGCTCAGTGGCGATGCGCTGGAGCTGATCATCGGTGTGTTCGTTATTCTGGTGGCGCTGAAAATGCTGCTGGAGGTCAATCCGAAACCCGGTCGCGACGTACCCGGTTCCGCAGGGCTGGGTGGCGCGGGCGCAGGAATCGGTTGGGCATCTGCGATTTTCGGTATCGGTGGCGGCACGCTGACGGTACCTTTCCTGAGCTGGTGTAATGTCCGAATGCAGCAGGCTGTGGGAACCTCCGCCGCCTGTGGCTTGCCCATTGCCGTGGCCGGTGCGCTGGCGAATATTGGTACCGGCTGGCAGAACCCGCATCTGCCGGATCTCAGCGTGGGCTTCATTTACTTGCCGGCGTTTCTGGGTATTGTCCTGACCAGCGTATTGTTCGCCCGCTTAGGTGCCAACCTGGCACACCGCCTGGACGCCGCTCTGTTGAAAAAAATCTTCGCCATGGTACTGATCGTGGTGGGTATCCGTTTTCTGTTATGACCTGAGGGGTTATTGATGCTCCAGCATCCGCAGATTGATCCGGTGGCCATCGCCATTGGACCTATGAAAATACACTGGTATGGCCTGACCTACCTGGTTGGTTTTCTTGTTGGCTGGTGGCTGGGCCGCATTCGCGCTCGCAAACCCTGGTCGCCCATCACCGAAGTCCAGATGGGTGACATGCTTTTCTACATTGCTCTGGGTGTCATACTTGGCGGCCGCTTTGGTTATGTGATCTTCTACAACTTCGGTGCCTTCGCTGCCGACCCACTGATGTTGTTGAGGGTCTGGGAGGGAGGTATGTCCTTCCACGGAGGCCTGCTGGGCGTGATGTTCGCCATCTGGTGGTTCGGCCGCAAGGTTGGCCGCACCTTCTGGCAAATCGCCGACTTCGTCGCGCCGCTGGTGCCGGTGGGCCTGGGTGCTGGCCGTATCGGCAACTTCATCAATGGCGAACTCTGGGGCAAGCCCACGGACCTTCCCTGGGGCATGGTCTTCCGCACCGCCCCGGATGCCCTGGCGCGACACCCGTCCCAGCTTTACCAGTTTGCTCTGGAGGGCGTCGTATTTTTTATTATCCTGTGGTGGTTCTCCTCCAAACCCAGGCCCCGCATGGCCGTGTCCGGCCTGTTCCTGGCATGCTATGGCGTCTTCCGCTTCCTGGTGGAATTTGTTCGCCAGCCAGACCCTCAACTGGGTTATCTGGCCTTTGACTGGCTCACCATGGGGCAGTTGCTGTCATTCCCTATGATCCTCGCGGGTATCGCGCTGATTGTTTTTGCTTACCGGAGAAACGCTGAATGAAAGCCTATCTCGACCTGATGAAAGACGTGGTAGACAACGGCACGGACCGCGGTGACCGCACCGGTGTTGGTACCCGTTCCGTGTTCGGCCGCCAGATTCGCTTCAATCTGCAGGAAGGTTTTCCCCTGGTGACCACCAAAAAAATCCACCTGCGCAGCATCATCCAGGAGCTGTTGTGGTTCCTGCAGGGCTCCACTGACAACAACTGGCTGAAAGAGCGCAAGGTGTCCATCTGGAATGAATGGGCGTTGGAAAACGGTGACCTGGGGCCAATCTACGGCAAACAATGGCGCAGCTGGCAATGCCCGGACGGCAGCACCGTTGACCAGATCAGCGACGTGATCGACCAGATCCGCAACAAGCCCAACTCCCGCCGGCTGATCGTCTCCGCCTGGAACCCGGCCGAACTCCCTGACGAATCCATCGGCCCCCAGGACAATGTGCGTCAGGGCCGCATGGCGTTGGCCCCGTGCCACTGCCTGTTCCAGTTCTACGTTTCCGACGGCAGGCTCTCCTGCCAGCTCTACCAGCGCAGCGCAGACCTGTTCCTGGGGGTTCCATTCAACATCGCATCCTACGCCTTGCTGACTCACATGATCGCCCAGCAGTGCGACCTGGACGTCGGCGAGTTCGTGCACACCTTTGGTGATTGCCACCTGTACCAGAACCACTTGACCGACGATATCGTCTTTGAACAGCTGAAAAGATCGCCCCGGGCTTTGCCTGAGCTGGTGATCAAACGGAAGCCTTCGTCGATCTTTGAATACGAGCTTGAGGATTTCGAGTTTGACGGGTATGACCCTTACCCCGGGATTAAGGCGCCTATTGCGGTTTGAGCCTTTGGCCTGGTTTCCGGCCCTATGGTTTTTGGGGGCTGCAGGTCAGCGGGTGGGGCTTTCAGGAAACCGCCTCGAGACGTCCCTGTGCGGCTTGAGCTCCGCCATCCATGGCTCCGCACATTTCCTGAAAGCCCCACCCGCTGCCCCGCAAATGAATCGCAGAGTTCGATTTTCCGGGAGATCAGGTCAGGTTTGGGGCATCTATTCTGATTTAAGCTTAACAAGTGCTCTGTCTCGTGGTGATCATTGATCAGCTAACTGCATTGTCGAATCGCGAGAGGGCGGGAAGACGTGTCCAAAAATGTGCGGAGCCATGGATGGCGGAGCTCAAGTCGCGCATGGATGCCTTGAGGCGTTTTTTGGACACGTCTTCCCGCCCTCTTGCGGCCCCCAAATCCCGAGGGCCCCGGATCCGGAGCTCCCAAGCAAGAGGATAGACAAATAATGAGGAAGGCTCTCATAGTGGCCATGTCCCAAAACCGGGTCATCGGCCGTAACAACAAGCTCCCGTGGTACTTGCCGGGCGATCTCAAGTACTTCAAGCAGGCCACCATGGGCAAGCCCATCATCATGGGGCGGAAAACCTGGGATTCCATTGGGCGGCCATTGCCCGGGCGGATGAACGTGGTGATTTCACGGAATCCGGAATGGGAAGCGCCTGCGGGAACGGTGGCGGCAACGTCACTGGACGAAGCGTTGGTGAAAGCTGAAGCTCAGGCCGAGATTGAAGGTGGGGACGAAGTGATGATCATCGGTGGCGGACAGATTTACGCCGAAGCCTTGCCGATGGTAGATCGAATCTATGTTACCCAGGTGCACGCTGACGTGGAGGGAGACGCATTCTTTCCGGAAGTAAACTGGGATGAGTGGGAAGAAATCGGACGGGAGGATTTCTCCGCGTCCGACAACAATCCCTATGACTACAGCTTCGTAGTCTATCAGCGCTTGAGGTAGCCCTGAGCGGCTAAATCAGCCCTGACGGGGCGGGCGCTTACCGGCGGGTTTGCCACCCTTGCCCGGGGGCTTGCCCTTCGGGCCGGGTCCACCACGGCCCTTGGGGCCTTTCTTGAAGCCTGGCTTGTATCCCGGCTTGCCACCAGGACGACCACCCTTGTGGTCCCGACGCGGCGGCGCATTGGCGGAAATTTCCGGCAAGGCGTCCGGCTGATCCAGCGGCAGTGAGCCGGGCTGGGACGCTTCCAGCCAGCAGGCCAGGGCACCGGCCACCATCGCCGTGTCCATTTCATTGCGTTCGGCAATTTCATCCAGCAGCGCCATCGCCTTGGCCAGTTTACCGTCCTCGGCAAAACCCAGCAGCTGCGTTTCGAACTGCTGTTCGCGCATCTTCTTGAGCTCTACGGGCGAAGGCAGTTGATAGGATTCCATCGGCGAGTTGGTGGCACGCTCAAGTGTGCGCAGCCAGCTGCGCTCGCGGGGGGTCACCAGCAGAATCGCCTTGCCTTCACGGCCAGCACGGCCGGTGCGGCCAACCCGGTGGATATAGGCTTCGGTATCGTAAGGCACATCGTAGTTGATGACGTGGGTAATGCGGGGCACGTCCAGGCCGCGCGCAGCTACGTCTGTTGCCACGATGATATCTTTCTTGCCACGCCTGAGATCATCCACCGTCTGCTCACGCTGGCGTTGGTTCAGGTCGCCATTCAGCGGTGCCACTGAATGTCCACGGGCTGACAGCTTTTCCGCCAGCAGCGTGGTCTCCGCTTTGGTGCGTACGAAGATAATGGCAGCGTCCAGCGGCTCCACCTCAAGAATGCGTGTCAGCGCATCCAGCTTGCGTTCGGCATAAACCGGCAATACAAACTGGGAGATACGCTCAACCGTGCGGGTCTCGCTCTCGATTTTTACTTCCGTGGCATCGCGCAGATAGGTCTGGGCCACTTTCTTGATCTGCGGCGGCATGGTCGCTGAGAACAGTGCGCGCTGACAACTATCCGGTGTCTTCGCCAGAATCGCTTCCACGTCATCAATGAAACCCATGCGAAGCATTTCGTCGGCTTCGTCCAGCACCAGGGCCTTGAGGCTGTCGAGCTTCAGGGTGCCTTTGCGCAGGTGGTCCAGCATACGGCCGGGGGTTCCCACGATCACCTGGGCGCCGCGGCGCAGGCCTTTGATCTGGGGAAAGAAATCCTGGCCGCCGTATATTGGCAGTACATGGAAGTTGCGGAATTTGCTGGCGTAGGTGGTAAACGCCTCGGCCACCTGGATGGCCAGCTCCCGTGTGGGTGCCAGTACCAGAATCTGCGGCTCCATAAGGGAGGCGTCAATCCGGCTCAACAGCGGCAGCGCAAACGCTGCGGTCTTCCCGGTGCCGGTCTGGGCAACGCCCAGAAGATGTTTGCCAGCCAACAGCGCAGGAATGGTCTGGGCCTGTATGGGAGAAGGTTTTTCATAACCGACGGCGGCAACAGCTTCAAGGACAGCTGGATCCAGGCCGAGTTCGGCAAAAGACAAGTCAGACATTAATGTACTCGGAATTCGAAGGGTAAAGCATTGCAATGCAATGCATGATGTGGCGGGGATTATAACTGGTTTCTTGAGTCTTTAACACGGCTAATGCCGGTGGGGCGGTAGGTAGTTGCCGGCGCCGACGGTTGCGTTGCGGGAGGATATTCGGCAATCTCCGGATTGAATCGGATAGGATGCTAATAAGGCAAGTTGATGAATTTCGAAAAATTATTGGAAGTGGCCGCAGGCGATGGCGAAGTAACCATTCCGTCTTCGTGGGCACAGGGCCGGGCCTCCTTTGGCGGTGTGAGTGCAGCGCTTGTGTTTGACCGGATGGCGAATGTTGTCGCGCCTGGCCGGCCGCTCAGGTCCATGCAGGTGTCTTTTGTGGGCCCGGTAACGCCGGAGGAGCCTGCGACGGTCAAGGCCGAACTTCTGCGTGAAGGTAAGGCTGTCAGCCAGGTGTTGGGGCGCATTGTTCAGGGTGGTGAGCCCAGGCTGATGGTTCTTGCCAGTTTTGGTGGCGACAGGGATTCGGAAGTGCAGGTGGACGCCTTGCCAGCGCCGGACGCGACACCGGTAGACCAATGTAGCGGACTGGATTATATCAAGGGGGTTACTCCCGAATTTATCCAGCAGATTGAGATGCGCTGGGCTTTTGGTAATCTGCCGTTCAGTGGCAAGGGTGGCCGCGAGCTTGGTGGCTGGATGCAGTTCAGGAAGACTCCGGAAACCTTTTCAGACGCCCACATCATTGCCCTCGTTGATGCCTGGCCGCCTGCTGTTTTGCCCTATGTGAAAGGCCGGGTAAAAACCAGTTCCCTGACTTGGGCACTTGATATCGTGCATCCCAGGCCAGTTCTGGAGCCAGGAGACTGGCTGCTGTACAAGGCGACGATTGATGAAGCAAGTTCAGGGTACGGCCACACTTATGCGGGGATCTGGACCGCACGCGGAGAGCTGGTAGCCCTTAGTCGGCAAACGGTAACGGTCTTTGGATAACGATAATACCAACGGCCATCCCTGTCTTTGAGGTAAGGAATCCCCGTGAAACCCGTCGAAACGATGAAAGTGCTGGTGGCCAGCGTGATCGCGGTTGTGGTCATGGTGGGTATTGCCCGCTTCTCCTATACACCGATGATTCCCGAGATGGTCGGCGCGCTTGGTCTGAGCACTTCCGTAGTGGGCATGCTGGCAACGGTAAATTACGCCGGTTACCTGACCGGCGCTTTGCTGATCACCCGGATCAGCGATCTCGGGCTAAAAGTGCGGCTTTACCAGCTCGGGCTTGTTGTGGCAGTGATTTCAACGGTTCTTATGGGGTACACCACCAATGTGTGGTTGTGGTTCATTTTGCGGTTCATTTCCGGGCTCAGCACCTCAGCAGGCATGTTGCTGGGGGCAGGTCTGCTGATGAGCTGGCTGATCAGGAACAATCAGAAGTCCGAGCTGGGGGTTTTCTTTTCTGGCATCGGTCTCGGGATTGTTCTTACTGCGGTGGTGGCCGAGCTGATCAAAGATGCCTTTACCTGGGATACCCAGTGGGTGATTTACGGGTTGGTGGCGTTAGTGCTGGTGGTTCCCGCCTGGCGCTGGATGCCGGACTACAGGGCCTGCGCCTTGCCGCAAACCGCGGGCAAAGCTGCAGGGAATGAGCGGAGCCGCTTCATTCGCATACTGCAGCTGGCCTATTTTTGCGCGGGGGTGGGCTATGTGGTGACAGCCACCTTCCTGGTGGCTATCGCGGAGTCAATGCCGCAGCTCAAGGGTCACGGCTGGCTGATCTGGCTGATTGTAGGTCTCGCTGCCACACCGGCCTGCTGGCTGTGGGATGTGTTCTCGCGTCGGTGGGGTCAGTGGCTGGCGTTGTATCTGGCATACACGCTTAACGCCGTCAGTATCGTGATGCTGATCGTCAATGCCGATATGGTCAGCGTAATGCTCAGCGCCGTGATCTATGGCGCCAGCTTTATCGGTATTGTCAGCATGATGCTGGCGATGGTGGGGCGTGTTTTCCCGGAGAATCCATCCCGGCCGATGAGCCGGCTAACGTTCAGCTATGGCATAGCCCAGATGCTGGCGCCTGCTGTTGTAGGTTACCTGGCCGATGTGGAAGGTAATTACACCAACGGGCTCTGGCTAACCCTGGCTGTGATGGCGCTCGGTGTGGTGATGCTGCACCTGGCACGTAAAATGGAATAACGGGGGCAGGATGCATCTGCGAGCTCCCCGCAATAGCGGCCGAAGTAATCGGATTCGGAACGCCTTTATTCCATTTCCGGCAGGGTTTCGGTAAAACTCCCCGTGTCGCGCAGACCTCCGAAGCGTTTATAGAACTTCTCACCGGGCCCTGGCAGAGGGCCGGAAGCATTCTCCAGAGTCTCGTCCAGCCACTGCTCGGCGCGCACATAGATCTGACGGTAAAGGTTGCGACAAAGCTGCTTGGCGCTGCGGCCCTCCCAGTCCCCCGGTAACAGTTCATCGGGCAGCAGGGGGTCACGAAGCAATATCTTGCGATACTCGTGGATCAGCAGGATCCGCAGAAGCAGACATTCCTCCGGGTTAAGGGTGTCCTCAGACTGAAGCTCCCGCCACAAAGGGCGGAACTGTTTCAGAAAGCGCCTGTAACGACCCCCGAGTTCATCCAGGTTCCAGCTTTCGCGAACCTGTAGGCGAAGTGCTCTGGGGCTCTTCTGCTCCATGGGCATGGTCTGCATCACGATGGTGTCGTCCACGGCACCCCATTCCTGCAGCATGGGCATCAGTTCGTTGCGGGTAAACCTCGGGTGCTCCATCAGCCCCGGGGCCATACTGCCAAAGCTGAGCCACTTCAGTTCTTCCCTGACTTTCTGACGAAGTTCCGGAGCCAGCTGATTCAGGTAGACAAGGCACCAGCTGCCGTTCCACTCCGCCGTATCGAGATTGTAAACATGCTGAAAGGCCTGCTCGAACCGACGCAGGCCGGGGCCGGTGAGGCTGTAATAACTGCAGCGCCCGACCTTTTCGGTTTGCAGCCATGACTCCTGAACCAGGCGATACACCGAGGTGCGTACCAGACGCTGACTGATGCCCATGGGTTCTACCAGTTTCATCAGGCTGCCAAGCCAGACATTGCCGCCGCGGGGGACGATGGCGTCGCCATAGATGGTAATGATGAGAGAGCCGGCACGGAGTGGCCGTTTCTTCTGGAAGTTTTTGACGAGCAGTTCGAGCTGGTTTTTTGCAGTCATGGCCCTGGGTTCGCAAATAAGAATCAATGAAACACGCTGCGCGTATTATGCGGGTCTTACGTGTCAGGTAAAGACTTGTCTCTCTGATTGCCGTGCTGGCGGGTTGCGTCAGCGTCAGCTTTACTGAAAGAGCCTTGGCCGGACCCCCTGAAATCGGTTGACATGGAAGTTATGATACAATAACTTCGTTTGATATTCGTCAATGGTATCGAATTTTACCGGGAGCGAAGAAAACAGGACTGGTGTGATCAAGGATGAAGTAACAAAACATACTCAAGCCCCTGCACAATTCGGGAGAACAAAAACAATGCTTAAAACTATGATGCGTCGCGCAGGAAAATGCGCAGCCGTTGCTGCTGCCGGTCTCATGATGATGAGTGCTCAGGCAGCTGAACCTATCAAAATCGGGTCGTTCCTGTCTGTCACGGGTCCCGCATCCTTCCTGGGCGACCCCGAGCTGAAAACGCTCGAGATGTACGTCGAAAAAATCAATGAAGAAGGCGGTGTTCTTGGGCGTCAGCTAGAGCTGATTCACTATGACGACGTTGGCAATGCCTCTTCTGCCCGTAACTTCGCCAGTCGCCTGATCCGCTCGGATCAGGTTGATATCATCGTTGGTGGCAGCACCACCGGTGCCACCATGGCTGCGGTACCTCTGATTGAGCAGGCTCAGGTTCCCTTCATTTCCCTGGCTGGTGCAGTGGTTATTACCACTCCGGTGAAGAAGTGGGTATTCAAGACGCCTCAGTCTGACCGCATGGCGGCAGAGCGCATCCTGGCGGACATGAAAAACCGTGGTATCACCAAAATCGGCCTGATTTCCGGTACCGGTGGTTTTGGCAGTTCCGGCCGCACCCAGACTCTGGAAGTGGCAGAGAAGATGGGCATGGAAGTGGTGGCCGATGTCACCTACAGCGGATCTGATACAGACATGACCGCCCAGTTGACCAATATCCGTAACACGAAGGGTGTTGAGGCGGTTCTGAACTTCGGTTTCGGTCAGGGCCCGGCAATTGTGACCCGGAATTACGCCCAGCTGGGTATGGAACTTCCGTTCTATCAGTCCCACGGTGTTGCGTCTGACAGCTTCCTCGAACTGGCTGGCTCCTCTGCGGAAGGTCTGCGCCTGCCGGCATCTCCGCTGCTGGTTCCGGACTCCCTGCCGGAAGATGATCCCCAGAAAGAAGTGGTGCAGAACTACAAGGCGGAGTACGAGGCTCGTTGGGATTCCAAGGTTTCAACCTTCGGTGCCTACGCATACGACGGGCTGATGCTGGCGGTTCGTGCCATCGAAGAAGCTGGCTCTACCGACCCTGCGGCTGTGCGCGATGCACTGGAGAACATCAAGGGTTACGTTGGGGTCACCGGTGAGTTCAATATGTCTCCGGAAGACCACAATGGCCTTGATGCAGATTCCTTCCGCATTCTGGAAGTCCAGAACGGCGAATGGAAACTGATTGACTGATATCCCTTTCACCTGTCTCGCGGTTGGCGGCTGTCCTTTCGGATAAGTCGCCAGCCGATGTTCGACCGGAACCACCGCTATGCTCGCAGAATTCTTACAGTACCTGTTCACCGGGATAACTATCGGTGCGACCTACGCCCTGATAGCCCTCGGTTTTACCCTGATTTACAACGCCAGCCATGTCATCAACTTTGCCCAGGGCGAATTCCTGATGATAGGAGGCATGGCGACAGTTTCCCTGACGGCCATGGGAGTACCCATGGTGCTTGCGGTCGTGCTGGCGGTCATTCTGGCCGGTGTGCTGGGGATTGCCCTTCAACGACTGGCCATTGCACCGGCCAAGCAGGCCGATGTAGTTACCCTGATTATCATCACCATCGGTGCATCCATCTTTATTCGTGGTATTGCCCAGGTGGTTTGGGGCAAGCAGTACCATGTTATGCAGAATTTCAGCACCAATGAGCCGATCGAGGTATTTGGTGCGGTTCTGAACAGCCAGAGCCTCTGGGTTCTGGGAATCGGCGCGATAATGGTAGTCGGTCTGGTGTTGTTCTTCACCAAAACGCTCATAGGCAAGGCCATTTTGGCAACTTCCATGAACAAGGAAGCGGCGCGCCTGGTGGGTATCCGCACCCAGATGGTGTTGATGCTGGCCTTCATGGTGTCTGCGTTGCTGGGTTCTGTGGCCGGTATTGTGGTGGCACCTATCACCTTCACCTCTTATGACATCGGCATCATCCTGGGTCTGAAAGGTTTTGTCGCGGCCGCTATCGGTGGCCTGGGCAGCGGTGTGGGTGCGGTTGTCGGTGGCCTTGCCCTTGGAATTGTTGAGGCCATGGCGGCCGGTTATATCTCTTCCGATTACAAGGATGCGGTCGCATTTTCCATGATTCTGCTGGTGCTCTTCTTCATGCCCCGCGGACTCTTCGGTGCCAAAGTCGTGGAGCGTGTCTGATGTTGAATCGTTTTATGCAGTCGCGTCTCCGGGGCCTGATGGTCCTCACACTGATCCTTCTTGTTCTGCCGGCTTTTCTGAGCAACCCCTTTCACTATGAGCTGGCTACCCAGATAGCCATTATTGCCGCTACGGTGGTCGGCCTGAACCTGTTGGTAGGCTTTGCGGGGCAGATCAGCCTTGGTCACGCCGGGTTTTTTGGTCTCGGTGCCTACTTCACAGGGATAGCCACGGGAACCTATGGCTGGCCGTCTGTGCCGGCGCTGCTGGTAGGTGCCGCCGTTGTTGGTATTATTGCCTGGGTTGTCGGGCGTCCGATTCTGCGTCTTAAAGGGCACTACCTTTCCATGGCGACCCTTGCAGTGGGTTTTATTATTGCCATTATCCTGAACAACGAACGGGCTATTACCGGTGGCCCCGATGGTATGCCGGTCCCGGCTTTTGAGGTGTTTGGCTGGGAGCTCAGTTCATTTGGCGCATACTCATTATTCGGGCTGGAGATTTCCGGCGTTCAGGCTTGGTATATGTTTGCCAGTGCTGTTCTTCTCGTGGCGGTCTGGTTTGCCCTGAACCTGATTGAATCTCCCATTGGCCGAGCTTTGCGTTCCGTGCATGGTTCGGAAGTGGCGGCCAGTGTCGTCGGCGTCAATACCGCGAAGTACAAGAGCCTCGTGTTCGTGATCTCTGCCATTTACGCCAGCCTGATGGGTGGCCTCTACGCTCACTTCCAGGGCTTTATCACGCCTGCAGTAGCAAGCTTCGAGTTCTCCATTCTCTTTATCACTATGGTCGTGCTCGGTGGCATGGGATCCACATTCGGTGTGATTCTCGGTGCCGTGGTGCTGAAGCTGTTGCCGCAGGTGCTGGCGGACTTCCAGGAACTCGAAACAGTCATGTTCGGCCTGATCCTGATGTTGACCATGATCTTCATGCCCAAGGGGCTGTTACCAACGCTGACCGCAGTTGTTTCCAAAAGAATGCGCAAGAAAGCGGGAGGTGAGGCATGACAGCTCTGGTTGAAGTCAAAGGGTTGGATAAGGCCTTTGGTGGTGTTCATGCGGTGGAAGGTGTCAGCTTCGCCGTGGAGGCGGGGCAGGTCTATTCTGTCATAGGCCCGAACGGTGCCGGAAAAACCACGCTTTTCAACCTGATCACCGGGCTCTATATCCCCACCAAGGGTGAGATTCTGCTGAATGGTGAGAGTACCTCCAGGCTGGAACCGAACCAACTTGCGGAACGGGGTATGTGCCGGACGTTTCAGCAGATGCAGATCTGTATGAACATGACCGCCATTGAGAATGTGATGCTCGGCCGGCACCTCCAGCTCAAGAGCAACCTGTTCACCACACTGTTCCGCTTGCCGGCTTTGCGCCGGGACGAGGAGTTTGCTTACAAGCGCGCCGCTGAACTTATGGAATACGTGGGGTGTGGCGAGTACGTGGGCGCCGAAGCCTCTGCGATGTCCTACGGTGCGCTCAAGCGGCTGGAGATTGCCCGGGCCTTGGCGGCGGAACCCAAGGTCATCCTGCTGGATGAGCCGGCCGCAGGCCTGAACGCCACGGAGACCGCAGCCCTGGAAGACCTTATTCGGAAAATAGCGGATCAGGGCATAACCGTGATGCTGGTTGAGCACGATATGAAACTGGTGATGGGGATATCCGACCGGTTGCTCGTACTTAACTATGGTCGCGTTTTGGCCGAAGGCACGCCCGAAGAAATCCGTCAGAACCCTGACGTTATCGCCGCCTATCTGGGTGGCTGAGCAAGGAGACATTTCACATGAGCGAGCAACACACTGAAATGGCGCCTGCCCGGTCACGCAGTGAGCAGGCCGTCCGAATTATTGTGCACGAACATCAGGCGCTGTGGCGGATCCTCGATCTGCTGGATCAGCTACTGAGTGATATGAACGTCAACGATCAGCGGCCGGATGAGCGGCTGGTCAAGACGATCTTTGATTACATTCAGCACTTCTCCCAACGGGTGCACAGTACGCCCACGGACATCGAGCTCTACAAGCGGCTCAGTGAGAAGTCCCCGGAAACAGCGCCCCTGCTTGAGAAGCTGGCCAAGGGCTATGTGATCGGGCATGAAAAGCTTCTTGAGTTGCGCGAGCTGCTGGCGGAATGCGAAGAACGCTGGCCGGAAGGTCGTGAGGAATTCAGTCATGCCCTGGCACGTTTCACGGAAGCCCTTCGCAAGCATATCCGCAAGGAAGAGGGCGTGGTTATTCCCCGGGCCCGGAAACTGCTGACCGAGGAAGACTGGCAGCAGATCATCGAAGCGCGGGATGTGGAAAACGACCCCTTGTTTGGTGAACGGGTGCGGGAAGAGTTCCGGGAGCTGCGTCACCAGATTGTCAGTTACACACCGGAGAAATTCGGGGGGCTGGGTCTCAAGCACGCAGACCGGGTGACTGCGCCTCACGCAAAGCAGGAAATGCTGTCCATCAAGGGGCTTGTGACGTCCTATGGCCAGATTGAGGTTCTGCACGATGTGGACATCCATATCAACAGTGGCGAGATTGTCTCCCTGGTGGGCGCCAACGGAGCTGGCAAATCCACACTGCTGATGACGATCTCGGGGCTGCAGCCTACAGACCGTGGCGCGATCACCTTTGAGGGCAAGGATCTGGCGAAGATCCCCGCCGATCAGCGGGTGGCTGATGGCATTGTTCAGGTGCCGGAGGGGAGACAGGTGTTCAAGGACCTCAGTGTTCATGACAACCTTTTGCTGGGCGCCTATACCCGTGGCAGGACGCCTGAGGTGATGGACGACCTGGAGCGCATGTACACCAAGTTCCCCATCCTTCGCCAGAAGCGCCACAACCTGGCCGGTGAGCTGTCCGGAGGTCAACAGCAAATGCTGGCCATGGGGCGGGCCCTGATGGCCAAGCCAAGGTTGTTGCTTATGGATGAGCCCAGCATGGGCCTGGCGCCGTTGATCATCGAAGAGATCTTCAACATCGTCAAGGAGCTGAAGGAAGAGGGCATCACCATCTTCCTGGTTGAGCAGAATGCGTCCCAGGCGCTGGCGTTGGCCGACCGTGGTTATGTGCTTGAAACCGGCAAGGTGGTAATTGAAGGCACTGGCCGTGAACTGCTCAGCAATGAGAAAGTTCGTGAAGCATACCTGGGTATGTGATGTTCCAGGTTCGGACCACACAAAGCGCCGCACATTGCGGGGCTTTGTGTTTCACGACCAGTGGACTTTTGAGGGGTTCTGTCAGATAAGATTGTAAAGGAACACTATCGCTATGCCGGCGGGCGTCAGATAGCGGAGTACAAACATAAAGGCCCTGAAGGCACCGCCTTGCAGGCCAATATCCCCCGGCAGACCTTCCCGCTTCATGGCCCAGCCTGCGAACAGGGCAATGGCCAGGCCACCCAGGG
The DNA here is from genome assembly GCF_005298175.1 of Marinobacter panjinensis. NCBI lineage: Bacteria > Pseudomonadati > Pseudomonadota > Gammaproteobacteria > Pseudomonadales > Marinobacteraceae > Marinobacter > Marinobacter panjinensis. The sequence goes on from NZ_SZYH01000002.1 coordinate 59,873, forward strand.
GCATCATCAGGTTGGACACCAGGAAGTCGAGCAGGTCGAACACGGTCTTGCCTTCAAAGAACACGATGAACTCCAGCGGATGAAGGTCTTCCCAGACGTTGAACGACAGCACCGTGCCGATGCCGATGAACCAGATCGCCAGCCCGCCACCTAGCGCACTTTTGGCCCGGCCGACTCCTTTGTGTTCTTCCAGCCATTCCACCACCGGCTCGAGCATGGAGATGGCGGAGGTAATGGCCGCCACCAGTAGCAGGGCGAAGAAAACGGTGCCGAACAGGGCGCCACCGATCATCTGGCCAAAAGCCAGCGGCAGGGTCACAAAGATCAGGCCGGGACCGGCGCCCGGTTCGAGGCCGTTGGCAAACACCAGGGGAAAAATGGCGAGTCCGGCCAGCAGCGCAACACTGGTGTCCAGAACGGTGATGGTCATTGCGGTTCTGGCGATATTGACGTCCTTCGGCAGGTAGGAGCCATAAGCCATGAGCACACCTATACCAATGCTCAGGGTGAAGGCGGCATGCCCGAGGGCGGTCAGCACGCCGGCCGTGGTCAGCTTGCTGAAATCCGGGGAGAACATGAAGCTCACTGCACGGCCAAAGCTGCCACTGTTCATGGCATAGATCACCATGGCAATCAGCAGCACGAACAACAGCGGCATCAGCATGTTCACGGCTTTCTCAAGCCCTGAGCGAATGCCGCGGCCAACGATAAACACAACAATCGCCATGAACACGGAGTGCCACAGCAACAGTTCCCAGGGGTTTGCGAGCAACCCGCCGAACTGACCGCCAATGGTTTCGGCATCGGCGCCGGTAAACAGGCCAGAAGCCGCCTTGCCGATGTAAACCAGGGCCCAGCCGCCGATCACGGCATAGAAAGACAGCACCAGAAACGAAGCGATAACGCCGTTCCAGCCGATGATTCTCCAGCCCCTCGCGGTGCCCTCGGTGTGGGTCAGGGTTCGCATGGTGGCTACCGGGCTCTGGCCGCCCCGGCGGCCGATCATGGTTTCAGCGATCAATACCGGCACGCCAATAAGAAAAATACAGGCAAGGTAGACAAGGACGAAAGCGCCGCCGCCATTCTCACCGGTAATGTAGGGAAACTTCCAGATGTTCCCGAGGCCGACTGCCGAGCCGGCAGCAGCAAGGATGAAGGCCATCCGTGAAGACCAGAGGTTGTTGGCCTGCTGGTGTGGTTGGGAATTCTGACTCATTGAGGTCTCCGCGTAGTTGTTTTTGTCGGATTGACGTTTCTGGTCTGGTTTGTTGTCTGAGCTGTCTGCTTACTTGAGGACGTCGCGTATGGCGTCTGCTACCCGTGGCATGACCCGGTCGTTCAGCCCTGCAACATTCACACGGCTGCTCTCCAGCATGTAGATCCCATGCTCCTCCCGTAACTGGCTAACCTGCTCAGGGCTGATCCCGAGGAACGAGAACATGCCCCGCTGACGGGCGATAAAACTGAAATCACCAACTGGCGCCAATGCGTCGGCAAAGCCGTGGCGCAGGTGCAGGATGCGCTTGCACATTCCGCTCAGCTCCTCCTGCCATTGGGCTTGCAGCCAGTCATCCCCCAGAATGGTCTCCACGATAGCGGCACCGTGGGCCGGGGGCATGGAGTAGTGGGAGCGGATGACGCTCAGCAGCTGGCTGGTGGCCGCCGAGTTGATGCTTGCCGTGGCGGAGATCAGAGCCAGGGCCCCGGTGCGCTCACGGTACAGGCCAAAGTTCTTGGAGCAGGACGCAGCAATCAGCATTTCCGGCACCGAACCGGCCAGGTGTCTCAAGCCGGCCGCATCAGCTTCCAGACCCTCACCAAGACCCTGGTAGGCCATGTCCACGAACGGCAACAGACCCTTCCGCTGAATCAGACTGGTGACTTCCTGCCATTGCGACAGGCTCAGGTCGGCGCCTGACGGGTTATGGCAGCAGCCATGGAGTAACACCACATCACCTGCTTTAGCACCTTCGAGAGTGCCCAGCATGGCGGCGAAGTCTACCTCCAGCGTTTCTGGATTGAGGTACGGATATTCTCGGATGGTAAGGCCTGCTCCTCCCAGCAAGGGGAGATGGTTGGCCCAGGTCGGAGTGCTCACCCACACCGTGGTATCCCGCTGGCACAGGCGCAGAAACTCCGCCGCCATGCGCAGGGCGCCACAGCCGCCCGGCGTCTGAACCACCGATGTCCGGCCCTCCCGGATCAGCGGGCTGTTACTTCCCAGGATCAGCTCCGCCACTGCATTGTTGAATCCGGCAGCGCCTGCGGGTCCCACATAGCTCTTGGTGGTTTCGCCCTCAAGCAGACGCCGTTCGGCTTCATGTACAGCGGCCATGATCGGCGTATTGCCGGCGTCATCCTTATACACACCGATCCCCAAATCCACTTTGTCCGGCCGGGTATCTTCCCGGAATGTCTGCATCAATTGCAGGATCGGGTCCTGTGGCAGCGGCTTCAGGGCCTCAAACATGGTTCGCCTCCTTATCGGCCGGTTGGGTACGGATGAGGGTGGGGCGGCCAGTGTCCAGCGCCTTGATCAGTTGGGTCTGTTTTTCACGGATGCCTTCTGCTGCCTGTTCGCGCACCGGCCCATAGCCCCGGACGTCGGCTGGCAGCTCGGCCAGTTGCAAGAAAGTTTCGTAGTTGCTGGCGTCCAGTTCCCGGCCAATGCGAGCCACCAGGTTTTGGTAGTCCTTCAACATGGCGCGATCCAGCTTCCGGTCTGCTGAGTAACTGAAGGGATCCACCGCGGTTCCGCGCAGGCTGCGGAATTTTGCCAGCAGCCTGAAGGCCCGGAACATCCAGGGACCGAATCGGCGCTTCTTCGGGCGTCCCTGGGCATCGGTTTCCTTGCTGAGCAGGGGCGGGGCGAGGTGAAAGTGGACCTTGAAGTCACCTTCAAAGGTTTCCATCACTTCTTTCATGAAGTCGGTTTCCGCAAACAGCCGGGCCACTTCGTACTCGTCCTTGTAGGCCATGACGCGATACAGTTGCTGCGCCACGGCCCGGGTCAGGAGCAGGTTTGTCTGTCCCAGGGCTTCCTCGGCCTTCCGGACTTCGGCAACACTGGCCCGGTACTGATCGGCCCAGCGCCGGTTCTGATAGTTGACCAGATGGCCATGACGGGTCTCGATCAGCTCATCAAGGGTCGGCTCGGACTTGGTCTCAGTAACCTTCGCGCCGCCGGTGTCCAGCAGGTCCGTTACCGCGCTCAGATCAACAGCGGCCACGCGGCCCCAGCCGAAGGCTTCCTTGTTGCGATCAATCGCCACACCGTTGAGTTCGATGGCCTTCATCAAGGCCGCTTCAGACAGGGGCAGCAGCCCTTTCTGCCAGGCAAAGCCGAGCATCATCACGTTTGAGAATACGGTGTCGCCCATCAGCTTCTCGGCGATGCCATTGGCGTCGAGCTGATTGAAGTGGTCCTGACCGACCGCATCTCGGAGCAGGCCCAGTCGCTTGTCGGCTTTCATGTCGGCATCGCGGAAGAGCACGTAATCGGCGGTAGGCAGTTCCGCTTCGTTGGCTACAATCCGGGTGTGGTTCGGCCTCAGTACATTCAGGGCCTTCTGGGAGGACGCCACCACCAGATCACAAGCGATAACCGCATCGGCCTGGCCGTTGCTGATCCGAACCTGGTGCAGCTTGTCCGGAGACGGCGCCATGCGCACATAGCTCAGAACGGTACCACCCTTCTGGGCGAAGCCCATGAAATCCAGTACCGAAGCGCCCCGGGATTCCAGGTGTGCGGCCATGGTGATCAGCTGTCCTACAGTGACCACACCAGTGCCACCGACGCCGCCAACGAGCAGGTCATAGGAGCCGGTCATCTCCGGCAGGTCCGGGGCTGGTATGTTGGCCAGTTTGCCGGTCAGTACCGAGCCGGTGTCCATACCCCGGGATTTGCGCAGCTGCCCGCCTTCAATGGTGACAAAGCTGGGGCAGAAGCCGTTGACGCAGGAAAAGTCCTTGTTGCAGGAAGACTGGTCGATCTTGCGCTTACGGCCCAGGTCGGTTTTGCGGGGCACAACCGAGAGGCAGTTGGACTGCACCGAGCAATCGCCACAACCCTCGCAGACGTGATGGTTGATAAATGCCCGCTTTGCCGGGTCCGGGAACTGATTGCGCTTGCGGCGCCGGCGCTTTTCAGCGGCACAGGTCTGGTCGTAGATCAGCACGGTGCAGCCCGGAATGTCCCGCAATTCGCGCTGAACCGTATCCAGTTCGGAACGGTCGTGGAAGGTGACGTCCTTCGGGAACTGGTCTTTATGGCCATCGTATTTTTCCGGCTCATCGCTGAGCACCACAACCCGGCGAACACCCTCGGCTGCCACTTGTTGGGCAATCATGGGCACGGTGATCTGGCCATCCACCGGCTGGCCGCCAGTCATGGCCACGGCATCGTTGAACAGAATCTTGTAGGTGATGTTGATGCCTGCCGCCACGGCCTGGCGGATGGCCATGGAACCGGAGTGGAAATAGGTGCCTTCACCCAGGTTCTGAAAGACGTGGGGGTTGCCGGTATAGCGGCTCTTTCCGATCCAGTTGACCCCTTCGCCACCCATCTGGATCAGGGATTCCGTGTTGCGGCCCATCCAGGAGGCCATGAAGTGGCAGCCTATGCCGGCCAGAGCCTTGCTGCCTTCCGGGACCTTGGTGGACGTGTTGTGGGGGCAGCCCGAGCAGAAATAGGGCATCCGTTTGACGCCACCCGGGTCCTGGGCATTGGACATGGCGCTGATCTCGGTCATGCGCTCGCTGAAGTCCAGTGAGAAGAACCGGCCAAGCCTGGCAGCCAGGAAGCCGGCAACCAGTTTCGGGCTCAGCTCACCCACATAGGGAATCAGCGGGCGGCCCAGCTCATCCTGTTTGCCGGTAATCAATACCTCGCCGGGGCGGTCGGGCTCGGACATGGTTTCTTTGATCTGGCTCTCGATGATGCCCCGCTTTTCTTCAATGACCAGGACTTCTTCCTTGCCATGAATGAAGTTGAGAATGCCGCGCCGCTCCAGGGGCCAGACCATACCGATCTTGTAGATATCCAGCCCCATGTCCCGGGCCTTGTCTTCATCGATGCCCAGCAGATCGAGGGCTTCGAGCAGGTCCAGGTGACCTTTGCCGGTGGTCACAATGCCGAAGCGGGCGTCCGGGTTGTTGTACAGGCAGCGGTCAATGGGGTTGGCCCTGGCGAAGGCCTGCACGGCGGCCAGCTTGTGTTCGATTCGGGTTTCCAGCTGGGGCCCGGGCAGATCCGGCCAGCGGTAGTGGAGGCCGCTTTCGGGTGCGGTGAAGTCATCGGGCGTGACAAACTCCGGCAGCGGGGGCAGCTCCACGGAGGCCGCGCTTTCAACCGTCTCCGATATCGCCTTGAAACCCACCCAGCAGCCGCTGTAACGGGACAGGGCATAGCCCCAGAGGCCGAATTCCAGGTACTCGGCCAGGCTGGCCGGGTTGATGGTGGGCATGAAGAAACTCATGAATGCCACATCGGACTGGTGGGGCATGGACGAGGACACGCAGCCATGATCATCACCGGCAACTACCAGAACACCGCCGTGGGGGGATGAACCATAGGTGGTGCCGTGTTTGAGGGCATCGCCGGCGCGGTCAACCCCGGGGCCTTTGCCATACCAGAGGCCGAATACGCCATCCACCTGGCGGTCATCATCGGTCTCCACCTGCTGGGTGCCCAGCATGATGGTGGCTGCCAGGTCTTCGTTAATCGCTGGCACAAAATCGATACGGTTTTCATCGAGCAGGGTCTGGGCCTGCCAGAGCGCCTGGTCGTAGGCACCCAGTGGAGAGCCCCGATAACCGCTGACCATGCCGGCGGTGTTCAACCCCTGTTTGCGATCCAGGGCGGCCTGCATCAACGGGATGCGGACCAGTGCCTGTGTTCCGGTCAGGAAAACCCGGCCTGATTCCCGCAGGTAGCGGTCTTCCAGTTTGTAATTGTCGAGCTGCGGGGTATCGGCGGACATGGTGCCCTCCTTTTGTCGGTTTTATAACCAGAATTCTAGAGAGAAGTCCGCAAAAGGTGCTTGCTTATTAAGTGGGGGTTGTCGGGGTTTGCGAAAGGATATTTGATAAAAGACAATGGTAAGCAAGAACCTTTGATAAAAATCAGGTGTTACCAAATGAAACAGGTCAACCTCGATAAACTGGATCGGCGGATCCTGTCGGTGCTTCAGCAGGACGGGCGCATCAGTAACCAGTTACTGGCAGAACAGGTGGGGTTGTCGCCAGCGGCCTGCTGGCGGCGGGTACGGACGCTGGAGGAAAGCGGTGTCATTCGGGGATATAGCGCGCGGTTGGACCCCGATCGCATCGGCCAGGGCTTGTGCGTGCTGGTCAACCTGTCATTACAGCGACACACTATCGACAGCACCGCGGAGATTGAACAGCAGGTCAGCAGTTACCCGGAGGTACTCCAGTGTTTTGCGGTGACCGGCAATGCCGATTTCGTACTGAGGGTTGTCGTGCCGGATATGGCCAGCTATGACCGCTTTCTGAACGAAAAGATCTTTACCTTGCAGGGCATTGCACAGGTGAATTCAAACTTTGCTTTGCGGGAGATCAAGAATACCGAGACCATCCCGGTGGATGGCCTGGTATGAGACGTCAATAATGCGAACCTGAGCGTATCTCCCCGCAGGGCGGGGAGTAAGAGCGGTAGCCCGGTGTTACTCGGGCTTTTTGGCAACCAGTGTCAGGATGTCGTAGCTTGCAACCAGTTCGTCGTTCTGGTTCTGAACCTGAACATCCCAGACCACTACGCCCTGGGGGTGTCCATCCGGGGATGTCCGCCCCTGATCGATCTTGCGCTTGCAGGTCAGCCGCGCCCGGATGGTGTCTCCCGGGGCAACCGGCTCAATAAAGCGCAGAGTGTCCAGACCGTAGTTGGCCAGAACCGGACCTTCGCCCGGATAAACGAACAGACCGGCCGCCGCAGAAAGCACGAAGTAGCCATGGGCAATGCGCTTGCCGAACTGTGAGTCCCGCGCTGCAATTTCATCAAAGTGCATGTAGAAATGGTCGCCGGACAGGCAGCCGAAGTTGACAATATCCGCCTCGGTGACCGTGCGTCGGTGAGTCAGCAGGGATTCATTGATCTGCAGATCTTCAAAGTGGCGACGGAATGGGTGCACGTCGGTTTCAATCAGATCAGCACCACGGACATACTCGCGGGTGACCGCTGCCAGCATGGTCGGGGAGCCCTGGATCGCCGTTCTCTGCAGGTAATGATGGACTGCGCGGATACCACCGAGTTCTTCGCCACCACCGGCGCGACCCGGGCCGCCATGCTTGAGCATGGGCAGGGGTGAACCGTGGCCGGTGGACTCCTTCGCAGCTTCGGCATCCAGCAGGTGCAGACGTCCGTGGAAGGCCGCAAGCAGGGGAGCGATTCTGCCGGCAATGGCGGGATCCCGGGTGGTCAGGGTGGTGACCAGTGAGCCCCGGCCCTGGGCGCACAAAGAGACTGCGTCCTCAATGGTGTCGTAGGGAATCACCGTTGCTACCGGGCCGAAAGCCTCGATGTCGTGCGCGCCACAACCATTTTCGGGGTTCCGGCACAGCAGCACGTGAGGCTCGATGAACGCACCGTTCTCGGTGCCCTCTCCAGTCGGTTTGAAGCTGCCTTCGCCACCCATGACCAGTTCGCTGGTTTTCAGCAGTTCCTGGATGTTGGCTTTGACGTCTTCAAGCTGGTCGATGGAGGCCAGGGCGCCCATGCGAACGCCCTCGACCGAAGGGTCGCCGACGGTGACTTTCGACAGGCGCTCCTTGAGTTTCTCGCAGACAGCATCTACCTGGTCTTTCGGTACCAGGACCCGGCGGATAGCCGTACACTTCTGTCCCGCCTTCGCCGTCATCTCGCGGCCCACTTCCTTCACGAAGATATCGAATTCTTCGTGCTCGGGGGTCACGTCCGGCGCCAGAACGGCACTGTTCAGTGAGTCGGCCTCGGCATTGAACGGAATCGAACGGTTGATGATGTTCGGATGATTCTTGAGCTTGCGAGCGGTTGCCGCCGAGCCAGTGAAGGTGACCACATCCTGCTCTTCAAGGTGATCGAACAGGTCGCCGGTGCTGCCGATGATCAATTGCAGGCTGCCTTCAGGCAGGGCGCCGGATTCCTGCATCAGGCGAACGGCGAGTTCGGTCACATAGCAGGTAGAGGTGGCCGGTTTCACAATGGAGGGCATGCCCGCCAGGAAGGTCGGTGCGAATTTTTCCAGCATGCCCCACACCGGGAAGTTATAGGCATCGATGTGAACTGCCACACCGCCACGGGGCACCAGGATATGGGTGCCGGCAAAGTGGTTGTTCTTGCCCAGCGGGGTCACCGGGCCTTCATGCACCACGTTGCCGGAGGGCAATTCGCGCCGGCCCATGCTGGCATAGGAGAACAGGGTGCCGAAACCGCCATCGATATCAATGCCGTTATCGCCCTTGGTAGAACCGGTATGCATCGACAGTGCGTAAAGCTCTTTCTTGTGTTCCTGGAGGTACATGGCCATGGCCTTCAGGGCCAGGGCGCGCTCCTGGAAATCCATCGCCATCAGGTTCTTGCCGCCGACCTTGCGGCCATACTCAACGGCTTTTTTGAAATCGAGGGTGTCGTCGTGGGTGTGTGCGACGATCTCGCCGTTGATGGCGCTGGGCAGGGCCTTGGCAGGCTTTTCACCGACCCACTGGCCGGCGATGAAACTTTTCAGGACTGACATGGGGAACTCCGTTTGTTTCTGAAACGCCAAGGCAAGCCCCGTGTGTGCGGGGCTTGCCTTGTTCGTGTCTTGGTGGGCTGGGCGGAAACTACATTTCGTCGTAGTCCAGAACCACCTTGTCGCTGACCGGGTAGCACTGGCAGGAAAGCACATAGCCGGCTTCCACTTCGTAGTCTTCCAGGGCAAAGTTCTGGTCCATTTCCACTTCGCCTTCCACAACCTTGGCGCGGCAGGTGGAACAGACGCCGGCTTTGCAGGAGAAGGGCAGATCCGCACCTTCCTCGTTGCCGGCTTCGAGGATGCTCTTGGTATCACGAACCAGCGGGAAGGTCAGGGAGCGGCCATCGGCGATAACGGTCACTTCGCTGACGGACTGCGGGTCCACTTTGGACGGCGCCCTGTCCTTGCGGGCCTGGGGCGCACCACCGACCGGCGTAAACAGTTCGAAATGGATCCGGCTTTTGTCCATGCCATGACGAAGCAGCGAGTCCCGGACATCCTCGGTCATCAGCTGGGGGCCACAGATGAAGGCGGCGGTGAGATCCTTGGCGTTGATCCAGTGATCAAACAGGGCGTCGCACTTGTCGTGGTCAATCCGCCCGTTGTACAGGTCAATGTCCTGCTCTTCACGGGTGAAGATATAAACCAGGTTCAGGCGGGCCATGTATTCGTTCTTCAGGTCCTGGAGCTCATCCCGGAACATGGTGCTGCTGGTGGCCTTGTTGCCATAGAACAGCGTTACCTCACTCTTGGGTTCGGTTTCCAGGGTGGTCTTGACGATCGACAGTATCGGGGTGATGCCACTGCCGGCAGCTACGGCCAGGTAATTACCTTCCCGCTCGGGATCCAGGTCGATGGAGAAATGGCCCTGGGGCGGCATGACTTCCAGCGTCTGGCCTGGCTTCAGCTGCTCATTGGCAAACGTGGAGAAACGACCACCGGCAACCCGTTTGACCGCGATGCGCAGCTCCTGATCGTTGACGCTGCGGCAGATCGAATAGGAACGGCGCACTTCCTCGCCATCCATCTGCGTTCTGACAATCAGGTGCTGGCCCTGTTTGTAGCTGAATTTGTCCGCCAGATCTTCCGGCAGGTCAAAAGCAAGTGATACGGCGTTTCTTGTTTCAGGTCTGACCTCTTTGAGGGTCAGTGAGTAGAATTTATTCATGATCGTATCGGCTCTAGATGCATTTGAAATAGTCGAAGGGCTCGAGGCATTCCTTGCAACGATAAAGTGCTTTGCAGGCGGTCGATCCGAATTCGCTGACCCGTTCAGTGTCGTTGCTGCCACAATGTGGGCAGGCAATGACGTCCGGCTCCCCGAGCAGGGTCAGCTTGCTGGAGCTGCCCTCGGGCGGTGCGATTCCGAATGCCCGAAGCTTCTCTTTGCCTTCGGCTGTGATCCAGTCGGTGGTCCAGGCAGGGGTCAGCACCTGGTTGATTTTCGGATCCCGGAAGCCTGCGGCACGCATGGCTTCGGTAATCAGTTCCTCAATCAACTCGGTGGCCGGGCAGCCGGAATAGGTCGGGGTTACGTCAATGGACAGTTCTTTCCCGTCCCAACGCACGGCACGAACAATGCCGAGTTCCACGACGCTTACTGCCGGCACTTCGGGGTCTTTGACCTCCTCCAGAAGTGTCCAGATATCGTCCTCTGTCAGCAGATCGGGGCGGGCGTTTGCCGGCACCCGATCACTGGCAATCAGGATATCAACGGCTGACCTGTGGTCTGACTCACCATGTTGTGGCATCGGGATAGGCCCTCTGCAGGAACTGCATTTCTGCCAGAATGAAACCGAGGTGTTCGGTGTGCTCGCCGTGCTTTCCGCCCATATACATCCAGGCGTCTTCGGCGCCCGGTGTCAGGGTGGCCTGGGTGAGCACCTCGTTGACCATGCCGCGCCAGTCTGTGGCCAGCTGGTCGGGGTCCGGGCCGATGCCCGCCTCGGCCAGGACACGATCGGTGTCGTCCGGAGTGATCAGTTCGCCGGTGAAGCGCCACAGGATATCAACCGCATCCTGCATGCGTTGGTGGCTCTCTTCGGTGCCATCGCCCAGGCGCTTGACCCACTCGGATGACCGGCGCAGGTGATAGGTAGCCTCTTTCAGGGCCTTGGCGGCAATACCGGCAATACGCTCATCGCTGGATCCGGTCAGGCTCTTGAGTGTGAAGTAATGCCACACGTCGAAGAAAAACTGCCGACCCATGGTGACCGCATAGTCCTCGTTAGGCTGCTCGGTGAGCAGCAAGTTGCGGTAGTTATGGGCATCGCGGCGGAACGCCAGCTTGTCGGCATCGCGGCCGTCATCAATCAGCTCGGCAGCGTACTCGTACCAGTTGCGGGCCTGGCCGACGAGGTCGAGGGCAACGTTCATCAGTGCCATTTCTTCCTCAAGCGCCGGGGCCTTGCCGCATAACTCGCACAGCCGCTGGCCCAGGATCATGTCGGAATCTGCCAGGCGCAGCAGGTATTCCTTTAATGCTTCTGCTTGTGTCATTGGATTCGCTCCTTACATGTGTCCGACTTCATCGGGCAGCTCGTAAAAAGAAGCGTGCCGGTAAATCTTGTCTTCCGACGGGTCGAACAGTACTTCCTTCTCGTCGGATGCGGAGGCCGTGATGGTGTCGGAGGGCACGACCCAGATGCTCACGCCCTCATTACGGCGTGTGTACAGATCGCGAGCGTTTTCCATGGCCATCTCGGCGTCAGAGGCGTGCACGCTGCCCACGTGTTTGTGGTTCAGACCGTGCTTGGACCGCACAAAAACTTCGTAAAGGCGCCATTCAGACATATTGCATTCCTCCAGTATCAGGCGGCTTGTGCGCGCTGTTTTTGTTTTTTGGCATAGGCGACCGCCGCTTCGCGGACCCATGCGCCTTCGTCAATTGCTTTCTTGCGAGTATTGATACGCTCGCGGTTACAAGGGCCGTTACCCTTGAGAACGTCGTAAAATTCCTGCCAGTTGATCTCACCGAAATCGTAGTGGCCGGTCTCTTCGTTCCATTTCAGGTCAGGATCCGGCGCGGTGCACCCCAGGAATTCGAGCTGTGGAATGGTCTGGTCGATGAACATCTGGCGCAGTTCGTCGTTGCTCTTGCGCTTGATCTTCCACGCCAGGGACTGCTGTGAGTTCGGGGACTCGTCATCGTGCGGGCCGAACATCATCAGGGCCGGCCACCACAGGCGGTTGATGGCGTCCTGCACCATGGCTTTCTGTTCGTCCGTGCCTTCACGCATCATGTCCAGCAGGATCTGGTATCCCTGGCGCTGGTGGAAGCTCTCTTCTTTACAGATGCGGACCATGGCGCGGGAGTAGGGGCCATAGGAGGTACGCTGCAGTACAACCTGGTTGACGATGGCAGCACCATCCACCAGCCAGCCAACCGCACCCATATCCGCCCAGTTCAGGGTAGGGTAATTGAAGATGCTGGAGTACTTGGCTTTGCCCTGATGCAGCTTCTCGATTTCTGCATCGCGGTCTGCACCGAGGGTTTCCATGGCGCTGTACAGGTACAGGCCGTGGCCTGCTTCGTCCTGAATCTTGGCCATCAACTGAAGCTTGCGCTTGAGTGTGGGCGCGCGTGTAACCCAGTTGCCTTCCGGTAGCATACCGACCACTTCGGAGTGGGCGTGCTGGGAGATCTGGCGAACCAGCGTCTTGCGGTAGCCTTCAGGCATCCAGTTCTTGGGTTCGATCTTGGTTTCCGCGTCGACCTTTTCCTGAAACTCGCGCTCTTCGGGCGACATCTCTTCCAGGGTCTTCAGGCGCTTGGCGCCGGTTTCAACGAGCTGGGCGTACATAAAATACCTCCGGATCGGGCTTGTTGTTCTGAAGCTCCGTGAACACTGGCACCCTCAAGTAACACCAGAGGGCGAATAACTCCATATTATATGATACTGAATAAATATCAAGAATAGTCTTTGTGTGTCATGTTATATCTCAAGTATCGCTTGATAACGCTTATATGCATGATTTAAATGGTAAAAGTTATGATACGTGAACAAATGCTATCGAGATCATTGGTCGGAAAGTGAAATTAAATCGACGTCTTTGGGTGGGCTGCGGTCAGGGGGCGTCTCAAGGACGGCGGGCCGCCCCCTGGGAGTCATGCAGGTTTATTGTTTGCGGCGGTCAAATACACGCTTGGCCTTGCCTTCGGAGCGGGCCAGGCGATTGGTTTCCACCACCTCGACACGGGTGCTGATGCCAATATAGGACTTGATGTGGTGGGCCAGTTCCTTGGCTGCCGCGGCACGACTTTCGCTGGTGTCAGTTGCGCCAGGTTTCAGCTCGGTCCGGATGTCCACGCAGTCCAGGTTGCCTTCCTTGTAAACCTCGATCTCATAGTGCGGCGCCAGGGCCTCGCATTTCAGCACCTGTTCCTCGATCTGGCTCGGGAACACGTTCACACCACGGATAATCAGCATGTCATCACTGCGGCCGGTGATCTTGTCGATCCGGCGCATCGGGCGCGCGGTTCCTGGCAGCAGGCGGGTGAGATCGCGGGTGCGGTACCGCAGGATCGGCAGCGCCACCTTGGTCAGCGAGGTAAATACCAGTTCACCGTATTCACCATCGGGCAGTACTTCGCCGGTTTCCGGGTTGATGATTTCCGGGTAAAAATGGTCTTCCCAGATGGTCGGGCCGTCCTTGGTTTCGACGCACTCCATGCCAACGCCGGGGCCCATGACTTCGGACAGACCGTAGATATCCAGGGCCTGGATACCGAGGCGTTCTTCAATCTCGGTACGCATGGCGTTGGTCCAGGGTTCCGCCCCGAAGATACCCAGGCGCAGGGGCAGCTTGTGGGGATCAATACCCTGGCGGTCCATCTCGTCAGCGATGTTCAGCATATAGGAGGGCGTCACCATGATGATGTCGGGCTCGAAGTCCTTGATCAGCTGGACCTGTTTCTCGGTCTGGCCACCGGACATGGGGATAACGGTGCATCCGAGCCGCTCGGCACCGTAGTGGGCGCCAAGGCCGCCCGTGAACAGGCCGTAGCCGTAGGCTACATGGACTTTGTCGCCCCGGGAGCCACCGCCTGCCCGGATAGACCGTGCCACGATGTCGGCCCAGGTGTTGATATCACTCTGGGTATAGCCGACAACGGTCGGCTTGCCGGTGGTACCACTGGAGGCGTGCACCCGCACCACGTCGGACATGGGGGTGGCAAACATGCCGAACGGGTAGTTGTCGCGCAGATTCGCCTTGGTGGTAAACGGCACCCTGGCGAGATCATCCAGGGAATGGATGTCCATCGGCTTGAGGCCGAGATCGTCAAAGGCCTTCCGGTAGAATGGCACGTTGGTGTAGGCATGGACGACGCTCCAGCGCAGGCGCTGAAGTTGTTCGTGGCGCAGCTCATCGACGCTGGCTGTCTCCATACGGTCAAGTTTGCCAAGTTTTTGCAGTGGTAAGCTCATGATTCTGTCCTGCGTTGTTCTTGTTGAATAATGGTCTTTGTTCTGTCCTGGTCCGGCGGCCTCAGGCCACCGCATCCATCCGCTCAATAATCAGGGCGATCCCCTGGCCAACGCCGATGCACATGGTGCAGAGCGCGTAACGGGCTTTCTGTCCAGCCGCGTGGCGGCGCTCAAGTTCATTCAGGGCCGTGGTCACGAGCCGGGCCCCGCTCATACCCAGAGGGTGGCCCAGGGCGATGGCGCCACCGTTCGGGTTTACGTGTTCGGCGTCATCGGCAAGTCCGAGGTCGCGGGTAACGGCAAGGGCCTGGGCAGCGAAGGCTTCGTTCAGTTCAATCACGTCCATATCGGCCAGTTCGAGGCCCGCGGTTGCCAGCACCTTGCGGGTGGCCGGGGCGGGGCCGAAGCCCATGATCCGTGGCTCAACGCCGGCGGTTGCCATGGCGACGATCCGGGCGCGGGGTTTGAGGTTGTATTGCTTGAGCGCATCGGCCCCGGCCAGAAGAACGGCGCAGGCGCCATCGTTGACGCCGGACGCGTTGCCCGCGGTCACGGTGCCGTTTTCACGGAAAGGCGTAGGCAGCGAGGCCAGCTTTTCAAGGCTGGTTTCCCGGGGATGCTCATCGGTATCCACCACCAGCGGATCCTGCTTGCGGCGCGGAATGGTTACCGGCGTGATTTCAGCGCCCAGTCGGCCTTCTTTCTGGGCTGCTGCCGTGCGCTGCTGGCTGCGCAGGGCGAAGGCATCCTGATCTTCCCGGGAAATACCGAAATCGGCGGCGACGTTCTCCGCCGTTTCCGGCATGGAGTCGATTCCGTACTGCTTCTTCAGCACCGGGTTTACAAAGCGCCAGCCGATCGTGGTGTCAAAGATCTCCGCCTTGCGGCTGAACGCAGAGTCGGCCTTGCCCATCACGAACGGAGCCCGTGACATGGACTCCACGCCGCCGGCAATCATCAACCGGGTTTCACCGGTGCGAATAGCCCGAGCAGCGCTGCCGATGGCATCCATGCCGGAGCCGCACAGACGGTTGATGGTGCTGCCCGGCACGTCCACCGGCAGACCTGCCAGCAGCAGAGACATGCGGGCAACGTCACGATTGTCTTCGCCGGCCTGGTTGGCACAGCCATAGAGAACGTCGTCGATTTTTGACCAGTCCAGATCCGGATGGCGTTCGGTCAGCGCCTTGATAGGGATAGCGCCCAGGTCATCTGCGCGCACGGCGGAGAGCACACCGCCGTAACGACCGATGGGGGTGCGGATGGCATCGACGATGTAGGCGTCTTTCAGGGGATGGTCGGTGCTCATGCAGTTTCCTCCGAGTTGCGTACGGTGCCACGAACCTCGTAGGAACGGCCCCGGAACAGGGCGACCTTGCGGCCGTCCTGATTGGTTAATGTGATGTCGTAAACACCGGTGCGCCCGCCACGGGCCTGTTCTTCGGCGGTGGCGGTCAGCCGGTCGCCCTCTTTGGCGCCGTACATGTAGTCGATGCTGCAACCGGAGGCGACGGTGGCCCGGTCGTAGCTGTTGCAGGCAAAGGCAAACGCGGAATCGGCCAGGGTGAACAGGTAACCGCCATGGCAGGAGCCGTGGCCCTGGATCATGTCGCTGGTGACGGTCATGGTGAGTACCGCTTTGCCGGGCGCGACAGATTCAATGGTCATGCCCAGGTTCTGGCTGGCACGGTCCCGCGCAAACATGGCCTTGGCGCATTCCTCGGCGAGTGTCTGTGGATCCATCTCGCTCATGAATAAAACCCCTTCTGTGCATATGCGTTCTTCCGGAGCAGCAGGGCAGGGCGATAGCGATCTTCTGCGTAGCTGTTCTGGATGTTGGTGAGCACGTTGAACACATGGCCCGCTCCCAGTCGGTCGCTCCAGCTCAGCGGGCCATCGGGATAGTTCAGTCCGGCTTTCATGGCCAGATCAATGTCCGCAACCGTGGCTACACCATGGAGGGCAGCATCGGCGGCTTCGTTTGCGAGGGTGGCAACCGTGCGCATAATCACCAGTCCGGGACGGTCAGCCACCAGGCTCACGGCAACGCCTGCTCTTTGCAGTAAAGCACAGGCGCAGGAAACCGCTGTGTCGGAGGCCTGGTCTGCCGGTGCTAACGCAAGCCGGGATGCCTTGCTGTAGTCGAAGGCCAGATCAAACAGCACCATGTTGGAAACGCCTTCGGTGGCTGCCCGCTCGGTGGCCATGCGCCCATCAGTCAGCGCCAGCACGACATCTCCGAAGCGAAGCTGGCCGGGGCCGTCGCGCTCAATGATTGTCACGCCTGCAGCTCTCAGTCGCTGGACGAGAGGGGCCGCCACGCCGGGATCACCCTCAACGACAAGCACGGTTTCGTCAGACTGGTGCTCCGGTTCCGTCTGTGGCTCGGGTTTTTCTGCGTCTTCGCCATAGGCGTAGAAACCCTGGCCGTTTTTGCGTCCGAGGCGCCCGGCTTCAACCAGCTCTTTCTGAATCAGCGACGGCAGGAAGCGCGGGTCCTGATAGTAGGAATTGAACACGGAGTTGGTCACGGCGTAGTTGACGTCGTGGCCAATCAGGTCGGTCAGCTCGAATGCGCCCATGCGGAACTGGCCGGCCTCGCGAATGATGGCGTCCAGCGTTGCCGCATCGGTGGCCTGTTCCTGCAGCAGGCGCAGGCTTTCCGCGTAAAACGGGCGGGCGACCCGGTTGACGATAAAGCCCGGGGTCGAGGTGGCGTAGACCGGCTTCTTGCCCCACGCGGTTGCCGTGGCGTGAACTGTCCCGGCTACGGTTTTGCTCGTAGCCAGTCCCATCACGACCTCTACCAGTGCCATCAGGGGCGCAGGATTGAAAAAGTGCATGCCCACCAGGCGCTCGGGCTTATTCATCTCTGCGCCGAGGGCGGTGACGGAGATGGAAGAGGTGTTGGTGGCGAGGATCGTATCCCCGGCACAGAGCTCTTCCAGGTTTGCCAACAGCTGACGTTTGATGTCGAGGTCTTCAATGATCGCCTCGATCACCAGTCCGGCGTCGGCCACGTCATCAAGTCTGGCAACCGGTTGGATCCGGCCAATGGTGGCGTCCAGGTCCTGCTGCTGCATCTTGCCTTTGTCGACGCGGCGCTGAAGCTGCCTGGCGATGCTGTCGCGTCCATTCTGTGCGGCGCCTTCCCTCTGGTCATGCAGGTAAACCCGATGGCCGGCCTGGGCCGCAACCTGGGCAATACCGGAGCCCATGGCGCCTGCGCCTATGACGGCGATGATGGTGTGGGTATCAAGTGCCGGCATGAATTACTTCCCCTTGAAGGCTGGCGTGCGTTTCTCCATGAAGGCGGCGACGCCTTCGCGGTAGTCATCGGTCTGCCCGGCCATTCGCTGGAGGTCTCGCTCCAGATTGATCTGCTCTTCAAAGGTGTTGCTGGCGCTGGCATGGAGCGCGCGTTTGATCAGGGCCAGGCCTTTGGTGGGCTGGGTGGCGAAATGTCGGGCCAGTTTCATGGTTTCTTCCATGAGCTGCTCGTTGTCCACGCAGCGCCAAATCATGCCCCAGTTCTCGGCCTGTTCTGCACTGATCTTCTCTCCCAGCAAGGCCATACCTTTGGCCCGCGCCATGCCGGCCACGCGGGGAAGAATCCAGGTGCCGCCCGAGTCGGGAACCAGGCCCAGCTTGCAGAACGCCTGAACAAAGCTGGCAGAGCGGGCCGCCAGTGTGATGTCGCAGGCAAGCGCAATGTTGGCGCCTGCGCCGGCGGCGACGCCATTGACTGCGCAGAGGACCGGCATCGGTAAATCACGCAGGCTACGCAACATCGGGTTGTAGTAGTTCTCCAGGGAGGCGCCCAGGTCAGGCGCTTCCTGGTCCGGGGATACGCTGCGGTCAGAGAGATCCTGCCCGGCACAAAAGCCCCGGCCAGAACCGGTAATGACCAGTACACGAACAGACTCATCCTTGCGCACGGAGCTGATAGCGTCCCGCATGCGCTCGTGCATTTCGACATTGAAACTGTTCAGGCTGTCGGGGCGGTTCAGGGTAAGCAGAGCCACACCCTGATCGATTTCGAGAAGAATGCTCGGCTGAGTCATGGCGTTATCCTGTAAATGGAATGATGGATGGCTTTCCGACGTGGCTTTGTTTTTATCGGGAGACAGTCTCAGCTACTCGGAATCAGATTTGCCCTGGGGCGATGTTTCCGTGGTGAATAGGCTGATTTTTGAATCAGTATATCTGTAAATTGATACTCGTCAAGGTTTGGGAAGTCCGCCTTTTGTATCACATTGCTCTTTCTGGTTTGAAATCTCTTTAGTGTCTGATAGTTAGGGGTTTTCTTGATTTTTGTCCAGGTTTCACGTGGGTTTTTTCCACGTAGATCGGGATTTAGGTCGCTTTTCTCTGTGAAAACATCCCACAGAAGCGGTAAAGTGATGCCGAAAATGAATCAGAATGAGTCTTCACATTCCGGGCTTGTCAGTGAAGGAGAAAAACATGCCTAGCTACAGCATTGAGGGCGTTCAGCCTGTTGTACATCCGTCTGCATACGTTCACCCGACCGCGATTCTTATCGGGGATGTGTGGATCGGTTCAGGGTGCTACGTCGGCCCGGCCGCCTCTTTGCGCGGAGACTTCGGGCGCATCGTGTTGAAGGAGGGATCCAATATCCAGGACACCTGCGTTGCACACGCCTTCCCGGGCAAGGATGTGGTGGTCGAGAAGGACGGGCACGTGGGCCATGGGGCCATTCTTCACGGCTGTACCGTCGGCGAGGGCGCAATGGTTGGAATGAACGCAGTCATCCTGGACGAGGCTGTTATAGCGCCCCGCTCTATTGTTGGCGCAGGGGCTCTCGTCAAGGCCGGTTTTCAGTGTGATCCGGCATCATTGATTGTAGGTACGCCGGCGAAGGTGGTGAGGATGTTGAGCGATAATGAGGTCGCCTGGAAAGCGAAGGGGACTGAAGAGTATCAGCGGCTGACCCTCCGCTGCTTTGCGAGCCTGAAGGAGTGTCAGCCACTGGAGGAGGCGGATCCTGATCGGACCAGAGTTGATGCCGGCAATTACCAGCCCAAACATCAGAGCTGATTCTGGGATAAACGGATATCACACAGGGTGATTGCGTGTTTCAGGCTGCCAGCTCGGACTTCAGGGCATCGATTATGATGCGGGCAAAGTCGTCGGGAGAGTCTTCCTGGAGGAAATGGCCACCCCGCAACGTAATGTGGGGCTGTCCATGGGCACCGGGTATGCGCCGCTGCATATACCGGTCGCCGCCCCGGGTGATCGGGTCGCCGCTGCTGAAACAGGTTATGAACGGCTTCTTCCATTTTTCCAGAACCCGCCAGGCGGCCTTATTGGCCGCACTTGATGGGTCGTCGGCGGACACTGGAACAAGTTTCGGGAAAGCCCGTGCGCCTGCCTTGTATTCGGCACTGGGGAAGGGTGCCTCATAGGCCGCGATTTCGGCCTTGCTCATGGTTCTTTCTGTTCCCAGCTGGACGATTCGGCCCACAGGAAACCACGGGCTGTGGGTGGCAAAGGCTTTCCAGAGTGAGAATACAGCGGGCACCGGCGTATCGCCTGTTGGCAGCATGCCGTTACCAACAATGATCCGGCGGAAAAGCTGTGGGTGCTCCGCTGCCAGGCGCAGGCCCAGCAGGGAACCCCAGTTCTGGCACACCAGGGTAATATTCTTCAGGTCCAGTGCTTTCAGCCATTGGGAAAGCCAGTGTATGTGACGCTCGTAAGTGTAATCGCCCACGTGGGAGGGCTTGTCGGATTTTCCGAAACCCACCAGGTCGGGTGCCAGTACTCGATGTCCGGCGTCGGCTACCAATGGGATCATGTGCCGGTAAAGGTACGACCACGACGGTTCACCGTGCAGCATCAGCACCGGTGCTGAATCGTTCGGGCCTTCGTCTACATAGTGCATTCTCAGGCCTGGCTCGACGTCCAGGTAGTGAGCAGAAAAAGGGTAATCCGGAAGCCCTGCGAAGCGGGCTTCATCGGTTCTCAGAATACGCATGCCATCGACTGTCCTGACTGAGTGGTTGCGTGGCTGGGTTGTCTCAGCCTTCATGAATCAGGATAAAGCAGATGGAAATTTTGTGTGTTTGGTTTACGTAACAGTGCGTTGGCTGTTTGAATCAGGACGCCTTGCTGAGCAGGTCTGCTGCCAGCGGTTATTGGTCGGAGTCAGCAATGGGGCGGCGGTTGGAGCGCTTGTCCTCCCAGCTGAGTGACTTCGGATCGTACCAGCCTATGCGGTCGAGTACCTTCTCACGGGTGGCGGGCGACAGGGTCGGCCACAGTTCGTGGAATTCGTCGAGCCCGCGTTCCCGCTGGCGTAGCTGCTTGCCCTGAAGCTGCCGAATGATGCGGGGAAGATGCAGGGCTTCTCCCAGTTGCCCGGGCACAAGCACCTCCTGTCCCATCACCTTGCGACGATGGGTTCTGGCAGCCAGTACCCGGTGAAGGGCAGTGGCTGCGCTCAACGCTGTTTCGACATCAAACTCTTCGTTACCCAATGTCTGACCCGTTTCACGAATGACCAGTAACCGTTCACTATAACCTGAAAGCCGCTAGACTGGCCACGGCGCCGTGGTAGTCTGGTGTCCCGGTTGGCAAACAGATTCAGGATCTCACTCTATGATGTACGGAAAACTGGAGACACGGACTTTTCTGGCCATGCTCGTGGGCGTCTCCCTGGCCTTTGCTCTGCTGATGAAGCCGTTTTTTGGCCCGATCTTCTGGGCCATCGCCATTGCGCTGATCTTTCACCCGATACGTGAACGACTGGCAAAGCGGCTGGGTGATCGTCCCAATGTGATTGCCTTGCTGACACTTATACTCTGCATGATTATCGTGGTTATTCCGGTGCTGGGACTGGTGACATCCCTGGTCGCCGAGGGGCTTTCTGTCTATCAGAAAATACAGGACGGGGAGCTCCGCCCTGGCGAATACATAGACCGGGTGAACCAGTCGTTTCCTGCTATTGAGGCTTTCCTTGCCCAGTTCGGAGTGGATTTCGCCGAGGTAAGGGACCGGGCGTCCAATGCGTTTGTCGGAGGTAGCCAGTTTCTGGCGAAACAGGCTCTTGGGGTCGGCCAGAACACCTTTCAGTTCTTTCTGGGGCTGTCGTTAATGGTGTATCTGGCTTTCTTCCTGATCAGGGACGGCAGCAAGCTGGTGGACCTGCTGATCCAGGCGCTGCCACTGGGCGATGAGCGGGAGCGCCTGCTGCTTGCCAAGTTTGCGGAGGTCACCCGGGCAACGGTCAAGGGCAACCTGCTGATTGCCATCATCCAGGGCGCGCTCGGCGGTCTGATTTTCTGGCTGCTGAATATCCAGGGCGCGCTGCTGTGGGGCGTGGTGATGGCGATTGTCTCGCTTATTCCCGCCGTAGGCGCGGCGCTGGTTTGGGTACCGGCGGCCGTCTACCTGGCAGCGACCGGCGAGATTATTTCAGCCGTTATCCTGACCGCCTACGGGACGGTTGTCATCGGGCTTTCCGACAACATTTTGCGCCCGATTCTTGTCGGTCGGGATACAAAACTGCCGGATTATATTGTTCTGCTGTCAACGTTGGGCGGCATTGTGATGTTCGGAGTCAACGGCTTTGTGATGGGGCCGTTAGTGGCGGCCCTGTTCATGGCCTTCTGGGGAATCTTTATTCGCGAGTTCGGGGAGATACCGGGAACAGCTGTGCATAACATGGCCGATACAGCTACAGAAACGCAACAATCTGAAAAACCCCGGCAGGACTAACTATGTTAGGCTTTGGTCTTAGTGTCCACCCTGTAGGGACTGGCAACACAATAAAAAACAACAGGTAACCGGAGTAGATCATGATCAGGAGATCGGCAACACGAAGCCGGCTGGCGGCGGCAGTAATGCTCGGAGCGGTCACGCTCGCAGCAGCCCCGCATGCACTGGCAAACGAGACAGTGGCGCTCAAGAATGCGCTCTACGGTGCTGGCTATGAGATCACTAATGTCAGCCCGCAAATGGACCAGGCAACACGCTCTGCGCTCACAGCGTTCCAGCGGGATCAGGGGTTGAATGCTTCGGGTGAGCTGGATAACGCCACCAAGGAAGCCCTGGGGATGGTGTCCGTGCAGGTTGCGTCATCCGGTTCTAACGGCTCATCGCAGAATGCAACTGCGTCCTCCGGCGCCGCGTCCGAGCCTGAAGAAGCTGAAGATGCTCAGTCCGAAGAGGAAATCGAGGAAGACGATGACGGTGGCTGGTTCTTCTAGTCCCGCGAATAGTACTCTGAACTGAGTCGGACTACCGTAAAGCAACGGGCCCGGTGGTACTCTGTACCCCGGGCCCGTTGCGTTCAGTCCAGTTTTTCCAGGTCTCTGACCGCACCCTTGTCGGCACTGGTTGCCAGCAGGGCATAAGCTTTCAGCGCCGCTGAAACCTTGCGAGGCCTTGCCAGTTCCGGTTTCCAGCCCTTCTGGTTTCTCTCTTCGCGGCGGCGATCCAGCTCGTTCTGGTCTATCTCCACGTTGATGGAACGGTTGGGGATGTCGATGCGGATCAGGTCGCCATTTTCGATCAGGCCAATGGCGCCGCCTGCGGCAGCTTCCGGAGAGGCATGGCCGATGGACAGGCCGGAGGTGCCGCCGGAAAAACGACCGTCGGTCAGCAGTGCGCACTCCTTGCCCAGCCCCTTGGATTTCAGGTAGCTGGTGGGGTAGAGCATTTCCTGCATGCCGGGACCGCCCTTCGGGCCCTCATAGCGAATGATGACCACCTCACCGGGCTTCACCTCGTCGTTGAGGATGCCGGTTACAGCGGTATCCTGGCTTTCGAACACCCGTGCCCTGCCTTCAAAAACATAGATGCTTTCGTCCACACCAGCGGTTTTGACCACGCAGCCGTCCAGGGCGATGTTGCCAAAGAGTACCGCCAGGCCGCCCTCTGAAGAATAGGCGTGTTCGACGGAACGGATGCAGCCGGTTTCCCGGTCGCCGTCCAGCGAAGGCCAACGGGTGCTCTGGCTGAAGGCTGTCTGGGTAGGAATGCCGGCAGGGCCTGCCCTGTAAAACTCCACCACTTCCGGCGTCGGCTCCTGCATGATGTCCCAGGTTTTCAGGGCTTCGCGCATGGTTTTACTGTGCACTGTGGGCAGGTCCGTGTTGATCAGTCCACCCCGTTCCAGTTCGCCGAGGATGCCCATGATGCCACCGGCCCGGTGTACGTCTTCCATGTGGTATTTCGGGGAGTTGGGTGCAACCTTGCAAAGCTGCGGAACCCTGCGGGAAAGCTGATCTATCTCGTTAAGGGTGAATGGAACGCCGCCTTCCTGCGCTGCTGCCAGCAGATGCAGAATGGTGTTGGTCGAGCCACCCATGGCGACGTCCATGACCATGGCATTCTCGAACGCCTCTATGGAGGCGATGCTTAACGGCAGCACGCTGGCATCGTCGTCTTCGTAATAGCGCCGGGCATTCTCTACAATCTGTCGACCGGCTTTCAGAAACAACTGCTCGCGGTCGGAATGGGTGGCAAGCAGTGAGCCGTTGCCCGGCAATGCAAGACCGATGGCTTCGGTCAGGCAGTTCATGGAGTTCGCAGTAAACATGCCGGAACAGGACCCACAGGTGGGGCAGGCACTGCGCTCGTACTCGGCAACTGTTTCGTCGTCCGCGTTCGGGTCGGCAGCAATGACCATGGCATCCACCAGATCCAGCTTGTGTTCGGACAGCTTGGTCTTGCCTGCCTCCATGGGACCGCCGGAGACGAAAATGGTGGGAATGTTCAGGCGCATGGCAGCCATCAGCATGCCCGGGGTGATCTTGTCGCAGTTGGAAATGCACACCAGTGCGTCGGCGCAGTGAGCATTCACCATGTACTCCACGGAATCGGCAATGATTTCCCGGGAAGGCAGGGAATACAGCATGCCGTCGTGGCCCATGGCAATACCATCGTCCACGGCGATGGTGTTGAACTCCTTGGCAACGCCGCCGGCCTGCTCGATTTCGCGGCACACCAGCTGGCCCAGGTCCTTGAGGTGCACATGGCCGGGAACGAACTGGGTAAAGGAGTTGGCAACGGCAATAATCGGTTTGCCGAAGTCTTCATTCTTCATGCCGGTGGCGCGCCAAAGAGCACGTGCGCCTGCCATATTGCGGCCGGCGGTGGATGTCCGCGAACGATACTGGGGCATGGTTTTCTGGTCTCTCTTTTAGCATCTTGGTCAAAAGTCGAAGGCAAAAGGATACCAGATTACCCCTTGATCGCATGGTTGTTTTGACAATCCGTGCTTACAATGTGTAACAGAGTTAATGAACTATTGATCAAGGAGTAGTCCTATGGCTGGGCGGGAAAGCCTGCCGCTGCGTCGTCTCAAACAGTTTCAGCCGTTGAACCGGTTGACCGACGACCAGTTGGTGTTACTTGCAAGCCGGGCAGAGCGGAGAACCCATGGCCCGGGGCAGCGAGTGGTGGAGCGGGGAGTGCGTGATGGGCTGGATTTCTTTCTGGTAGCAGGCAGCGTGGAGCTGGAATCCGTTGATGGCCGCAAGTCCACCATAGACGCGGAAAGTGACAAGGCAGTCAATCCCATTGCCAGGTTGCAGCCACGGATGTATGACGTAACTGCAACCAAAGCCAGTGAGTTTCTGGTGATTCCGCAGGATATCCTGAACCAGCTGCTGCGCTCGGCCCCGGTGCCGCAGGTGGAGATGGACTCGGGTGATGGCTTCGGAGACGACGGCAACGAGGAGCATCACCTGCTGATGGAATTTTATGCCGAGCTGCGCTCCAACCAGCTCAGCCTGCCCAGCGTTCCGGATGTGGCCTGGAAGGTGCGGCGGACCGTGGATCGTGAGGACTCCACCGCTGATCAGGTGGCCAGCGCGATTGGCGCGGACCCGTCGATGGCGGCCAAGCTGGTTCGCGCCTGCAACAGCCCGTTGTACCGGGGTTTCAGCGATGTCCGCAACGTCCGTGAAGCCGTTGTCAGGCTGGGGATGCGCACGACCCGGCAGCTGGTAACCGTGTTTGCCATGCGGGAAGTGTTCAAAACCAGGCAGGCATCGCTGCAGAAAGAGATGGACAAGCTCTGGCGCCACTCCCGCGAAGTTGCGGCGCTATGTTGGGTGCTTGCCGACAGCGCCACGTCCATAAACCCGGAAGAGGCCCTGCTTGCCGGTTTGCTGCACGATATCGGCGTGGTGCCGGTGCTGGTCCAGGCTGAGCATCACGTTAACCTTTTTGCAGATCAGGCCAATCTCGAACATGCCATTGGCGAGCTTCGGGGAGATGTAGGCACTGCGATTCTGGAAAGCTGGTCTTTCCCCGCGAACTTTCTCGAGGCCACCCGCCATGCCGAGGACTGGGCCCATGAAAGCCGCGAATCGGCCCCCCAGTTAGTGGATATTGTGATTGTGGCCCAGTTGCATGCCATGATCGGTTCCAGCCAGAATGGAAACCTGCCTCCGTTCGACGAAGTGCCTGCCTACCGAAGGCTGGGCGAGCTGGAGCTGAATGCCTCCCGAAGCCTGCAACTGCTGACGGAAGCCCGTGCAAGGGTGGATGAACTCCATCGCCTGCTTTCAATACACTGAGGATATGACAAGGTGGTCAGTCTTCCGGAGCTCTTGACTGGTGGCAATACCAACAATGAATGTACCTCTTTTTCCGTTGAACTCTGTTGTACTGCCCGGGGGAAGGATTCCCCTCCAACTGTTCGAGCCACGATATATCGACATGTTGACCCGTTGTCTCAAGGAAGACCGGGGCTTCGTCGTCGTGTTGTTGAGGGAAGGGTTGGAAACCGGTACCGCAGCGGCTTTTTATGACATTGGCACTTACGTGCGCATCATTGATTTCCAGCAGATGGATAATGGCCTGCTGGGCATTACGGTTGAAGGTCAGGACAAGGTGACAGTGGTGCGTTCCTGGCAGCAGCCGGACGGCCTGAACGTGGGCGATGTGGAGTGCCTGCTGGCGGAAGAAGAGTGGCCTGTTCCAGAGCGGTTTACCGAGCTGCCGTCGGTCCTGAAAGCGCTGTTTCGCCATCCGGTCATCCGTGAGCTGGGCATGGACGTCGACTATGACGATGCCCGTGATGTTGGCTGGCGGCTGACAGAGCTGCTTCCTCTGGACAAACAGGAAAAGCAGCGCCTGGTAGAGCTACAGGATCCGTTGGAACGTCTGGAGCGGCTGCTGGGGTTGCTGGAAGCACTGGAACAGAAATGACAGCTGCCTAGCCTGTCACTGGCCCGTAGAGAAGGATCGCTTCCGCCCATTTATCAGTGATGTACCAGACGATGTAGAGCATCCAGGCAACACCTGCTGCCAGTAGCGAACTGTCTGTTGTCAGCGGGATATTATCATAACGACTGTAACTGGCCCTGGTCAGCCCCGAAATGGACAGCCCCAGAAGAATTCCCCCGACGACATCTGTAATCCAGTGAACCCCCAGGTAAAGACGGCTCAGCGCAACCAGAACGATGGGAATACTGAACATCAGGTAATAACGCCAACGCCAACGGTGCCGGCTTTCCCGAGCAACGAAACTGGCGGCCAGTGACGAAAACACGGTAATGCCGGTGGTATGCCCACTGGGAAAGGCGCCGGAGGCAGGCGGGCCAAGCACAAGGTCCGGCCGCGGGATCCCCGACAGGTATTTGAGTGCCCACACCAGCACGGTGGCCAGCAAGGCTGCACCGACAATATGCAAAGCTGCCGCGTAGAAACCACGCACGCCCAGCGCGAGCGCGGCCAATGCCGCCGCAGCCAACAGTATGGGTGGATCTGCCAACAGCGTGATCAGGACCATCACCGGATCCAGTAACGGATTTCTGAGTTGTTCTAACCAATCCAGCGTCAGGGCGTTGTAAGGCTCGAACAACTGCGTTGCGGTTGCCAGTTGCCCCAGGATCATGAACAGTGCCCCGGCACCCAGGGCCAGGGACAGAGAGGGAAGTGGAAACTCGCCGGCCTGGGCCGGCCGCTTGCTTGTGTATAGCCGCCAGAAGCGATAAGTGCTGTGGTAGCGGGCCATCAGGCCGGCAATCCAGTGGTAAAGCCGGCTGCTATGGCCAAGCCCGAGCTGGAAGCGGAAAAGCAGCAGGTAGATCACCAACAGAATTCCGGCACTGACCCCGATAACCGGATAAAAATGGGCAGGTGGTTTGAAATCACTGGCCAGGGCGCTGCCGACCAGGTAGCCAGGCAGAACATAGGTGGGCGCCCAGGCAATGGCCGAGGACAGGTTAAACGCCAGAAATCGTCGCCAGGGCATTAGAAAGGCGCCGGCAATCAGGGGAATGATCGGGCGAATCGGGCCAACGAACCGCCCGATAATCACGCTCTTGCCCCCGTGAAGATGGAAGAATGCCTCACCTTTGGCGACAAAGCCGGGAAAGTGATTCAGCGGCCAGAGCTTCTCCAGTCGGCCCTGGAACAGTCTGCCGAGGGCAAAGCTGATACTGTCACCTGCAATGGCTCCGGTCCCTGCCCAGAACAGCACCTCCAGAATCGGTATGGAAACCTGGCCCGCAAGTGCCGCCACTGCAAAGATGATGGCCACGCCAGGAATAAGGATGCCGGCCAGAGCCAGGGATTCCAGAAAGGCAGTCGCGAAAAGGGCGACCGAAAGCCATCCAGGGTTGGCGCTCAGCCAGGCAGTCAATGCCTGTAACCACTCCGAACTCATGGCTGACGAACTTCTCCCTGGCTATACCAGACCGAATCGGCTCCCCTTTTTCTGGCTTCTTCCATTGCCTGCCGCACGCGTTTTCGCAGGTCGGCCGTGCGGGTGTCAGAGCTGGCGCGGGTAGTACAACCGAGGCTGACAGTGACCTTGCCCGCCAAGGGCCAGGTCTGCTCTGCAATGGTTCGGCGGATGCGTTCAGCGATGACTCTGACACCTTCCTCCGGAGTGAACGGCAGGATCAGGAAGAACTCGCCGTCCTCAAGCGTGTAGAGGGTGTCGCCGGCACGAATAACACCGAACAAATGTTGTGTGAGATCCCGCAGCAGCCGTTGCATGCCGGCTTTGCCGTGGAGATCCTCGGCTTCATCCGCATAGTCGATAGTGAGTGATATGACGGACAAGGAGTGGGACATCTCGATCGCGCGGCTGATTTCTTTCTGCAGGGTTTCATCCAGGAAGCGTGCGTTATGGGCACCTGTCACCGGGTCGGTGATCGCCAGGTCTTCCGCGGACTGCGCCATGTGGTCATAGTGCCAGATATACAGTGCTGCCACCGCCATCAGTGCAAACACTCCCGAGCTGATAGTGACAGTGGCGGTGACCGTTTGCGTGAGCAGCAGGAACAGCACGAGTGCGGCCAGCAACAGCAGCGAGAGAATCATTCCCTGGCGTAAGGGCAGGATCAACAGGTTCAGCAGTACCAGGGGCATAACCCAGTGACTGATTCCGGGCGGATCCAGTACGTAGATTGCAGCGACCAGGCCGCTGTTGAGTGCAGTCAGGATGATCAGGTGCCCGGGTGCTGACAACTGGTGGCGGCGACAGATGAACGTATAGCCGGCGCCAGCAATGGTCAGAAGTGCCATGCCGGACGCCAGGAAAAACAGTTCGTAGAAGCCATAACGAAGATTCTGGAAGGCCAGGCTGGCAATGAACAGGCTGGCAAACAGGTAACCGGCCAGGTGAGTGAAGCTTCTGAGGCGTGTCTCGGTCATGATGACGGCCCTCCGGTAACTTCGGTGCTTGCCGGTGGTGCCGTGTGGGACCAGGTGCTGTAGGACTGGGCCCGGTTACCGCCCTGTTGTTGAGCCCGCCTGAGGGCATTGGCGGCAGACTGCTGCAGGCTGTCGGCATCATCACCTATGTTCAGCCCCGCAATACCGGCGCTGACGGTAAGGTCCAGCTGGTGGGAAGCAAGCAAAGTACTCAGGCCCCTGCGGATGGTCTCAGCCAGTGCGGCTGCATCTGTGGTCGCAATGCCGGGCAGGATGATCAGGAATTGCAGATCCGCGACGCGGTAGTAGGTGTCGAAATCCCGCAGTTGTGAGTGCAGGTAGCGGCCAATTCGTGGCAGTATGGAGCGGATGTCGGCGTCAGGATTGTTGTCGCTCAGGTGAGTGTCCAGGCCGATCATGATCACCGACATGTCGGTGCCTTCCCGCTCGCTGCGCTGGATCTCCTTGTGCAGGTCGGCAGAAAGGTATTCCCGGCTGGCCGCCTGAGTCAGTTCGTCGGTGCGCCGCAGGGGTGCCAGTTGCCGGGATTTGTACTCCCGGAGAAATACCAGTAAGCCAGACAGCATGATGGTCAGCAGCAGAGCGCTGATCATCTGATGGCGTTCCGGGATTCCACCGGACCAATGGGTGGCAAACATCGCCATAATGGCGACCAGCACGGTAATGCAGGCGCCCCAGAAAACCGGCAGCAAGGCAAATCCGATCAGTGGTGCCACATAAAGCCAGTGGGTCAGGTTCCAGGGCCCGGTCCAAAGGCTGGTAACCAGAAGCAGTAGCAGGGCCCCGAACAGCAAGCGGTGAATGGCCGGCCAGGGCTGCCGGAATCGTCCGGGGTGAAACGCGCTGCTGGTGAAGACCAGGCCGGCGCCGATAATCGCCGTAACAGCGTTAAGTGGCTCCCGCTGGATCACAGCGAATACAGCGATAGCGAGCAGGATCAGGAATCCTGTTCTCGATAGTCGGCTTAGCAGGAATTTTTCGGCCATCTGGGCCATGTTTTCCGTCCTCTCCCGGGCGTCCGTGTTGTCAAAGCATACAGCAGGTACTGTTCAATGACCCGCGTAATAACCTGTGTCAGGGCGGTATAATAATCGCTTGGGATGCGCACTTGAAACGGGAAAGGTAAAGTTAGGCCCTGATTCATACAATCGGTTCAAAAATCTAAAGGTAATCGGATGGATATTGCAGTTTACATGGCTGATGTGGGGCAGCAGGCACGGAAAGCCGCCACCGCAGTAGCCCGATCCACAACAGCGGTTCGCAATCAGGCGTTGCTGGCAACGGCGGAAGCACTGGATGCCTCGAGGAATGAACTGGCTGCGGCAAATGCCAGGGATCTGGAGCATGGCCGTAGTAGCGGTCTTGATGACGCCATGCTGGACCGGCTGGAACTGACACCGGCACGCATTGATGCAATGATCGAGGGGCTTCGCCAGGTAGCCTCCCTGCCGGATCCGATCGGTGAGATTACCGACATGACCTACCGTCCGTCCGGCATACAGGTAGGGCGCATGCGGGTGCCGCTTGGGGTGATCGGCATTATTTACGAGTCGCGGCCCAACGTGACCGTAGAGGCAGCCAGCTTGTGCCTCAAATCCGGTAATGCCACCATTCTTAGGGGTGGCTCCGAGGCGATTCATTCCAATCAGGCTATCGCAGAGTGCCTCGCCAGGGGATTGTCAGACGCAGGGCTTCCGGGGAATGCCGTTCAGGTCATCAAAACTACCGATCGGGCGGCCGTGGGCGAGCTGATTACCATGCCCCGGTTTGTCGACGTGATTGTTCCCCGGGGTGGCAAAGGCCTGATCGAGCGAATCAGCCGTGATGCCCGTGTTCCGGTGATCAAACATCTGGACGGCATCTGCCATGTGTATATCGACAGCCACGCAGACCCGGAGAAGGCTCTGGCGGTCGCTCTCAATTCCAAGACCCAGCGTTACGGTACCTGCAATACCATGGAAACCCTGCTGGTGGATCAGGAAATTGCCAGCGACATCCTGCCGTTGCTGGCGGAGGCGTTTCGCGAGAAGGGCGTCGAGCTCCGGGGCTGTGAGCAGACCGTGCAAATTCTGCCGGATGTGGCTGCTGCCACAGAAGAAGACTGGGCAACCGAATATCTGGCCCCGATTCTCGCGGTTAAGGTTGTTGACGGACTGGATGGCGCCATTGCCCATATCAATTGCTACAGCTCGCAACACACCGACAGTATCATCACCGAGAATTTCACCCGGGCACGGCGATTCCTGACGGAAGTGGATTCCGCTTCGGTCATGGTGAATGCCTCTACCCGGTTCGCTGACGGTTTTGAATACGGCCTGGGTGCGGAAATCGGCATCTCGACGGACAAGATCCACGCCCGGGGCCCTGTCGGCCTTGAAGGCCTGACATCACAGAAATACGTGGTGTTCGGCGATGGCCACATCCGGACCTGATTCTGCATGCATGTCATCTACGGCGGTACCTTCGACCCCATCCATCACGGCCACCTGCGCCTGGCAGTCGAGCTTCGGGAGCGGCTGGGCGTGCCCGAGGTGTCGCTGATGCCTTGTCACGTGCCTCCTCACCGGGAGGCTCCCGGCGCAACCAGCGAGCAACGGGTGGCGCTACTGGAACTGGCCATTGCCGATGAGCCCGGGCTGACGCTGGATCAACGGGAGCTGGGGCGCGGTGGCGCCTCCTATACGGCAGAAACTCTGCGCCAGGTCCGTGCGGAGCTGGGTCCGGAGCAGCCGCTGACGATGGTTCTGGGCACTGACTCCTTTGCCGGTTTTGACCGCTGGCAGGAATGGCAGCGCATTCCTGAGCTGGCGCACATTGTGGTGGTGCAACGACCGGGGCCCGGCCTGGAGCCGGGCAGCGCTCCGGCACGCTTGCTTGAGGAGCGCTCCGTCAGCGGGGTGGAGGCGCTCTACGGCGCCCCCTGTGGCCATATCCTGGAACTGGATCCGCCCTTGCTGGACATCTCGGCAACGGGCATTCGCGACCGGATTCTCTCGGGGCGCTCGCCCCGGTATCTCCTGCCTGACAGCGTATGGTGGGAAATTCGTCGCCAGGGACTCTACGGCGCGTGACCTGACGGGAACTTTTAGTGCTACAATCCCGTCTGAATATGACTTTTCGGGTGGCCGCCTTCGCCGCTGCCCGCCAACAGGGTGATTATGCAGGCTGAGCAACTGAAAGAACTGGTCGTGGGTGCGCTTGAGGACGTCAAGGCGCAGGACGTGAGCATTATTGATGTCAGGGGAAGAACCAGTGTCACGGATTACATGGTGCTGGCTTCCGGAACCTCTAACCGGCATGTGAAATCCCTGGCGGATTCGGTGTTGTCGGAAGCGAGGGATCAGGGAGTCAAAGCCAGTAATGTGGAAGGTGCTAACGCCAGCGACTGGATTCTGGTTGACCTTGGTGATGTGGTGGTTCACGTCATGATGCCGGCAACCCGTGAATTTTATGATCTTGAGCGCCTTTGGCGTGATGCTCCGGATCTGGGTGCTGCAGGTAGCGAATAGTCATGCGGTTACGTCTGGTCTGTGTAGGGCAGAAAATGCCCGAGTGGGTCAGCCAGGGCTTTAACGAGTATGCCCGCCGGATGCCGCCGGAACTGCCCGTTGAGCTGGTGGAGATACCGATGGCTCATCGTGGCAAAAATCCGGATATCCCGCGGTTGATGCAGAAAGAGGCGGATTCGATCCTGTCTGCTGTGGGCCCCCGCGACCACGTTGTTGCGCTGGAAGTGGGTGGTCGCAACTGGTCCACTGAAAAACTCGCCAGCCAGCTTGGAAACTGGCAGCAGGATGGCAAGGACGTCAGCTTCCTTGTCGGTGGCCCCGATGGTCTTGCCGACGCCTGCCGGGCCAGAGCTGATCAGTTATGGTCACTGTCATCTCTGACCTTGCCACATCCGCTGGTGCGCATCCTGCTAGCCGAGCAGCTCTACCGGGCCTGGTCCGTCACCCGTAATCACCCATACCACCGGGCCTAGGAAACTGATATGCCCTGGGGCGAATTCAAAGACACTGCAGCCGAACGGCGCCTTTTCCAGCGGCGCACCGTGGTGATGTTGTTACTGGTGTTCGTATTGCTGAGCCTGCTCATTGCCAGGATGTATCAGCTGCAGGTTGTTGAACACGACATTTACACCACCCTCTCCGACAAAAACCGTGTCCAGGTGCAATCCGTAGCTCCGCCCAGGGGGCTGGTTTACGACCGTAACGATGTGCTGCTGGCCGAAAATCGCCCGGTATTCAGCGTCACGCTGGTGCCCGAGCGCGTCGGCGACATGGAACAGACCCTCGCCAAACTTCAGGGCATGCTCAGCATTTCCGAGGAGGATATGGAGCGGTTCCACCGGCGGCTCCTTGAGCCCCGTCGTCCGTTCCAGGAGCTCCCCCTGCGTTACGATCTCAACGAGCAGGAAATTGCGCGCCTGGCGGTCCACCGCCATGAATTGCCCGGTGTTGAGGTGTCCGCCGAGCTGGTGCGTTACTACCCCCACAGTGAGCTGACCGCCCATGCCCTCGGCTATGTGGGCCGGATCAACCGGCAGGAGCTGCAGCGTATTGATCCGGTTAACTATGCGGGTACCAACTATATTGGCAAGTCCGGTGTGGAGCGATTCTACGAACAGCTCCTGCACGGACGTGTCGGCTACCAGCATGTGGAGACCAACGCGCGGGGCCGGACTTTGCGCGTGCTTGAGCGGGAGAATCCCGTACCCGGCGAGGACATCCGGCTGCACATGGATTTACGGCTCCAGCAGCTGGCACATGAACTGCTGGATGGCCGGCGTGGCGCCATTATCGCGATTGAACCCTCCACCGGGGGAATTCTGGCCCTTGCGAGTGTTCCCGGTTTCGACGCCAACCTGTTTGTAACCGGCATTGGTGTTGAGGCGTATCGTGAGCTCAGCAAGAGTGTCGATAAACCACTCTTCAACCGGGCCCTGCGTGGCCAATACCCTCCGGGCTCGACACTCAAGCCCATGCTCGCTGTTGCGGCTCTCGACAGCGGTGCTGTAACCCGGGACAAGACCATATGGGACCCCGGATACTTCCGGCTGACTCCTGGCGGGCGTCCCTGGCGAGACTGGAAGCGGGGTGGTCACGGCTGGGTTGATCTCACGGCGGCGGTGGCTGAATCCTGCGACATCTATTTTTACGAAGCAGCCGTGGCCATGGGCGTTGACACCATGCATCAGTACCTCTCGGAGTTCGGGTTCGGCGAAGATGCGACCCTGGATGTTGCCGGGGCCTTGAGTGGGCTGTTGCCATCCAGGGACTGGAAGCGAGCCGTTCACAGTGAGCCCTGGTATCCGGGTGACTCGGTAAACCTCGGCATCGGGCAGGGGTACATGTTGGCAACACCATTACAACTGGCAACCGCGACCTCGGTACTCGCCAACCGTGGGAATTGGTCCGAGCCGAGATTGCTGAAAGATATCAAGGGCGACCGATCGATCGATGATGTGCTGCCTACCGGCAATCACCAGTCCATCGAGCTTGAGAACTCTGAGGATTGGGAGTATGTCGTGGAAGCCATGGCGGAAGTGATGCACGGCAGTAAGGGAACCGCTCGCGGTGCGGCGAAGGGTGCGCCGTATCGCATGGCTGGCAAAACCGGCACTGCCCAGGTATTCAGTCTTGCTGAGGACGAAGAGTACGACGAGGAGGAGATTCGGGAGCGTCTGCGGGATCATGCCCTGTTCGTGGGTTTTGCGCCAGTGGATGACCCGCAGATTGCAGTTTCCGTGATCGTGGAAAATGGCGGCAGTGGCAGCGGTACTGCGGCACCCGTGGCGCGGGCAATGTTTGACGCCTGGCTGCTGGGCTTCCCCGAAGAAGGAGAGGCGCTGGTTGTGGGTTCATCAGAGGGGGCTTCCCACTGATGGCGGCCGGAAGCATGTTCAATGAGTCGTTGCGCCATCCACTCTCTGGCCCACGGGGCATCTGGTCTTTTTTGCACATAGATCCGGTGCTGATGTTGCTTTTGCTGGCGCTTATCGCCGGCGGGCTGGTGGTGCTCTACAGCGGGGCCGACCAGAATATGGCGGTGGTCAAGGCCCAGGGTGTTCGTATGGGCGTGGCGCTGGTGGTGATGCTGGTCTTTGCCCAGCTTGACCCTTCTGTCTTCAGGCGCTGGGCGCCCTGGCTGTTTGCCGCGGGAATTGCCGGCCTGGCTGCGGTGTTGCTGGTGGGGGTGGGCGCCAAGGGAGCGCAACGTTGGTTGGCGATACCGGGGTTACCCCGCTTCCAGCCCTCTGAGTTGATGAAACTGGTGGTGCCGATGATGGCGGCCTGGTATCTGTCGCGCCACTACCTGCCACCGCGCCTTCGCCACGTGGCTGTAGCGCTTTTGATCGCCTTGGTGCCCATGGCGATGATCATCCTGCAGCCGGACCTTGGTACCTCCCTGCTGGTCGGGGCTGCAGGCATCTTTGTGGTTTTCTTTGCGGGGATCAGCTGGCGATTGATCGGGGCCTTTTTTGCCATGGTTTCTGTGGCCGCGCCATTGATGTGGTTCTTCGTGATGCGGGATTATCAGAAACAGCGTGTGTTGACCCTGCTTGATCCTCAGAGCGACCCCCTTGGTGCCGGCTGGAATATCATTCAGTCGAAAACCGCGATCGGGTCCGGTGGCATGGACGGCAAGGGCTGGCTTCAGGGAACCCAGTCCCATCTGGAGTTTCTGCCGGAAAGCCATACGGATTTCATCGTTGCGGTTCTGGCGGAGGAGTTCGGTTTCGTCGGTATGCTGACGCTGCTGGTGCTCTACATGCTGATAATCCTGCGCTGTCTGTATATTGCCGCCACGGCTCAGGACTCTTTCAGCCGCCTGCTCGCCGGAGCGCTGACCATGACCTTTTTCATCTACGTGTTTGTCAATGTCGGGATGGTCAGCGGGCTGCTTCCGGTGGTTGGGGTTCCGTTGCCGCTTGTCAGCTATGGCGGAACCTCCAGTGTTACGCTTATGGCGGCCTTTGGAGTGCTTATGTCCATCCAGACCCACAGGCGTATGATCAGTGCCTGATGGTCCCGTACCAGCATGGACGCCGGGTAATGGTTGCTTCGCGGGTCGTCGTGGTAATCTTGGTAGCCTCATCCTTGCAGGGAGTTTCATGAAAGCAGTCATTAACAGGGCGCGTAACGCACTTGTGGTGGTCGTTGTTTTGGTCATGCCGGCGCTGGCATCGGCGCAGTACGACAAAACACCTGAGGGCCAGGCTTTTATTCGCGAGATGGCGGGGCGTTACGGCTTCGAGGCGAGCCGGGTCAAAGCATTACTGGAAACCGCCGAACGCAAGGATTCGATACTGGAGTCCATCAGCCGGCCAGCTGAAAAAACACTGGAATGGCACCAGTACCGCAAGATTTTTATCCGTCCGGAAAGAATTGATCAGGGCGTGGAATTTCTCAGTCAGTATCGAGAGGCATTCGAGCGGGCTGAAGATGAATACGGGGTGCCGGCATCGGTCATTGCCGCGATCATTGGTGTGGAAACCTGGTATGGCACGTACAAGGGCAACCACAGGGTGCTGGATGCATTGGCCACCCTGGCATTCGATTACCCCCCGCGGAGTCGTTTTTTTCGCAGTGAACTGGTGCAGTATCTGCTGATGACCCGCGAGCAGGGTTTTGATCCGGAAGAACTTACCGGCTCCTATGCCGGGGCAATGGGGTATGGTCAGTTTATCTCCAGCAGCTACCGTCACTACGCTATTGATTTCGACGGCGATGGCGTAGCCGATATCCTGAACAACCCGGTTGACGCGATTGGCAGTGTGGCCAATTATTTTCGCGCCCATCACTGGAGGCAGGGAGCGCCGGTGGCAGAGCGTATGCACAACAGCCTGCCGGAAGGCTCACCAATGCTGACAGGGGAACTGAGGCCGACCCTCACAGTCAATGACTATCGGCAGGCCGGGTTGTCGCCCGAAGCCGATGTGGCTGCTGATGCAAAAGCAAGGGCAATCCGCCTTGCTGGTGCCGATGGCCCTGAGCTGTGGCTGACATACCATAACTTTTATGTGATAACCCGCTACAATCACAGTCATCTTTACGCCATGGCTGTATTCCAGCTGGCCAATGCACTGAGCGAACAGGCCAGTCAGCCAGAAAAACAGAACGGGGTGAATAATAACTCGTGATCACACGCACTTTCTTATTGGTTATCGCCGGAGCCCTGGTTCTGGCGGGATGTGCTTCATCACCGGAACCGGATCATTCCTCCAGGTACACCTTGTCTCAGGACAGGGCGCCAACTGGCAGTTTTGATGCATCCGGCCTGCAAGATGCGAAGCCCCGTTATGAAGAACCCCGCAGAGCCGGTAACAAATCCCCCTACAACGTCTGGGGCAAGGAATATTGGGTTCGGGAGAGCAATGACGGTTATGTCCAGCGGGGCACGGCCAGTTGGTATGGCGAGAAATTCCATGGTCATAACACCTCCAACGGTGAGGTGTTTGACATGTATGAGATGACGGCGGCCCACAAGAGCCTGAGGATTCCGGGGTACGCCCGCGTTACCAATCTTGATAACGGCCGTTCCGTGATTGTGAGGGTGAATGACCGCGGCCCTTTCCACGGTGATCGCCTGATCGATCTTTCCTACGCTGCCGCCAAGAAACTGGGCTACCAGGGCAGGGGCACCGCCAGGGTAGAGGTGGCAGCTATCACGGTGAAACCGGATGGCTCGATGACACTCGCTGGCAAGCCCTTCCCTGATGCAGGGGCGCCGGTTGATGCCGAGCGCCTGGCTGACCCGGGAACCGGCAACGAGGCTTTGTTCGTGCAGCTCGGTTCGTTCAGCCAGCGTAATCCTGCCGAGGCTCTTATGGACCGCGCCCGGCGGGCTGTTGCAAACCCCATGCGGGTCAGGGAAATAGAAACGGCTTCAGGCCGCTTCCACCGGGTTCAGGTAGGGCCGTTCAGGGATGAAGATGAGGCTCTTAGAACCCAGAGTCTGCTTGAAAACCAAGGATTCGGTCAGTCAATATTGCTGACCGATACACACTGAACCAGTCACCCACTAGATATTGAATGGACCCATGGTAATAAACAACGTATTCCGCGCCTGTACCGCTGTTCTCATGTTGGCCCTGCTGACAGCAATGCCTGCTGCGGCACAGTCTGTGCTGATCCCGTCGCCGCCTCAGATCGGTGCTAGCTCCTACATTCTGATGGACCCGCTGTCCGGGCGGATCATCATGGAGGAAAACAGCCATGAGCGTCTGCCTCCTGCGAGCCTGACCAAGATGATGACCGCCTATATCGTTGAGCGGGAGCTGGATGAGGGGCGTATCGTTATGTCCGACATGGTACCCATCAGCGTCAACGCCTGGCGCACCGAAGGTTCGCGCACCTTTGTGCAGGAGGGAACCCAGGTGTCTGTGGAGGATCTGCTGAAGGGCGTCATTATCCAGTCGGGTAACGACGCCTCCGTTGCCCTGGCGGAGTTCGTTGCCGGTAGCGAGGATGCCTTCGTTGATATCATGAACCAGCAGGCGCAGATTCTGGGGATGAATGAGTCCAGTTTTGCTAACGCCACCGGGTTACCGTCCCAGGATCATTTCTCGACCGCCTACGATCTCGCTCTGCTGGCCAAGGCGATCATTAATGATTACCCGGAAAACTATCCGCTGTACGCGCAAAAGCACTTCACCTTCAATAATATACGCCAGCCTAACCGCAACAGCCTGTTGTGGCGTGATGACAGTGTCGACGGTCTGAAAACCGGCCATACAGAAGAGGCGGGATACTGTCTGGTGGCGTCAGCCAAGCGAAATGATACCCGCATGATTGCGGTGGTTATGGGCACCGACAGCACAGCCGCCCGCGCCCAGGAAGTCCAGAAAATGCTCAATTATGGCTTCCGTTATTACCAGACAGAGCGTCTGTTCCGTAATGGCCAGGAGCTGCTAGAAGCAAAGGTCTGGGGTGGTGAGAGTGACAGCCTGTCGGTGGGTCTCATGAAGGACGTTCACGTGACCATTCCGCGGGGCTCCCGTGATTCCCTGGAGTCCACGGTAGAAATGGATTCCGTGATCAAGGCGCCTGTGTCCAAAGGGGACGAGCTGGGACGGGTGACGGTGAAGCTGGACGACGAAGTGTTGGTTGACCAGCCGGTACTTGCCCTCAGTGATGTGCCCGAAGGTGGATTCTTCAAGCGCATATGGGACGCCATCAAGTTATTCTTTATGCAATTGTTCGACTAATGGCCGGTGCGCCTGGGAGAGATCCGCGATGAATGAGCCGAAGGCACCCAAAATCGAGTTCCCCTGTGACTATGTGATCAAGGTCATCGGGGATTCCGCTCCGGACTTTGTGGAGTTTGTGGTGGAAGTCGTCGAGCAGCACGCACCAGGACTTTCCGAAAAGGATGTGTTTGTCAGAGACAGCAGCGGGGGGCGCTTTTCCTCGGTCAACCTGACCATCGTCGCCACGGGTGAGCCGCAGCTCAAAGCCCTGTTTGAAGAGCTCAAGGCCAGTGGCCGGGTCCATATGGTGCTGTGACCAGATGGACGAATTGATTGTTCGTACACTGGGAGAACAGCCTTATCTGGAAACCTGGGAGGCGATGAAAGCCTTTACCGCCGACAGGGATGCTTCAACGCCGGATGAAATCTGGCTGTTGGAGCACCCACCGGTGTACACCCAGGGCCAGGCAGGAAAGGCCGAGCATATTCTTGCACCGGGCGACATACCGGTCGTTCAGGTAGACCGGGGCGGGCAGGTAACTTATCACGGGCCCGGGCAACTGGTGGTTTACCTGATGATTGACCTGACCAGGCACAAGCTCGGCGTGCGTGCGCTGGTGGATGTGATCGAGCGGTCGATTGTCCAGACCCTCGCCACGTTCGGGATTTCCGCCTCACCGCGGCCTGATGCTCCGGGTGTTTACGTTGATGGGGCCAAGATTGCCTCTCTTGGCCTGCGAGTGAAGCGGGGATGCTCCTTCCACGGTCTGGCGCTGAATGTGTCCATGGATATGGAGCCGTTTCGTCGTATCAATCCTTGTGGTTACGCGGGCATGTCTATGTGCCAGATCCGTGACTTTGCTCCGGGCGTGGACATCAGCGATATCACAACCATTCTGTCTGGCGAACTTGCCGCCAGTCTGGGCCACGGCAGAATTCGCCGTATTCCTTAGTGCCCCCCGGAATCACACACCTGATCGCGGCCCAGGGTCTTGGCGCGATACAGCGCCTCGTCGGCCCGTTGCAGCAGGCGGTCAACGGACTCCGATCCCTGGATGGTTGCCACGCCAATACTGATCGTGGTGTTGATGCTCTGGCCATCGGCATTCACCGGTGTTGACGCAATCGTCTGGCGTATTCGATGGGCCGTCTGGACGGCTTCAGCGGTATCCGTTTCCGCCAAGAGCACGAGGTATTCCTCGCCACCCCAGCGTGAGAGTGTATCCACCTTCCTGCATTGTTCCTGCAGCGTACGGGCGACCATGATGATGGTTTGATCGCCCACATGATGACCATATTTGTCGTTTACGGACTTGAACAGATCGATGTCCATCAGCAGGACTGAAAACGGGCGCCCGTTGCGAAGATAGCGCTGATATTCGGCCTCCAGTTGCTCATGGGCCTCGCGCCTGTTCGCCAGCCCGGTCAGTGCATCGTGTTTTGCCGCATACTCGAATTCCGCTGCCAGTTTGAGTAGCCCCAGTTTGCTCCGACGCCGGCTCTGATCCAGCACATAGCAGGTGGACATTTCGAAGCCCAGAACAGCCAGCATGGTCAGGCGAAAGCTGGTGCTGTAGGGAGAATTGAACGCCATGTCTCCCAACGGGCTGAACAGAAGCGCTACTGCTGTCAGGCCTCCCGCGCAGGCAATCACGCCGACTCTTGCCTCACTGATGTAAAAGATGATCGGCGGATAGGCAAACAGCCATATAATGGCGGAGCCGTCCTCTATCGCGTTGACAGCCAGGTAGGTAAACAGCACCGTGATAACAGTAATGAAGCCACGGCGCTGAAGGGTACTGTTATGGCTGGCAAGATAGACAATACCGTTGATGCTGAGCAGGGCCGCAAAAACGATGAGAATGGTGGCAGAGCCTGCCAAACCGCGATCCAGCGAGCGCCAGGCAAACAACAGAAGGATAGGGATGGCAGCCAGTGTCAGCCAGCCGATCAGCATGGGAACCGGGATTTCGCCCTTAACCCGGAACTGCGACAGCTGGGTGTCTGATGTTCTGCTGGTCGTTTGTGTCATTATGATGGTCTTGTTGTTTTTGGTTATGAGCGAGGGCTTCAGGGCCTGCGCTCAATACTAAACGCCTTTAAAGGCAGGATCTGTGTAAAAACGTAAACCGTTTCCAGACTCCATGAGTAAACAGGAGGCAGGGCGTTTACATTGGCCTCACGGCCATGGGTTTGATGGCGCATCGGTTAGGTTTGAGCGTAGAGGTATCCGTATAATGGTTGTGATGGCCTATAGCGCCAACACTTACTGAACCGGGCAGGTTTTTGATGGCATCCAGATCCAGGAACAACTCCGTTGCACGTATCAAGACCGGAAGCTTTGAGCGCCGGCTTACCCTCACAAGGGCCGGGCTGTTTGCCGGTACACGCATGGCGTCCCATATGGCCACCAACTGGTTTGGCAGCAAGGACAAACGGGATGCCAGACATCGCAAGATGCTGTCCAGCCAGGCCGAATTTCTGGTGGACGAGCTCGGTAAGCTGAAAGGCAGTGTGGTCAAGATCGGACAGGTAATGGCTCTGTACGGCGAGCACTTCCTGCCAGAGGAAGTGACCGAAGCGCTGCATACCCTGGAAGACCAGACCACCTGGCTGGAGTGGTCCGCCATTGAGCGTGTACTGAAAGACGAGCTGGGTGCTGACCGGCTGGCGGAACTGGAGGTAGATCCTGACCCGATCGGCGCTGCCTCCCTTGGCCAGGTTCACCGTGCCCGGCGGCGCAGTGACGGGCTCGAGCTGGTGCTCAAGGTTCAGTACCCTGGCGTTGATGAGGCTGTAGACAGTGATCTGAACTCGGTAGCCCAGCTGCTCAAGGTGGCACGCCTGGTGTCGTTTGGCCCGGAATTTGATGACTGGCTGGAAGAAGTGCGGGACATGATGCACCGGGAGGTCGATTATCGCCTTGAGGCCCGCACCACGGAGAAATTCCGTCAGATGCTGCTGGACGATCCGCGCTTTGTGGTGCCCCGGGTCCTGGACGAATACTGCACGGCTCACGTTATCGCCTCCACCTACGAGCAGGGCCATTCGGTCAGTTCTGTGGCAGTCAGGGAGCTGTCTCTGGAGCGCCGCAGTGAACTTGGCAGGGCGGCGCTGGAGTTGTTCTTCAGGGAACTGTTCGTCTGGGGTGAAATCCAGACCGACCCCAACTTTGGCAACTATCGCATCCGCATTGCCGGCGAGAATGGTGCCGACAGCCAGCATGACCAGATCGTATTGCTGGATTTCGGTGCGGTTCAGTCCTATTCGGCAAAGTTTCTCGACCCGGTTATCCAGATGATCCGGGCCTCCTACGAGGGTGACCTGGAGGCCGTCATTGATGGTGGTGTGAAGCTCCGTTTCATGAGCGTGGACTGGCCAGCAGACGTGTTGGAAAAGTTTGGTGCCGTCTGCATGTCGGTGCTGGAACCCCTGTCACGGGACAGGAGCAGTTGGCCGGATTACGCCGTAAACGACAAGGGCGAATATCGCTGGAAACAGAGCGACCTGCCGTCCCGGGTTGCCCGTCAGGCGGCACGGTCCGCCATCAGCCGTTACTTCAAGGTTCCGCCAAAGGAATTTGTCTTTCTCAATCGTAAGCTGATTGGTGTCTATACCTTCATTGCGGTGCTCAATGCCGAGTTCAATGGTGAGGATCTGCTGCGGGACTACCTCTACGGTGACCCGGGGACACCGGATGCCTCCAGTACCAGCCATATCACCAAGGCATAGCGGATTCCCTTGCCAATGCCCACCAGCACCACGAAATTGAGCCAGGGCACGCGCATGATGCCTCCCACGAGAGTCAGCGCGTCGCCGCCGATAGGCAACCAGCCCATAAGCAGTGACCACTGCCCGTAACGGTTGAACTGGGTGCGAGCTTTCTCAAGCTGGTTTTCCGTCACCGGAAACCAGCGCTTGTGCTTAAAGCGATCCACCTGCCGGCCGATAACCCCATTGACGACTGAACCCAGGGTATTGCCGGCGGTGGCCCAGAACCAGATCCACCAGAGCGAATAACCTTGTGTGACCATGCCGCCAAGCAGTATTTCCGAGTACGCCGGCAACAGTGTTGCGGCAGCGAGGGCGGTCATGAAAAGGGTAAGATAGGCCAATATTTCTCCTCACCAAGACAGGTTGTTGTACCAATGAGAAAGCTGTCACTTCGCTTCAAGCTCTACGCCCTTGTGATTTCCCTTCTGCTGGTTATGGGCATCAGTATCGTGGTGACGGCGCAGCTGTCCCTGGGACAAATGGAGCAAAGAATCACCTCCGAAACCCGTGAAACGGTTCAGAGTATGGCCGTCGAGCGGCTGAGTGCAACGGCCGGCAAGTATGGAGAGCTGGTCAGCGGCATGTTTGCGACAGCCTACCGGACGCCGGAAGTGGTTCGCAATGTGATCAGCCGGAACATCCAGGCCGACAGCTCCGGGCGAATCAGCCGTATTGACCTTCAGGAAACCATCGGGGCTATTCTGGAAGAGCAGGACAGCCTCAGCTCAATCTACGCCCAGTTCGAGCCCGATGCCTATGATGGCCAGGACCGCTATTTTACCGGTGGTGTGGAAGAGCACAGCAGTGACGAAGGCACCCTGGAGATCTATTACTATCGCGCGCCGGAAGGGGATGTGACGTTCAGTCGCACGGAAGATCCGGCGATAAAGTACCTGGAGACTCGCAACGAGTTCGGGATTCGCGAGGCGGAATGGTACCTGTGCTCCAGGGATGCCAGAAAGCCCTGCATCA
This sequence comes from Marinobacter panjinensis, assembly GCF_005298175.1. Lineage (NCBI taxonomy): Bacteria > Pseudomonadati > Pseudomonadota > Gammaproteobacteria > Pseudomonadales > Marinobacteraceae > Marinobacter > Marinobacter panjinensis. The sequence continues at coordinate 103,633 of NZ_SZYH01000002.1, forward strand.
TGGAGCCCTACGAATATGAAATCGAAGAGGGCTATTCCGAGCTGATGACCAGCCTGGTGATGCCCATTCTCAAAGACGACGAGTTCGCCGGTGTGACAGGGGTTGATATCAACCTGTCCACGTTGCAGCAAACCGTCCAGAACGTCAGTCGTGAGCTCTACGACGGTGAATCGCGGGTCACTCTGCTCAGCAACAAGGGCCTGATCGCTGCGTCCAGTCACTACGATGATTACCTGGGCCGGCCACTCTCGGAAGCACTGCCACAACAGGCAGACCAATACACCGCTCTGCATCGTGGTGATGGCACCTACGATGACGGGGAGACGCTGGCCGTGTCCTACCCTATCGAGATCGACCTGCCGGATACCGAATGGTCGCTGCTGATCGAACTGCCCCGGGAAACTGCACTGGCGGATGTGGCCGAGATTACCGGGCTGCTGTCCAGTGAGGTGAGCACCACGGCCGGGCGACAGACCATGGTGGGTGTGCTGGTATCGATCCTTGCAATTGTGGTTCTGGTGGTACTGGTGCGCTCGGTTACCAAACCGCTCAATGAGATCCGCGACCGTATGAAAAACCTGGCCAGTGCAGAGGGGGATCTGACCCGCGAGCTGGATATTGAAACCCATGCGGAGTTGATCGAGCTTGCCGGTGGGTTTAATACCTTCCTTGGCCGGCTCCGGGAAATGATCAACGATCTGAAAGAGGTCAACGGCAAGGTTAGCCAGCAGGCGGCGGATGTGGGCGTGATTGCCGGGGAAACCGATGACCAGACCGAGCGTCAGCATCAGGATATCGAGAGTGTTGTTGCTGCCATGAACGAGATGTCCGCGGCTGCCGGCGAAGTGGCCGGATTCGCCGGTGAAGCGGCAGAAAATGCGCAAATGGCCCAGGACGGCGTGCGCTTTACCCAGGACACGCTGACATCAGCCCTGGAGGGTGTCAGCGCACTTGCCGGCGATATGGACGAGGCGAGTACGGCTATCAGCCATGTTGCCACCCGTAGTGAGGAAATTAACCGGATTATCGAGGTTATCCGCGGTATTGCCGAACAGACCAACCTGTTAGCCCTGAATGCGGCCATAGAGGCAGCGCGGGCAGGAGAACAGGGCCGCGGTTTCGCCGTGGTGGCGGATGAGGTAAGAACCCTCGCGTCCCGCACCCGGGAGTCGACCGACGAGATCAGCCAGATGATTGATGGCCTGCAAAGTGATGTGAGTGGTGCCGTCACCGTTATCCGGAGTGGTGTTGACCGGGCTACCCGGGCCGTTGAAGGAACCCGTGAGGCAGACCATTCCCTGGCTTCGGTAGTAGAGCGTATTGCCACCATTGTTGAGCACGTTACCCACGTGGCTACCGCGGCGGAGGAACAGAGCTCTGTCAGTGAGGAAATCAATCAAAACCTGACCCGTATTGGCGACGCCGCTAACGATCTGCGAGCCCTCGCGCAAAGAGTGAGTGGAAGCGGGCGCTCGCTGGATGAACAGGTGCGGGCGCTGGATTCCGAGCTGAGTCGCCTTAAAACCTGACCTGTATCGTCTGTTACTATCGATACCATTCAGCCCATCAATTTTATTTTTCAGCAAACGTGCGATCATAATGCCGTTTGTTCGAGGCTGTGAAAGCCCGCCTATTTTCCGGATCAGGAGTTGAATTATGGAGCAAGTCACTATTTTTGGCCGTGCTTCCTGTGGTTTCTGTACGCGCGCAAGGCAGCTTTGCGAAATCAATGATCTCCCCTGTCGCTACGTCGACATCGTCGAGGAGGGGATCAGCAAAGAGGATCTGTCGAAAACTATTGGCAAGCCGGTTCACACGGTACCGCAGATTTTCGTGGGCCAGGTTCATGTTGGCGGGTTTGACGATTTTTCCCGGTTTCTGGAGCGGGTCGGTACCACGGCCAGTTGAACAGTGACCCAAAAAAAAGGCGCCCCGGGGGTAACCGGGGCGCCTTTTTTGTCTGCGGGCCAATCAGATCTGGAAATCGGCCTTCAGCTTCTTTTCAACCAATTGGTTCTTCAGCTTCGCCACCCGCGGCAAACCGTCGTCAAACGGCGGGAAACTCTCGCCGTAAATCAGAGGCTCGAGATAGTCGCGGCAATCCTGGGTGATGCCGTAGCCATCATCGGTAATATAGTGGATCGGCATTTTCTTTTCCTGGTTGGCAACGTCGGCCAGGGGGGCTTCGCCGATGTGCCAGCGATAGGGCCGTGACTGCTCGCGCACAATCGTCGGCATCAGTGCCTGCTTGCCGGCCAGGGCCATTTCCACGGCCACCTTGCCGACTGCGTAGGCCTGCTCGACATCCGTGGCCGAGGCAATATGGCGGGCGCTGCGCTGCAGGTAATCCGCAACCGCCCAGTGGTATTTGTAACCCAGCGCCTGGCGCACCATATTGGCGAGGGTCGGCGCTACGCCTCCGAGCTGGGTATGGCCGAAGGCATCCTTGGCGCCGGCGTCGGCCAGGAAGCGGCCGTCTTCATATTGGGCGCCTTCTGAAGCGACCACGACACAGTAACCATATTCCCTGACGCAGAAATCCACCCGCTCCAGGAACCGTTCCCGCTCAAAAGGTACTTCCGGGAACAGAATGACGTGGGGCGGTTCGCCTTCACCTTTGCCGGCAAGGCCACCAGACGCGGCAATCCAGCCAGCATGGCGCCCCATCACTTCCAGGATGAACACTTTGGTGGAGGATTCGCACATTGAGCGGATGTCCAGGCTCGCTTCCAGGGTGGATGTGGCAATGTACTTGGCCACCGAACCGAAGCCGGGGCAGCAATCGGTAAAGGGCAGATCATTGTCCACCGTTTTGGGAACGCCGATGCAGGTAATCGGGTAGCCCATCTTCTCGGCAAGCTGCGATACCTTGTAGGCGGTATCCTGGGAATCGCCGCCACCGTTGTAGAAGAAATAGCCGATGTCGTGGGCCCGGAACACTTCGATCAAACGCTCGTATTCGCGCCTGTTTTCAGAAAAGTTCTTCAGCTTGTGGCGACAGGACCCGAACGCACCGCCTGGCGTATGGATCAGTGCCTGGATATCATCATCACTTTCCAGGCTGGTATCGATCAGCTCCTCTTTCAGGGCGCCGATGATACCGTTGCGCCCGGCGTAGACCTTGCCGATCTGGTCCGGGTGCTTGCGCGCGGTCTGGATGAGCCCGCAGGCGCTGGCGTTAATAACGGCGGTTACACCGCCTGACTGGGCATAAAATGCGTTTCTGATGGCCATTTCCGGCTAGTGCCTCCTGCAGTTTCATCGAATGCGGCAGATGATACGCCAATCGCTGGTTTTTTTCATGACATCAAAGGTCGTAACGAACGCTTGACGACCCGCATTCTATACGGGACGCTTTGCAGGTTTCATCCAAGAGGTCGACAACCGAATGCATATTCATATCCTGGGAATCTGTGGCACCTTCATGGGCAGCCTGGCCGTGCTGGCCAGAGAGCTGGGGCATATTGTAACCGGCTCCGATCAGGGCGTGTATCCGCCCATGAGCACCCAGTTGGAAGCCCAGGGCATCGGATTGATGGAGGGTTACCGTCCCGACAACCTGAAACCCGAACCTGATCTGGTGCTCATTGGCAACGCCATGTCCCGGGGCAATCCGGAAGTGGAAGCGGTCCTGAACCAGAATATCGACTACATGTCCGGCCCCGAATGGCTGGCGCGGGAAGTGTTGCGTCATCGCTGGGTATTGGCGGTAGCGGGTACCCATGGCAAAACCACCACAACCGCCATGTTGCTGTGGATACTGGAACAGGCAGGTTTCGAGGCTGGCTACCTGGTGGGCGGCGTGCCCAACGACTTCCCGGTCTCCGCCCGGCTGGGTAACAGCGATTTCTTCGTGATCGAGGCGGATGAATACGACAGCGCCTTCTTCGACAAGCGTTCCAAGTTTGTTCACTACCGACCTCACACCCTGATTCTCAACAATCTGGAGTTCGACCACGCCGACATTTTCGAGAACGTGGAGGCCATTGAGCGCCAGTTCCATCATCTGGTCAGAACTGTGCCCTCCCGCGGTCTGATCGTGCGCCCAGCGCTGGATGCCCATCTCGACAGGGCGCTGGAAATGGGCTGCTGGACCAGCATTCAGGCCACGTCAGTCGGCAGTGAGGTGCCCTATATGGCCGACTGGCGGGCGGAGTTGCTGGCCGAGGATGGCAGCCGGTTCATGGTGGTTCACCACGAACAGCCCGTCGCGACAGTGAATTGGTCGCAGACGGGGCTGCACAACGTTCGTAACGCCCTGGCAGCTATCGCCGCTGCCCGCCATGTAGGGGTAACGCCGGACCATGCCGTGGCAGCATTGTGCCGGTTTTCCGGAGTCAAACGGCGGATGGAGTTGCTGGCAGATATTGATGGAGTCCACATATACGACGATTTCGCCCATCATCCCACAGCCATCACCACCACCCTCGAAGGGTTGCGCAACAAAGTGGGGGAGGAGACCATCCTCGCCCTGATCGAACCGCGCTCCAATACCATGCAGCAAGGGGTGCACCAGCAGACACTGCTGCCCAGCGCCGCAGCGGCAGACCGGGTAATCTGGGCCAACCTGAATCAGATGGACTGGTTGCCAGCGTTGATTGAGGGCCATAACGCCACAGCGGAGGCGCCGGAGCGTCACTGTGTGGAGTCAACCGTGGAAGCGCTGATTGGCAGGGTTCTGGAACAGGTCTCCGGCCCCTGCCATATTGTCATCATGAGTAATGGCGGTTTTGGTGGTATTCATCAGAAGCTGATTGCGGAACTTGAAGGTAAAACCGGTCAGGGAACATCAGCATGACAGCAGCACCAGACAACCCGCGGGTGATCAATCTGGCTTTTACCGGTGCTTCCGGCGCCCAGTACGGCCTTCGCCTGCTGCAATGCCTGGTGGCAGCGGATTGCCGGGTGCATGTGATGGTCAGCAAGGCCGCCCAGGTGGTGATTGCCACCGAAACCGACCTGAAACTGCCGGGTAATACGCCGGCCATGCAGGAGGTGCTGACCAGCTATGCGGGCGCCAGGCCGGGGCAGGTGCTGGTATTCGGGCGGGAGGACTGGTTTTCTCCGCCGGCATCCGGCTCAGGCGAGAAAGCCCCACTGGTGATTTGCCCCTGCAGCACTGGCACATTGTCTGCACTGGCCACCGGCGCCAGCAACAATCTCATTGAGCGTGCCGGGGATGTGGCCCTGAAAGAGCGCCGACAACTGATCCTGGTGCCCCGGGAAGCGCCTTATTCCGAGGTGCACCTGGATAACATGCTGCGTCTGACCCGCATGGGTGCGGTTATCATGCCGGCCAGCCCCGGGTTTTATCATCAGCCGCAATCTGTCAGTGACCTGGTGGACTTTATCGTTGCCCGCCTGCTGGACCACCTGGGCCTGCCCCAGGATCTGATGCCACGCTGGGGTGAGGAACGACTCAAATCAAAACAGCCCGATTGACGATGGTTTTGGTCAGCCCGATTGATGCTTTTCATCATTGAGCGAAAACGCCGCTCCCCCGAGACTTGGTGAACGACAACCACAAGACAGTCATTCACCGAGGTTCACCATGATTCCACGCACACTCTTCGATGCCGACCTTGAAGGTTTCCGGGATTCCGTCCGCAAGTTCCTGCAGCAGGAAGCGGCGCCCTATCACGAACAATGGGAAAAGGACGGCCAGGTCAGCCGGGAACTCTGGACCAAGGCCGGCGAGTTGGGCTTTCTCTGCCCGACCATGCCGGAAGAGTATGGTGGCGTAGGGGCGGATTTTCGCTACAGCGCGGTTATCATGGAAGAGGTGTCCAGGGCCGGGTTGTCCGGCATCGGCTGGACCCTGCACTCCGATATCGTCGCCCCTTATATCCTCAATTACGGTTCGGAAGAACAGAAGCAGTATTACCTGCCAAAACTGGCCACCGGGGAGATGATCGGCGCCATCGCCATGACCGAGCCCGGTGCCGGTTCCGACCTCCAGGGTGTGAAAACCACGGCGGTAAAGAACGCGGCCGGCGATCACTACGTGCTTAACGGTTCCAAAACCTTCATCACCAATGGCCAGTTGGCGGACCTGGTCATTGTCGTGGCCAAGACCGATCCCAAAGAAGGCGCCAAGGGTACCAGCCTGCTGCTGGTGGAAAGCGCCTGGGAAGGCTTCGAGAAAGGCCAGAACCTTAACAAGGTGGGCATGAAGGCCCAGGATACCTCCGAGCTGTTCTTCCAGGACGTCCAGGTGCCGGCGGATAAACTGCTGGGCTCCATGGAAGGCCAGGGCTTCTTCCAGTTGATGGCGGAATTGCCGGCTGAGCGACTGCAGGTTGGTTTGACCGCCGTGGCTGCAGCAGAGGCGGCCTGGCAGTGGACGCTGGACTACGTCAAGGAGCGCAAAGCGTTCGGTAAACCGGTAATTGCGTTCCAGAATACCCGCTTCAAGATGGCGGAGATGAAAGCGGAAATTACCGCAGCCCGGGTGTTCTGTGACCGCTGCTTGGAGCTGCACCTGGAGAAAAAGCTGGATATTCCCACAGCAGCGATGCTGAAACAGCACACCACCGACCTGCAGTGCAAAGTCATGGACGAGTGCGTCCAGCTTCATGGCGGCTATGGCTATATGTGGGAGTACCCCATAGCCCGTGCCTGGGCCGATAGCCGGGTTCAGCGCATTTATGCCGGTACCAACGAAATCATGAAGGAAATCGTTGCACGCTCGTTTTAAAGCCTGGCCTGAAGTGACGGCGCGCCGCCGGAATCTCTCCGCCGGCGCGCTTTCGTTACCAAAGTTTACAAATTGCCAAACCTATCAAGGTTCACCCCGGCAACATCCCCTAAAGTAGCGGCACAACCTCTAACAAGGATAATGGTTGCCGCAATGAAACGCCTGCTCCCCATTTCAGTTGCCCTGTTTACACTTGCCCTGGCCGGATGCGGCGAGGAATCTGACGAATCACCGGTGGATGGCCGCGATTTTGACGCTCAGGACTACAGCGAGCCCAGGCCCTATACTGGCAGGGTTATAGACGGCTACCTGCGTCATGCACGGGTGTGGCTGGATATGGATGGCGACAGCCAGTACACCCCGGGGCCGATGACCATCAAGAACAGTGCCGGCACCGAAATTACCCTGCCCAATGGTGAGCCCACCGCCATGACGGGTGAAGACGGCAAGTTCACCCTCGACACCACCGGGCTGGTGCAGGATCCATCGGTGTCCCCGGACATCGACCCCCGGGATTTCCCGCTGTTTGCTGTCATTCTCCCGGGCCAGACGCTTGAACAAACCCGCATGGGGGATGTGGTGCTGGAAGACGCCTACATGCTCAGCGCACCTCCGGGGGTTCGTGATGTCACACCCCTCAGTACGCTGGTGCGCCAGCGCCGGGTCATTGGTGTGCAGGATCTGACGGCCACCACCAATGATCTGGCGGATGCACTGGGGAATGTGAATCTGCTCAGTGACTACGTGAAATCCGGAGATCACCGGGCCCATGCCTATGCCCGTGCCTTTGCCCGCTTTATGGCCAGCCAGTTTCCGGACGACTACGCCAGCCTGCTGCGTGGCGGCGACGGACGCGAGCGTTTTCTGAGCAAGGACGCGGCATTCCTTCTGGGTGTCTCGTTTGTTCGTAATGCGCTGGATGTGGTGAAGGTAGTGGACGAAGCTGCCTCCCAGGGCAACTACGAAAATGTGGATGTCGACGGGCTGGCGTTGCCGGAGGTGCCCATTGAACTGGAGGATCCGGTGATTCTGGAGCGACAGACGGTTCTGGCGCGGGGCGAGGGCAGCGAACTGCCTGCTTCCATGTCCAATCTCGGCGTGTCCGCGGAACTGGTGTTCGATTACTCCGAGGATGGCCGGGTTACGTCCATTACGGCCCACGGCTGCATGATGCCATCGTTGAGGGAAATGGCCCGCCTGATCAACGCCGGCGGCAAGATTGCGAACACCGGCACACAGTGGATGCCGGGCATATCCCTGTCTCAGGAAAGTGCCGGTTTCTACGAGGATGAAGGTCCGGACGAGCGGCTGGTATTCGACTGGGAGAATCGCCGGGCGACGTTTGAAACCACCACTGGCTGTCATCCGGGGCTTGCGTCATCATCGGCATTGGGTGGCGTTGCGGCGATCAGCTATGAGTGGACTATGGCGAATACACAGGTCCAGGAGCTCATTGCAACGTCAGGAGACAAAACCGAAGTGCTGGAACCCGACTATCAGTTTGGCACTGACGCTTTCTTCGGTTTTACCCGCACGGTGGACGAAACTGAAGAAGAAATCATGACGCTTTCTGGTGATGTAGAGTCCTGCGATGCGGCTATTGATCCGGACGATGCAGACGCGGCGCTCCTGGTTTCCGCCCAGCAACCCTACACCGTATCCGGAAGTATTCCGCAGCCAGACGGGTTCAGCCCACTGGCGCTGGAATTCGACAATCGCAATGATCGCCTGCGCCCCCTCCGGTTCGGCTTCCTGGATCCAGCCATGGCTTCCACCACTGGGGTCAACAATATCGAGGGTTTTGACTGGGCGTTCTATTACCCCTTCGAAACGTCAAACGAATTCGTGGAAGAGCAGCCCAACCTGATCGGCACTGCCTACCTGAACCGGCGCGGTGGCAGCAGGGTCTGTGGAAGGGAGTTCGAGAGGATGCCTTCGGCGGCGTATGCCCGGGTCAATTACACCTATCAACGACTGTCCGAATATCTGTCAGGGTTGGTGGAATAGGGGGCAAGGCAGGGCGCTCCTCGGCCAAAGCCGGGGAGTCAGTACTGTTTTTGCCGAATAACGCCAGTCTGCCGGACAACGTCTGCGACATGTGCTTATAAAGGTTCGGGATTCGTAACACTTCCTGAGGGAGGAAGTGGTGCCGAGGAGAGGACTTGAACCTCCACGGGGTTGCCCCCACTAGCACCTGAAGCTAGCGTGTCTACCAATTTCACCACCTCGGCAGGTGATTTGCAGCTTTTCCGGTGGGTTTCAACAGCTTTACCTTGTTGAATTTCCGGTGTTTCTGCCACGGTTGCGGGCAATGCCGTCAACCGATGGCGCGTACTTTAATCATTCGGAAAAAGGCTGTCAAACATTTTTTGTCGGCCAATGCCGGTTTTTGTGCCTGTTTTTTCGTGGCCGGTTAGGCACGCAGGCGTTGGCAGCGTTATACTCCTCGGCAAACATTATATAACGCATGATTTCCAGGCAGGAAATCGAGATAGGGATACGAATGGTTTCCAGTAAAAAGACAGATAATGACCCACACGCACAGCGTGAGGCCAGCAAGTACGACAACCCCATCCAGAGCCGGGAATTTATCCTCGAGCATCTGAAAGAGAGGGGCGCGCCGGCCACCCACGAAACCCTGTGTGAAGAGCTCGGGCAGCAGTCCGAAGAGGGCATCGAAGCCCTGCGTCGCCGGCTGATCGCCATGTGTCGCGATGGACAGCTGATCTGCAACCGCCGTGGTGCCTACCTGCCCATCGAAGAGGCGGACCTGGTGACAGGCCGCGTAACGGGGCACAAGGACGGATTCGGGTTCCTGATACCGGATGATGGTGGGTCAGACCTGTTCCTGACAGCACGCCAGATGCGCCAGGTTTTCCATGGGGATCGGGTTGCTGCTCGCGTGGACCGGGTTGATGACCGGGGTCGTCGTGAAGGTGTGATCGTCGAGGTGCTGGAATATCGTACCCATCAGACTGTTGGCCGGCTGTTCCAGGAAAGCGGCATTTCCTTCGTGGTTCCGGAGAATGCCCGCATCAATCACGAAGTGTTGATTCCCGCTGAACACATTAACGAAGCGCGGCATGGCCAGTACGTGGTGGTGGATATCCTGCGTCAGCCCACGGTGCGCACCCAGCCCACAGGCAAGATAGTGGAAGTGCTTGGCGAGCACATGGCGCCGGGCATGGAAATCGATGTGGCGATCCGCTCCTACGATATCCCCCATAGCTGGCCGCCGGCGGTGGGTGAGCAGGCGGCGGAGATCCCCGAGGAGGTCACTGAGAAGGATAAGCAGAACCGGGTGGATATCCGCAACCTGCGCCTGGTGACCATTGATGATGAAACCGCGCGGGATTTTGATGACGCCATCTACTGTGAGCCACGTCCACGCGGAGGCTACCGCTTGCTGGTGGCGATCGCGGATGTGTCCCACTACGTGCGCCCCGACACGCCGCTGGATGAAGAGGCGATCAACCGCGGCAACTCCGTGTATTTCCCGGATCACGTCGTGCCCATGCTCCCGGAAAAGCTGTCCAATGGCCTGTGTTCGCTGAACCCGGGCGTGGATCGGTTGTGCATGGTGGCGGACATGACCATCAGCGCGGCAGGTGCCGTCAGTGGTTATACCTTCTACCAGGCGGTGATGCACAGCCATGCGCGGCTGACCTACAACAAGGTCAGCGACATGCTGGAGCGGCCGGATTCCGAACCGGGCTACAGGCTTTCGGAGCAGTACGCCCACGTGCTGCCGCACCTGCACAACCTCTACAACCTCTATAAGTTGCTGCGCAAGGCCCGAACCGAGCGGGGTGCCATCGATTTCGAAACCACGGAAACCAAGGTTGTGTTCGATGCGGACCGCAAGATCGAGGAAATCGTTCCGGTCCAGCGTAACGACGCCCACAAGATTGTCGAGGAATGCATGCTGGCTGCCAACGTGGCAACAGCGCGATTCCTCAAGAAGCACAAGGTGCCTTCGCTGTATCGTGTGCACGACGGCCCTTCAGAAGAACGGCTTAATGCGGTGCGGCTGTTCCTGAGTGAGCTGGGTCTGCAGCTGGGTGGCGGCGACAAGCCAACGTCGGCTGATTACCGGGAGCTTTTGTCCAGCATTGCTGACCGCTCCGATGCCAATGTGATCCAGACCGTGATGCTGCGCTCTCTCAGTCAGGCAGTTTACAGCCCGGATGAGGGTGGCCACTTTGGTCTCGGCTTTACCAGCTATGCCCATTTCACCTCGCCGATTCGCCGGTATCCGGACCTGATTGTGCATCGGGGCATCAAGTCCATCGTGCACAGTGAGGAAGGCAGCAAGGATGTTGTGGTGCCGCCGAAAAAGGACCCGGAGCTGGCGGAATACCCTTATGACATGGCCCGGATGTATCAGTTGGGTGAGCACTGCTCAATGACCGAGCGCCGTGCTGACGATGCCACCCGGGATGTGATGGCCTGGCTCAAGTGTGAGTACCTGAAGGACCATGTGGGCGAGGAGTACGAAGGTGTTATCGCCGCAGTCGTGCCGTTCGGCTTCTTCGTGGAGCTGTCCGGGGTCTATATCGAAGGCCTGGTGCACGTATCCACGCTCAGTGGCGATTACTTCCATCACGACTCTGCCAAGCATCGCCTGATTGGCGAGCGCACGGCCATGAGCTTCCGCCTGGGCGACGATGTCCGGGTGAAGGTGGTGCGTGTGGGCATGGAAGACCGCAAGATTGATCTGGAACTGGTGAGTGAACCCCAGCATAGGCAGGCCGACCGGGACGCGCTGGAAATTACCAAGCGAGAGCCGAAGGACAAAGGCAAAGGCCGGGGCAAGGGCGGCAAATCCGCCCCTGGCCGCTCCACGAGGGGCGACCGCGGGAAAGGCTCCGGCGGGAAAGCCGGGCGCGAGAAAGCCGGCGATGCGGGTGAAAAACCACGCCGCAGGAAAGGTTCCGGGTCACCCACGGCCGGCAAGCAGGGGCGGCCCGAGCAGGTGGCGCCGACCTACGAAGACGATGGCGAGTTGTCAGCCCGTGACAAGCTGGTGGCTGAAGCCGCCAAGCTGGCGTTGGGTAAGGGCAAGGGCAAGAAGCCTGCTGGCAAAACCGACGGCGCTGACAAGAAACGTAAACCCCGCAAGTCAGGAAAATAAGCTGTGTCTGAAGAGTTTATTTTTGGCTGGCATGCGGTTGAGGCGGTGCTCAAGCGAGAGCCTGAGCGCCTGCAACAGGTGTGGATTCAGACCGGGCGGGAGGATCGCCGGGTCAAAACCGTAACCGATGCCCTGAACGAGCTCGGGGTGCGCTGGCAGGTTGTGCATCGTAAGGAGCTGGATCAGCGGGTCTCCGGGGTTCACCAGGGGGTCGTGGCGGCGGTGTCTGAAAGCCGTGAATGGAGCGAGGACGACTTGCTTGCCATGCTGGCCGGCTCCGATAAACCGCCGTTCCTGCTTATCCTTGATGGTGTCACTGATCCCCACAACCTGGGAGCCTGCCTACGTACTGCCGATGCCGTTGGTATTCAGGCGGTTGTGGTACCGAAGGACAAGTCTGCCTCGTTGTCGCCCACAGTGCGCAAAGTGGCCTGCGGGGCTGCTGAAACCGTACCGCTGGTGCGCGTAACCAATCTTGCACGATTCATGCGGGCCATCCAGGATAACGGCGTCTGGCTTATCGGCACCGCGGGAGAAGCGGAAAGCACCGTATACCAGGCTGACTTTACCGGTCCCGTGGCTCTGGTGATGGGTGCCGAGGGCAAGGGTATGCGCAGGCTGACACGCGAGCATTGCGATCTGCTGATTAATATCCCGATGCTCGGCCACGTGGGCAGCCTGAATGTTTCTGTTGCCACCGGTGTTTGCCTTTACGAAGCTTTGCGTCAGCGGCTTGCATAGTACCCTCCACGCGCCTAGAATACGTGACCCCCTTTTCCAGGGGGCGGTGTCTTATTGCCTGAAGTCAGGGTAGTAGGCATCAAGAAGCCGGCGGCTGTGGCTGCCACCTCCTTGCTTCTTGCATTGGCTCAGTCTGTTTCTGTGCGTTTGCTGGGGGCTGTTTAAACCGTAGGGAGAACTCATGCGTCACTACGAAATCGTATTTATGGTACACCCGGATCAGAGCGAGCAGGTGCCCGCGATGATCGAGCGTTATACCGGCGTCATCAATGAAGATGGCGGCAAGGTACATCGCCTGGAAGATTGGGGCCGTCGTCACCTGGCTTACCCGATCAACAAGATTCACAAGGCTCACTACGTACTGATGAACGTTGAATGTTCACAGGCAGCGATGGACGAGCTGACTCACAACTTCCGTTTCAACGATGCCATCATCCGCGACATGATCCTGCGCCGCGATGGTGCCGATACGGACCTGTCCCCGATGAAAGCTTCCGAGTCCCGTGAAGACCGTCGTGGCGGCGATGATCGTCCGCGTCGTTCAGCTGAATCTGACGAGCCACGTCAGCAGGCTGAAACCCAGGACGAAGAAGAGTAAAACCATCACCGGAGTTGAGGAGTTAAGTTATGGCTCGTTTTTTCAGACGTCGTAAGTTCTGCCGCTTCACGGCAGAAGGTGTTAAAGAGATCGATTACAAGGATCTGGACACCCTGAAAGGTTATGTTACTGAAACCGGCAAAATCGTGCCCAGCCGTATCACCGGCACCAAGGCACGCTATCAGCGTCAGCTGGCTACCGCTATCAAGCGTGCCCGCTACCTGGCACTGCTGCCGTATTCGGACAGCCACGATAACTAAGTAACAGAATAAACAGGACCCGGGACCATGCGTGCACTGGCACAGTTTGTAATGCGCGGTCCTCTGCAGGCAGGCGGGGTTGCGGCAGTTACCACTGCGATACCCCTGTTGTTCTGGATTGGTGCAGCGGTTATCGGCCTGGTAATTCTCAGGCTGGGTATCAGCCAGGGGCTTAATATCGGCCTCTGGGCATTGCTTCCGGCACTCGGCTGGAGCTGGTTCGGGCAGGACCCGACAGCACTGGCGGTATTGCTTCAGGTGATGTTGATTGCATCCATACTGCGAACAACCCTGTCCTGGGAGAAAGCGCTTCTGGCAGGCAGTTTCCTGGGTATTGTGACAGGCATGATGCTGCCCCTGCTGTATCCGGATCTGTTAAATGATCTGGTGCAGACCGGGGTCAGGTTTTACGAAGAGTACAACGCTGAAGTCGCCAGCAGTCTTGGCGACAGACTGGAAACAGTCATTCGGCAGACCATGAACGCAAGCATGGCAGGCACTTACCTGGTTACCGGTGTGGGCATGACCATGTTGGCAAGATCCTGGCAGGCAGGGTTGTATAACCCTGGCGGATTCCGGGCCGAGTTCCACTCGCTCCGGCTGTCACCGGCAATCGCGGTTATCTGTGTGATTACCATGGTGGCAGGGCCCGTCCTCGGGCTGAACTCCATGCTGCTGGGTTGGGCCGGAGGTTTGCCGCTGTTTCTGGCGGGGCTGGCCCTGGTTCATGGCATTGTTGGTCGTAAAAATCTGAGTGGTCAGTGGCTGATAATATTCTATCTGGCACTGGTACTGCTTGGTCCCAGCCTGATGATTCTGTTAGTAGTTCTGGCTTTTGTGGATAGCTGGCTGGACATCCGGAGGCGAATAAAACCCTCCGGCCCGGCTGAATAAAGCACGAAGAGGTTAACGAGATGGAAGTTATTCTGCTCGAAAAAGTAGCAAACCTTGGTTCACTGGGTGACAAGGTCAAAGTAAAGGCCGGTTACGGTCGTAATTTTCTACTGCCGTATGGCAAGGCTGTTCCGGCAACTGCCGACAACCTGAAGGCGTTCGAAGAGCGTCGTGCAGAGCTTGAAAAAGCTGCCGCCGAGAAGCTGGCCGAAGCCCAGGCTCGTGGCGAGAAGCTGGAAGGCGCCTCCGTCACCATCACCTCCAAGGCTGGTGAAGAAGGCAAGCTGTTCGGTTCTATCGGTGTGCGTGACATCGCTGATGCGATTACCGCCACTGGCACCGAAGTCGAGAAAAGCGAAGTTCGTCTGCCGGAAGGTCCACTCCGTGTGGTCGGCGAGTACGAAATTGAGCTTCAGCTGCACTCCGACGTGACCGTTGCGATTAACCTGGCGGTTGTTGCAGAGTAAGCAGCCGAGTAAATTGCACGTCAGGCGGTAACGCCGGGTTTCGACCCGGCGGCAGCCATACAAGCCCGGAATCCGTTCAGTTGGATTCCGGGCTTGTTGCTTTGTGGTGTATGATTTGTCCTTGCCCTAGCTAGACGAAGAAGTTCCCATGGCCAACCCGAATTTCAAACCGGTAAACAGCGATCCCGAAACCAGCCGTATCAAGGTTCCGCCTCATTCTGTCGAGGCCGAACAGGCGGTTCTCGGTGGCCTGATGCTGGACAACCGCCGATTTGATGAGGTCTCGGAAATGATTTCCGCGGTCGATTTCTATCGCCAGGACCACCGGCTTATCTTCGGCGCTGCAGAACGCCTTGCCAGTGAGAGCGAACCGCTGGATGTGGTTACGCTGACGGAATTCCTCGAGCGTGCAGGCGATATTGAAGACGCTGGCGGGCTTTCCTACCTGGCAGAACTGGCAGAAAAAACCCCGGGCGCCGCCAACATCCGCGCCTACGCCGAGATTGTGCGCGAGCGTTCAATACTGCGGCAGCTGGTGCAGGTATCCGGGCAGATCTCGGATTCGGCCTTCAATCCCCTGGGGCGAAACAGCAACGAGATACTGGACGAAGCCGAGCGCAATGTCTTCCAGATTGCTGAATCCCGGGTTAAGGAAGGCACCGGCCCGCAGACCATCAATCCGATTCTCACCAAGGCTCTCAGCCGTATCGAGGAGCTGTTTGAATCCGGCGAAACCACAACCGGCCTGACCACCGGGTTCAAGGATCTGGACGAGTGGACATCCGGTATGCAGCCGTCCGACCTGTTGATTGTGGCAGGGCGACCCTCCATGGGTAAGACCACCTTTGCCATGAACATCGTCGAGAACGCGCTGATCAGCACCAGCACGCCGATTCTGGTGTTCAGCATGGAGATGCCCGCAGATGCATTGGTGATGCGTATGCTGTCGTCCCTGGGACGGATCGACCAGAGCCGGATCCGCAGTGGCAAGCTGGAAGAGGATGACTGGCCCAGGCTTACCTCGGCCGTCAGCCTGTTGAAGGACAAGCCGCTTTACATTGATGATACCCCTGGCCTGAGCCCGACGGAGATGCGCTCTCGCGCCCGCCGTATTGCCCGTGAGAACAACGGCCAGCTTGGCCTGATCATGGTGGATTACCTTCAGTTGATGCGGGTGCCGGGTAACACCGAGGGCCGTACCGCCGAGATTTCCGAAATTTCCCGGTCCCTTAAAGGCATCGCCAAAGAGCTCAGTTGCCCGGTGGTAGCGCTTTCCCAGCTCAACCGCAGCCTGGAGCAGCGGCCCAACAAGCGCCCGGTGAACTCGGACCTGCGGGAATCCGGTGCCATCGAGCAGGATGCGGACGTGATCATGTTCGTATACCGCGACGAAGTCTACAACGAAGACACGTCCGACAAGGGCATCGCCGAGATCATTATCGGCAAGCAGCGGAACGGCCCCATTGGCACCGTCCGCCTGGCCTTTATTGGCAAGTACACCAAATTCGAAGACCTGGCCCACGGCGATTACGGCGGGGATTATTGATGCCTCGGAAGACCGTTGCCCGCATTGATACCGGGGCACTTCGCCATAACTATCGCCTTGCCTGCAGGCTGGCCAGCCCGGCCCGGGCGATGGCGGTCATCAAGGCTGATGGCTACGGCCATGGCATACGTGAAGTGGCACGGGCGCTGGCGGATGTGGCTCCGAAGTTTGCCGTTGCCAGCATTGAAGAGGCTCTGGCTATCCGGGAGGCGGGTGTTGATCACCCGGTGGTATTGCTGCAGGGCCCGCACAGTTTCGAGGATGTCGCCACCAGCGCCCGTGAAGGTTTCGAAATGGTGGTGCACAGCGACTACCAGCTGGACTGGCTGGAGCAGGCACCGGCCACGCCAAAATTCTGGCTCAAAGTGAATACCGGAATGAACCGCCTGGGGTTTGCATCTGCCGCTCTGGCGCAGGTGATGGCCCGCTTGAAGGACCACGGGGCAGGGGAGCAGGTTATAGGCTTCGTCACCCACTATGCCTGCGCGGATGACATTTCCAGTGGTTTCACCGACAAGCAGACCCGGGTCTTTGCCGAGGCCGTGGTTGACTGGCCAGCGCTGGAAAAAAGTGCCGGCAACTCCGCAGCCCACTTTCTTCCCGGCCAACCACTGTTTGACTGGAGTCGCCCCGGCATAATGCTGTATGGCGCTTCTCCGACGCTTGGAAAAACCGGCCCGGAACTGGGCCTTGAAGCGGTGATGACGCTGGAAGCCGAGTTGACGGCGGTTCGAACGCTCCAGCCCGGGGAATCCGTGGGTTATGGCTGCTCCTGGGCAGCGGAACAGGAAACAAGGATGGGAATTGTCGGGATTGGCTACGGTGATGGTTACCCGCGCCATGCCGGCACGGATACGCCGGCCTGGGTGGCTGGTAGCCGGATACGTCTGATCGGTCGGGTGTCCATGGACATGCTGGCGGTAGATCTGACCAACTCTCCGGCCGCCCGTCCAGGAGATACCGTCGAGCTGTGGGGGCGGCATGTGAGTGTCGATGAGGTGGCGCAACACGCCGGTACCATCGGCTACGAGCTACTTACAGGTATTACAGCCCGGGTGCCCAGGCTGTATGACAGTTCCGGCGATGGGCCAGTGTAAATCAGGAAGCAGCTTCCGGCTCGTGGATGATTTCCTCAATGAAATCGAGAATGGCCGCCAGGCTGCGGTCATCCAGTTTTTTCAGTACCTTGTGAACCACCATCTTGCTGCCTTTGAGCATGCTGCTGATGCCCATCCTGGCCATGCCCATCAGCATGCTGCTGGCATTCAGCCGACGCAGGGGTTCCAGGAAGAAAAAGTCCAGACCGTTATCGGTCAGCTCGACAATCAGTTCAAACAGCTTGTCGATGGCTTCCTTGTCGGCTTTGCCCCGTTCGCGGAGTTCGCTGACAGTGTAAAGGGCGCGGGTGCGCAGCTCATCCGGTATGGGCGCGACGATATGGCTTTGTTGTTTCAGCATATGGGATCCTGTTGTTGTATGCTCGTAAGGTATGCTCGGTTCTCCGATAAGCATTCTATGGGTTGGGGCACAGGTGCCATTGGCTTGAACGGTATCAGGTACCCGTCATATCAGTGATATCCCGGGTATGCGTTCCAACCGTCGGCTTGAACGATTACAGTATGGATAAAGACAGTCGACCGAAACCGGAGGCAATGAGCGCCCGTGCACGTTCTTGTTGTTCATGATTATGGCCCGTTGGGGCGGGTTTTGCTGGAGCGCTTGAGAAAAACGTCGCTTCACGTCAGTCCGTTGCTGATCAGTGAGCTGGAAACGGCGGATCTCACAGCACTGGACGGCTGGATTCCCCAGGATACTGACCTGATTGTGAACGCGTTATGGCTGGCCAACCCGGAAATTGCCGAACAGGATCCAGAGGCTGCCCATAAGGTATCCTTTTCGCTGCCTGTTGCGTTGGCGGAGTATGCCCGCGACCGGAACATGGCCCTGCTGCAGCTGTCGACCTGTTACGTGTTCGATGGCCGCAAGCAAAGCGCCTATATCGCTTCCAACCCTGGCCAGCCCAGCAATGAGCTGGGTAATTGGCAGTGGGAATGCGAGCAGGCAGTACGAACGCTTTTGCCCCGCCATATTATCCTGCGAACGGGCTGGAGCCTGGGGCGTTTTATCCGCAAGGTGCAGTCCGTGGCGGCGCGCTCTGATGTCATCAAGCTGCCTGGCAAGTGCCATGGTCAACCGGTGACCGTAAGCGATCTTTCCCGGGTGATGACCGCAATTATTCAGCAGATAGATTGTGGTGCCGAGGTATGGGGAACCTACCAGTATGCCGGTGCAGAGGATATCTCGCTCTATGAGCTGGGCCTGGCCATCACCGGGCTGAGTGGTATTCCCGATGGATTGCGGGTGGTGGATGAGATGCCGGCCTGGGCCGCTCTCGAGCCCGCCAATACCACGATGATCTGCACCAAGATCCGCAATACTTTTGGCGTCAAACAGCTGCCCTGGCGTTCCGGGCTGGCGGAAGAGCTGGAATTACTTTCGCTGAATGGGGACAGGGAACTGATTGACGAACCGGCGAGCTGACGGCAGCCGGTTCGTGGTCAAGGCAGGCAGCGTCATCAGGTGTTCTGACGCGAAAATTCCCGGGTGACTGTCTGCAGTGCTTCCACATCCAGCAGCTCTACCTCCCGCCCCCGGGCGCTGATAATGCCCTGATTCTGGAAACGGGTGAACACCCGGCTGACGGTTTCTACCGCCAGGCCCAGGAAATTGGCAATGTCGTTGCGTGCCATGGGCAGGCTGAAGTTGGTGCCGGACATGCGGCGGCGCTGGAACCGGCTGGACAACGACAGCAGCAGTGCCGCAATCCGCTCCTCTGCCGTATTCTTGCTCAGTAACATGGCTAACTGATGGCTGCCCTGAATTTCCTGGCTCATCAGGTGATACATGTGGTGCTGGAGATCCGGCAGGCTACTGGTGAGCTCTTCCAGCTTCTCGATCGGGAACTCGCAGACACTGGTGCGCTCCAGGGCCCTGGCGGTGCAGGCGTAGTTCTTGCTGCCCATGCTGTCCAGGCCCACCAGTTCGCCGGGCATGAAGAACCCCGTTACCTGCTCCTCGCCATTCTCACTGATAATGGACGTCTTGACGGCCCCGCTCTTGACCGCAAAGCAGGACCGGAACGGTGTGCTCTGGTCAAAGATATGCTCGCCACGGTTGAAAATCCGGCCTTGCTGGACAATGTCTTCGAGCCGGTCAAGGTCATTTTCTTCCACTGCCAGGGGAAGGCACAGGTTGCTCAGGCTGCACTGGTGACAGGATGCCTTGAGCGGGGAAACCTGGTGGAGTCTGATAGCTTGGACCATGGTAGATGAACCATCCATTATTGATTCATGTCAAAACCGTACTCTAGTACGAACGGTCGGTTTTGCCAATGACTAATATCCTTGATTTTTTTAAGCATATATTGTTTGGGTATATGCTTGGCCGGCTCAGAATCCTTTGACAGTTTCTGAGCCGGCGGGAGGTGCTTCAGACCTTCCGAAACACAAGGGACGCATTAGTGCCGCCGAACCCAAAGCTGTTGGACATAACAGTGCCAAGCTCGGCTTCGGTGGAATCCGGTCCTACCACTGGCATGCCGGCAATGGTTTCATCCAGATGCTGCAGGTTTTTGGTGCCCGCGATGAACCCGTTCTGCAACATAATCAGGGAATAGATCGCTTCATGCACACCGGAAGCACCCAATGAATGTCCCGAGAGGGACTTGGTAGAGGATATCTGCGGTATTTTGTCGCCGAAGACACTGCGGACCGCTTTCATTTCGGCCACATCGCCTACGGGCGTACTGGTGCCATGTGCATTGATATAGTCTACCGGACCTTCCACCGTTGACAGTGCCTGCTGCATGCAACGCATGGCGCCTTCACCGGATGGAGCCACCATATCGTGGCCGTCGGATGTAGCACCGTAACCCACCAGTTCGGCAATGATGGTTGCCCCGCGTTTGCGGGCATGTTCCAGTTCTTCCACCACAACCATGCCACCGCCACCGGCGATCACGAAGCCGTCACGGCCGCTGTCGAACGGCCTGGAGGCAGTATCCGGCGCGTCGTTGTACTTGGTGGACAGGGCCCCCATGGCGTCGAAGAGCATGGTCAGGCTCCAGTCCTCTTCCTCCCCGCCACCGGCAAACACAATGTCCTGTTTGCCGGCCTGGATCTGTTCAGCGGCATGGCCGATACAGTGGGCACTGGTGGCACAGGCTGACGACATGGAATAGTTCACGCCGCGAATCTTGAAAGCCGTGGCCAGGCAGGCTGATACCGTGCTGGTCATGATCCTGGGCACCATATAGGGCCCGATACGCTTCACGCCTTTCTCACGCATGATATCCACCGCTTCCACCTGGCTGGCACTGGACGCGCCGCCGGATCCGGCAATCAACCCGGTGCGGTCATTGGACACCATGTCGTCTGTCAGCCCGGAGGAGGCGATGGCCTGTTCCATGGCGAGGAAGCTGTACATTGCGGACTGACCCATGAACCGTCGGGTCTTGCGGTCGATGACCGTGGTGTCCACATCGATCGACCCCGCAATCTGGCTGCGGAAGCCCATGTCCCGATAGGTCTCGTTGAAGCGGATACCGGATTTACCGGTTTTTAGGCTTTCCAGCACCGCTTCGGTGGAGTTGCCCAGGCAGGAAACAATGCCCATGCCAGTGATTACAACCCGTCTCATACCTTCCTCCTTTAAAAGGTCTGCTCCGAAAACCGGGCGGATCCTTTTTGCGTCTGACTATAACTACCAGTCTAGGCGCTTTGGCGTTCGGACGGTATTTGACCTTGGTAAGGGAGGAACCAATGCCTGAAGGAGGCGTCAGGGTTTTTCATTTTTGGCCTGTTGGCGCTCGGCCTCTTCCCGGGTCTCTTTTTCCACCATCTCAGGTGTTTCCAGGGAAATGCGCCCCAGTTTGCCGGATCGGAATTCATTGAGCAGTATCTCAGACACCTTGTGCAGGTCCGGAACACCACCCCGACCAAGGAATCGTCGCTTCAATGCAATGCCGTCCATCAGGGCCAGTCCGTCCTGTGGCCTTTCCTCAAATCCGTAGCGTGCCATCACCAGCCCCGGATAGGCTTCCAGCAGATAGTCCGCCTCGAACATCGCCACGTCCTCGAATTCGATGACTGCACTGCGGATGGCGCCACTGATGGCCAGGCGGTAGCCACAGGCTTCCGGTGACAGCTTTGGCCAGAGAAAACCGGGAGTGTCGTACAACAATATATTATCTGGCAGCTTGATGGCCTGCTGAGCCCGCGTCACGGCGGGTTCGTTACCGGTCTTGGCGGCAGGTCGGCCAGCAATGGTATTGATCAGCGTGGATTTGCCGACATTGGGAATGCCCAGAATCATCACCCGCAGGGCCCGCTTCTGACGGTCATGTCCCGGTGTCATTTCTCCCGCCAGGCGCAGGATATCAAGGGCTTCACCGCGCTGGTTATGGGTCATGGTGATGGCACGAACGCCCCGTTCCTTCTCCAGCCAGGTCAGCCATCGTTCGGTGATGTCCGGGTCGGCAAGGTCGCGTTTGTTGAGTACCTTTATCACCGGTGTATCGCCGCGCAGGGCAGGGACCAGTGGGTTTTCACTGCTGAAGGGCAGGCGTGCGTCCACGACCTCAATGATGAGATCCATCTGGGGCATTATCTTTTTGATTTCCTTGCGGGCCTTGTGCATATGCCCTGGAAACCAGTTAATGGCCATGTTTGTTACTCCGGAAATGACTGAACGGCGCCATTATGGACGGGAATGACTAAATTTTCACATTTCTCTCAACCCGCCTGTGGCGGGAGTTGAGGGTTTCCTGGGTGTGAAGTGTGTACAAAAAGAGGGGGGTTCGGGATGAAATGCCCGGTTGTTTTGTTTTAGGGTGTAGGGCTCGAAAACCTGAAGCGACTCAATAATCGATTAGTGGAGATATCTATGAAGCTCGTGAAACTGTTCGGAATTGCCCTGATTGCACTCGGGCTGTCTTCTCCGGCGATGGCCCAGCAATCTGGCGGGCAGCCGGACCAGGTTGATCAGCTGGCACAGATGGTTGGCCTGAGCGAAGACCAGCAGAAAGAAATCCGCGGCATCATCGAAGAGATGCAGGCTGAGATTCAGGAGCTTCAGGGCGAAGCCCAGCAACTGCAGCAGCAGATCCAGGCCCAGATCAAGCCGGATTACGATGAAGACGCGATTCGTGAAAACGCAGAGAAGCTTGGTGATGTAACCGGCGAGATGACAGCAATGTCGACTCTGATGCAGGCCAAGGTGGATGCGGTATTCACTGAGGCGCAGCGTGAAGAGCTGAACAAGCGCATGCAGCAAATGCAGCAGCAGATGCAACAGCGCCGCCAGATGCAGCAGCAACCGCAGGGTATGCAGTAAGCCCCGTTAGCTTTGCCTGGCCTCCGGGTTAACGCCCGGAGCCTGGAAGAGACCGCCTTGGCTTATCGCTTGGGCGGTTTTTTTGTACCTGTAGCCTGCTTTTTATGAGTCAGTCGCGGCGGGGCGGGCCTCCAGAAACACCAAACGGCTTAAACAACACGATAAGCCGTGGCAGCAACGTGAGAGCGCCGACCAGCGCCATAAACATGGCGAAGCCGGTGAACAAACCGAAGTAGATGGTCGGGATAAAGTTCGACAGCACCAGGATCGAGAAGCCGGTGATGATCGTCAGCGAGGTGAAGAACATCGCCTGCCCGATACTGCGGTGGCAGCGGTGCATCGTGGCGATGTAGTCGCCGTCTTTCTCGAACTCGGTCTTGAAGCGGTGGATGTAGTGAATGGTATCGTCCACCGCAATCCCCACGGTAATCGCCGCTACCGTAATCGTCATCATATCCAGCGGAATACCCAGCCAGCCCATCAGACCCAGCACCGAGCCCGCGGCAATCAGATTCGGCGCCATACCGATCAGCGCCAGCTTTATCGACCGGAACAGGATAAGGAACATGATCATGATGGCCAGGAATACCACGCCCAACGTCTTGATCTGGGACTCGAACAGGCTTTGCAGCATGTTGTTGTACATCACCGTCATCCCCGTGAGCTGGATCTGGTCGTATTCAAAGCCCATTTCTTCGGTCAGGTGAGTACGTATGCGGTCCAGCAACGCCTGGCGGCGCAAGTCCGGTGAGGTCTCCAGAATGCGGATACTGAAACGGGCCTGGTCGTGTTCCTCGCTGATGTAGGGTGTCAGCAGGATATTCTGCAGATCGTCCGGCACCGCCGAGGGCACAAAGGCCAGCTCCAGGGCGTTCAGGGGCTCGCCGCCGTTGACCTGGGCCAGTATGTCCAGCGTGGTTTTGATCGACTGTACCTTGCCGGTTGCCGCCAGGCTGTCCAGATAATCGTGTACCTTGCTCAGGCGGTCCATCTTCTGATAGGTGAACCAGGTATCCCGGTACTCCTCAGCGCCGTCGCAGTCGTCCACAAACGGGTCGCAGTCGCTGGCGAAGGGGTCACCGCCGCTGGCGCTTTCCGGGGGCTTGTCGTCCGTTATTACCACGTCCAGCGGTGTGGTGCCGCCCAGGCGGTCGTCGATGGTGATCATGCCCTGGTGGATTTCAGTGCTGGACTTGAAGTAGTCGATGAAGCTGTTTTCCACTGACAGGCGGTTGAGGCCGATGACGCAGAGTATGGCGAGGATGCCAGATCCGACCAGTACGGTTTTGCCATAGTGCTCCGTAAACCGTGCAAACATGTCGGTAAAGGGAACCCGGTCCGAGCGCACCCGGTCGTCCACCGGTGGCGGCAACAGCGCCAGCAGCGCCGGGAAGATCACGAAGGTGATGAGAAAAGCCACGGCCAGGCCAATGGTCATCATCCAGCCGAAATCGATGACCGGGCGGATGCCACTGAAGGTGAGCGAGCCAAAAGCGACGATGGTAGTAGTGGCCATGTAGAAGCAGGGCTTGATCATCGCCAGCAGAGTATTGCGAAGGATTTCCCTGGGCGGGGCATCCGGCTCATCGTGCTGGAATTCCCGGTAGCGGACGATCAGGTGGATGGTCAGCGACAGGGTCATGATCAGCAACAGCGATACGAAGTTGGAGGAGATGACCGTTACCGGCCAGCGCACCCAGCTCAGGTAACCGACCACCAGCCAGACAGTAAAGCTGCAACACAGCAACGGCACCACGACCCAGCGCCACTGGCGGAAAATGATGGCCAGGGTCAGCAGCAGGAATACCAGTACGCCGATGCCAAAGGTGGAAAGATCGTTCTCGATAAAGCGAATCATGTCCGCGACGATCATTGGTACGCCGCCCAGGTAAATTTCGGCCCGGTCCCGGTAGCTGTCGAGAATGGCGCGAACGTTGTCGATGGTGCGGTCACGCTCTTCACCCTGGGCTTCGGTGAACTCGATAAATTCCTGGCTCACGGCTTCCAGTCGTTGCTGTTCTTCTTCGGTAGCGTCGCCGCTGTCGACCCTGTCCCGCAGGCTGTTGCGCTCATACAGCAACTCAAAATAGCGTTCCGGGGTGGGCAGGTTGACCTGTATCGCGGTGGTGCGTCCGTCCTCGCTGATCAACAGGTTGGGGTAAAGGGGGTTACTGAGCAGGGCCTTGCGGGCGGTTTCGGGTTCAACCCCATTCTCGTCGATTGTTTTTATCTCGGAATCCACAGTGTCCAGGGTCAGGTCCGGGCTGTGAAGCAGGGGAACGTTGAGTATGCTGTTGGTGGAGCTGACGTTGTCCAGTGCCGCCAGGTCATCCCGCAGAGACGCCAACAGTGCCAGGCCCTCCTCACTGAACAGCTCTTCGTTGGGTGTAAAGGTGACCACCAGAAAGTCGTCGGAGTTAGTGAACCGCCGGTTCACCTCCCGATACTGCTCCAGGGAGCGGTCGTTCTCGAGAACCAGGGATTCGGCCGAGGCGTCCAGACGGAACTGGTCCAGCCGCAGGCTGGCAATCACCAGCAGCACACCGAACAGCAGAAGAATCACAACGGGACGGGGGAAAATCAGCCGGTCATAAAACGATCGAAGCCAGGACATCGAAAAGAGCACCCTTCACAATGGAAACGAGTGCAGAGTGTGCCACAAAGTGTCAGTTGACGGTGACTCTGTTTGACGCTTCTTCGAGGGAATCGATCAACTGTTTCAGGCGCTTACTCATATCCGCACTTTCGGTGAGCTGGGTGACCATGCTTTCGGTGGTGTCGCGGATGCTTTGAACGTTGGCCAGCACCTGGTCGGTAGAAGCCGTCTGGTCGGCGGAGACGTTGGCAATTTCCTGGTTGGTCTCGTCGATGCGGCTGACGACCGAGTTGATGGCATCCAGGGATTTGCGGGCTTCTTCGGATTCATCTACACAACGGGACGCGTCTTCTGAACTGCCGGTCATCTGGGTGACGGCGGCGTCCATGGCGGTGAGCAGGCGGTCGATGGTGCCCTGAATCTGGTCGGTGGAATCCTGAACCCGCTGCGCCAGGTTGCGAACTTCGTCCGCCACCACGGCAAACCCCCGGCCCTGTTCCCCGGCCCGGGCCGCTTCAATGGCGGCGTTCAATGCCAGCAGGTTGGTCTGTTCGGCAATGCCCTTGATTTCGGCAACCGCGTGACTGATTTCGTGGCTGTTTTCGGCCAGCGCCTGAACACTGTTTGCCGATGTCTGGATGGCCGTTGCCAACTGACGGATGGAGTCCGCACTGCGGCTGACCCGCTCGCTGCCATCAACGGCGGTGTTTCTGGCTTCGTGGGACAGGGTCTTGGCAATACCGGCCTGTTCAGCAATGCCGGTAAAGCTCTGAAGCATGGCTTCGACGACCTCGGCGCTGCGGTCGGCGCCGGACTGCTGGCGGCTCAGGTCGTCCCTGCGGGCTTCCGCCGCGGTTGTCAGTGCCCGAACCTCATTGTGCAGGTGGTCGATCGCCTGTTTCATGCTTTTGACCACACCCATGGTGCGGTCCTGCATGGCGTTGAAGGCCTGGGCCATCTCCCCGATTTCGTCCGTGGAGTCAACGTGAGCCCGTTCGCTCAGATTGCCGGAAGCCTGAACCGAAACCATGGTCGTTTTCAGGCGGTACACGTGTCGTTCGATAAAGGAAATCAGCAGTTGCGAGCCGGCCATCTCCAGTACCATCAACACGGTGACCACCAGTGCGAAGCCTCCGGCGGTTTCGCTGAAAACGGCTGAGAAGGACTGGTCAGTCAGCCCGGCAATGGTGTTCATGGCGTAGAGCACCAGCAGGCAGAGCACCACGAACACAACAATATTGAGCAGCCAGAACTTGTATTTAAGCCGGGCATTTCTGAGCAGTTGTAGCATGGAGGTTCTCAGTCAACGGCTTTTACGGGGATTTGCTGTGCTTTAGATGAAGCGGGAACTTCCGGCACGGCAAGGCCAAGGTTGTTCTTCTCGAACACCCGGTCGGCTCGATAGCTCGAGCGCACCATGGGCCCTGAGGGCACTTCCATGAAGCCTTTCTCCAGGCCGATTTCACGGTAGCGGTTGAAGTCTTCCGGGGTAACGTACTTCTCGACCGGCAGGTGGTTCTGGGTGGGGCGCAGGTACTGGCCCAGGGTCAGGATATCCACACCGACGGCCAGCAGGTCGTCCATGGTCTCCAGTATTTCTTCCTCGGTTTCACCCAGACCCAGCATCAGGCTGGTCTTGGTAAGCACGTCCGGACGGTATTTCTTGGCATGGGCCAGCACGCTGAGGGTTTTTTCATAGCCGGCGCGCGGGTCCCGCACATGGGTGGTCAGGCGTTTCACGGTTTCCACATTCTGGGCAAAAACGTCCAGTCCGGAGTCCACTACCTTCTCGACGTGTTCCATCACCGCATCGAAATCCGGCGTCAGGGCTTCAACGGCTACGTGTGGTGTGCGTTGCTTGATGGCGGATACACACGCTGCGTAGTGGGCTGCGCCACCGTCGTCCAGGTCGTCCCGGTCCACTGAGGTGAGCACGATATAGCGCAGACCCATGAGTTCCACGGATTTGGCGGTGTTCTCCGGCTCTTCATGGTCCAGCCAGCCTTTGGGGTTACCGGTGTCGACGGCGCAGAAGCGGCATGCGCGGGTGCAGACGGAGCCCATAACCATGATGGTGGCGGTGCCGTTGGTCCAGCACTCACCGATGTTGGGGCAGTGGGATTCCTGGCACACCGTGCTCAGGCGGTGTTCGCTGACGTTCTTGCGAACGGACTCATAACGCTCGCCACCGGGCATACGGGCCCGCAACCAGGAGGGTTTGCGCTGGGTTCCTGTGTCGATAATGCCCGAACCCGACCGTTTGATTCCGTCCTTGATGGCGGAAAAACCATGTTCATTGCGGAACTTGGAACCACTGGTGACACGGGGTTTGGCGTTATCGCTCATTACAACTGGACTCTTTGCGGCTGACTCGGGGCTTGGCTGATCTTAAAGGGTAATCCGCACCCGCGAAGGATACAAGACAGGTACGGATAATCACGGGGATTCCGGGCACGACATTCGTCGTACCCGGTTGCCGTTTCAGGCCGTGGCCTTGTCCAGCGCCTGACTGATATCGGCAATGATGTCATCCACATGCTCAATGCCAATAGACAGCCGCACGAGATCCTCACTGACGCCGGCACTTTCCAGCTCTTCCGGGTTGAGTTGCCGGTGAGTGGTGGTGGCCGGATGGCAGGCCAGGGACTTGGCGTCGCCAATATTCACCAGGCGGTAAATCAGTTGCAGGGCATCGATAAACTTTGCGCCGTTTTCTTTGCCACCCGCGATGCCGAAGCTGAGGATGCCAGAAGCGCGGCCACCACAGATCTTGTCGCAGGTAGCCTTGTAGGGGCTGTCTGCCAGGGTGGCGTAGTTCACCCACTCAACGGCCGGGTGCTCCTGCAGGTAGTTGGCCACTTTTTCCGCGTTCTCGCAGTGGCGCTCCATACGCAGGCCAAGGGTTTCCAGGCCTTGCATGATCAGGAAAGCATTAAAGGGCGCCAGCGCAGCACCGGTGTTTCGCAGCGGAACCACACGGCAGCGACCGATGAAGGCAGCAGCGCCCAAGGCTTCGGTATACACCACGCCATGGTAGGACGGGTCCGGTTCATTGAGCATTGAAAACTTCGCCTTGTTGGCTGCCCAGTCAAATTTTCCGGAATCGACCACCACACCGGCAACGGTAGTGCCGTGGCCGCCGATGTATTTGGTCAGTGAGTGAACGACGATATCAGCCCCATGCTCGATAGGGCGGCACAGGAACGGTGTTGCCACTGTGTTGTCGACGATGAGCGGAATACCGTGCTTGTGGGCGATTTCCGCCCAGCGCTGAATATCCACCACGTTGCCCGCCGGATTACCAATGGATTCGCAGAACAGGGCGCGGGTGTTGTCGTCTATGGCTTTGTCTACGGCGTCGAAGTCATCGTGCCTTACCATGCGGCAGTCGATACCCTGGTTCGGCAGCGAGTGGGCAAACAGGTTATAGGTGCCGCCATAAAGCTGGCCGGTGCTGACAATGTTATTGCCCACCTTGCAGATGGTCTGCAGGGCATAAAGGATAGCAGCCATGCCCGATGCCACCGCAAGCGCCCCCACGCCGCCTTCCAGCTGCGCCATGCGCTCTTCCAGTACGGCGTTGGTGGGGTTCATGATGCGGGTATAGATGTTGCCCTGGACCTTCAGGTCAAACAGGTCGGCACCATGCTGGGTGTCGTCAAAGGTGTAAGAAGTGGTCTGGTAAATGGGAGTGGTAGCGGCGTTGGTGGTTGGGTCGCCGTTAAAGCCCGCGTGGAGGGCGATAGTTTCGGGTTTCATGATAGTGCATCCCTTTTGTTTTGGTGGGTACTGGTATTGAGGCAGAACATCTCCGGGAGAGTATGCCACAGGCAGCCGATTGTGAGCAGAGTTTCATGTTTGTGTCATTGGCTTGTGACTTCCCTGATTTCGCGCTAGCTTCGATCAGATATGACCCTTATCAACCAGCAAACAAAAATCATCCAGAGGTGCGGGCTGTCCGGGAGTGACGTACGGCACTCGGTTCAGTCTGTTCTGATTTTGCTGGTATTGCTGGCACTGGCGGCCTGCGGTGGAGAGGGCAAGGGAAAAGCCGGTGTTGCAGCCCTGGCTGCTACTGATATCAGTGCCCCGGAAGCGCGCCTTCGGGAGCACCCGGAAACCGGCGAGAGATTGGCCCGCAAGCAGGTGCTTGTGCGGGGCAATGCAAGTGAGCCAGCGTCGCTGGATCCTCAACTGGTGCAGGATACCGTGGGGGGCGCCATTGTAGTCGATCTGTTCGAAGGGCTGACCCGCAGCGGTCCCGATGGTGACACCGAACCCGCGCTGGCTAAGTCCTGGGCTTCGTCGGATAACAACCTGACGTGGACCTTTCACCTGCGGGAAGATGGCCGCTGGAGTGATGGCACAGGCGTAACCGCCCACGACTTTGTATACAGTTGGCGCCGGGCCGTGGATCCCGAGCTGGGGTCCAACTACGCTTATTACATCGAATCCGCCGGGGTGGCCAATGCCGGTGAGATCATCGCCGGGGAGAAATCACCGGAAACACTGGGTGTGCGTGCCCTTGACGATTTCACCTTCGAGGTGTCCCTGGCCGAACCCATCACTTACCTGCCGGACATGACCGTGCACTACACCATGTTTCCCGCCCCCCGACAGGCTATCGAAGCCCACGGCGCGGACTGGACCAAGCCGGGAAATATGGTCTCCAACGGTGCCTACCTGCTGCACACCTGGCATCTGGGCGAGAAGCTCGTGGCCGCCCGCAACCCCTATTACCGCAGGGATGATCAAACCATTATCGACCGCGTGGTGTACGTGCCCATTGAGTCGGCTTCGGCAGAACTCCAGCGTTATGCCAGTGGTGAGCTTCACATGACATCCACGGTGCCGGTATCCCAGATGGCTCGGCTGAAGAAGGAGCGGCCCGATGAGCTGGTGATGGCTCCCAGCATTGCCACCTATATGTATACGTTTAACGTCAACCGGTCGCCGTTTGATGACGTGCGCGTTCGCCGGGCCCTGACCTACGCCATCGACCGAAACATTATCGTCAGCTACATCACCCGTGGCGAACAGATGCCTGCTTTCAGCCTGACGCCGCCGTACGTCAGTGGCTTCGATTTCCGGCAACCGGACTACGCCACCTGGAGCCAGCCAGAGCGTGACGAGGCAGCACGACAGGAGCTTGCGAAAGCGGGCTATACCGAGGACCACCCGCTGGAATTTGAATTGCTTTACAACACCGATGAAAGCCACAAGGCGCTAGCCATTGTAATCAGCCAGATGTGGAAGGAAAAACTGGGGGCAAACGTCACCATCAGCAACCTGGAATGGAAGACGTTCCTCTCGGAAAAACAGGCCGGCAACTTCGGTATGGCCCGCCATGGCTGGAAAGGGGACTACAATGAAGCCTCCACCTTCCTGACGCTGTTAACCAGTGACAGCGGCAATAATGATGGCGGCTGGAGTAATCCCGAATACGATCAGCTGCTGCTGGACGCCCGTTCCAGCGAGGATCCGAACCCCTATTACGTGCGGGCGGAAGAAATCCTGTGGCAGGAATTCCCGGTGGCGCCGGTGTATTTCAACACCACGGTGGCCCTGGTAAGCCCGATGCTGAAAGGCTACCCGGAGAATAACCCCCGAAATATCATATACAGCAAGGATATGTACATCACTGCGGACTGAGGGAAGCCATGTTCAGTTTCATAATCCGGCGTTTGCTGGTTGCGGTCCCCACCGTTCTGGCGTTGATTACCGTCTCGTTCGTGCTGATGCACGCAGCGCCGGGTGGCCCGTTTACCAATGAGCGTAATGTGCCGGAAGCGGTGATGGAAAACATCGAGGCCAAGTACAACCTGGATAAGCCCCTGTGGCAGCAGTATTTCATCTACGTGGGTAACGTCGCCCAGGGTGATCTGGGGCCCTCGTTCCGCTACAAGGACTTCACCGTCAATGAGCTGATCGAGTCCAGTTTTCCCCGGTCCGCCTACATCGGTGCCTGGTCTTTCCTGTTCGTGGTGGTGTTCGGAGTCGGGCTGGGTGTCCTCGCCGCCCTGAAACAGAACCGCTGGCCGGACTACACCGTTATGACCGCTGCCATGACTGGCGTGGTCTTTCCCAACTTCGTGATGGCGCCGCTACTGGTTCTGCTGTTTGCCGTCACCCTGCGCTGGCTGCCCGCCGGCGGCTGGGAAGGCGGGCAGGTGGAGTACATTGTGATGCCCATCATCGCCATGGCGACGTCCTATATTGCCCAGGTGGCGAGGATCACCCGCAGCAGCATGATCGAGACCCTGCGCAGTCCGTTTATCCGCACTGCCCGGGCCAAGGGGATACCCCGGCACAAGATTGTACTGCGCCATGCCCTCAAACCGGCGCTGATCCCGGTGGTGTCCTATCTGGGGCCAGCGTTTGTCGGCATCATTACCGGCTCGGTGATTATTGACCAGGTGTTCTCTACTGGTGGTATCGGCCAGCACTTCGTCAACGGCGCCATCAATCGCGATTATTCGCTGATACTCGGAATCACCATTCTGGTGGGCATACTCACCATCGTGTTTAACGCTGTGGTGGATATTCTTTACACCTGGCTGGACCCGAGGGTGCGTTACTGATGTTTTTCTCTGACAAGCACGCCGGAATGGGTGAGCTGGCGGACACCCTGGCAGACGACGCCTATACCGAAGGCCGCAGCCTGTGGCGCGACGCCCGTCGGCGGTTCATGAACCACCGGGCAGCGCTGGCAAGCCTGGTGGTACTGGCACTGCTGCTGTTGTTTGCGGCTTTTGGCCAGCACCTGTCACCCTGGGACAACGAGTCCATCGACTGGGCCAGCCTGCCGAACCTGGATGAAGACGGCGTGCCGAGCCTGGCCAGCCAGCACTACTTCGGTCTGGACCCCATTGGCCGCGATCTGTACCAGCGCACGGTGCAGGGCAGCCGGATATCCCTGTTGGTGGGTGTGCTCGGGGCACTGACGGCGGTAATTATCGGCACGCTGTATGGCGCCATCTCCGGCTACGTGGGCGGGCGTACCGACGCCATCATGATGCGTACCCTGGAAGTGCTCAGTGCCTTCCCGTTCATGTTCTTGGTGATTGTGCTGATGGCGGTCTTCGGGCGCAATGTGCTGCTGATCTTTATCGCCATTGGCGCGGTGAGCTGGCTGAACATGGCCCGTATCGTCCGCGGCCAGACCCTCAGTCTCAAGCGTAAGGAGTACATCGAGGCCGCCATGGCCGTGGGTGTGCATCCCTTCCTGATCGTTATCCGCCACATCGTGCCCAATGTGCTGGGGGTTGTGATTGTCTACGCCACTCTGCTGGTGCCGGAAATGATCCTGTTCGAGTCCTTTATCTCGTTCCTCGGGCTGGGGGTGTCGGAACCCCACACCTCCTGGGGCGCGCTGATTTCCGAGGGGGCGGATGCCATGTGGACTGCCCCATGGACGCTGATCTTTCCAATGCTGATGCTGGTGCTCACCCTGTTCTGTTTCAATTTCCTCGGCGATGGGCTGCGGGATGCCCTCGACCCCAAAGACCGCTGAGCCGGCAGGAACCTGTTCTATGGCAATGCTGGAAGTAAACAACCTGAAAGTGGATTTCGACACGCCGGATGGCACCCTGCAGGCGGTGAGGGGGCTGAGCTACCAACTGGAGGCCGGGCAGACTCTGGGGATCGTGGGGGAGTCCGGCGCCGGCAAGAGTCAGGGCGTGTTTGCCCTGATGGGTCTGCTGCCAGACAACGCCCGGGTGAGTGGCGAGGTGCTGTTTGAAGGCGAACAACTGCTCGGCCTGTCGGAAAAACGTATGAACCGGATCCGCGCGGCCCGCATTGGCATGATCTTCCAGGACCCGATGACCTCCCTGAACCCCTTCATGAAGGTCAGCGACCAGCTCAGCGAGGTGCTGGTGCAGCACAAGGGCATCAGCCGCAAACAGGCGCTCCAGGAGTCTCTGCAGATGCTGGATGCGGTGCGTATCCCGGAGGCCCGCAACCGCATCCACCGGTATCCCCATGAATTTTCCGGTGGTATGCGCCAGCGGGTGATGATTGCGATGTCCCTGCTGTGCCGTCCACAGCTGTTGATTGCGGACGAACCCACCACCGCCCTGGATGTAACGGTGCAGGCCCAGGTGATGGGCCTGCTGCGGGAGCTGCAGCAGGAATTCAACACCGCCATCATCCTCATCACCCACGACCTGGGCGTGGTGGCGGGAAGCTGCGACCAGACCCTGGTGATGTACGGCGGCCAGTTGATGGAATACGCCGCCACCCGGGACCTGTTCCGCGACCCTACCCATCCCTATACCATAGGGCTGATGGGGGCGATTCCGCGTATCGACGAGCAGATTGACGAACTGGTCACCATTCCCGGCAATCCGCCCAATCTGATGAATCTGCCGCCCGGCTGTCCGTTCTTCAGTCGCTGCCCGGTGGCCGAGCCCCGTTGCTATCACGAACTGGACCGGCCGGAGCATTTTGAGCCGGACCGGATAAGGGTCTGTAACCTGCCACGGGAGGCCGTTCGATGAGCAAACAGCAGCCCCTGCTGGCGGTTGAAAACCTGCAGGTAACCTTTGCCATCATGCCCCGCAACGCCTGGCCCTGGACCCGCCCGCAGCAACTGCGGGCGGTGAACAACGTCAGCTTTACCCTGAATGAAGGGGAGACACTGGGTATTGTGGGCGAATCCGGCTGCGGCAAGTCCACCCTGGCAAGGGCCATCATGGGCATGGTCCCCAGCCAGGCAGGGAAGGTGGTCTGGCTGGGCGAAGACCTGCGCGGCCTGAGTCTGAAACAACTCCGCAAACGCCGCCAGCGCCTGCAGATGGTGTTCCAGGACCCCCTCGCCTCCCTGTCGCCCCGCATGACCGTTGGCGACATCATTGCCGAACCCCTGCGTACCCACTACCCGGACATCAAGGGCACCGAGGTGCGGGAGAAAGTGGATGCCATCATGGACCGTGTCGGCCTGCACTCCCATCAGAAGAACCGCTACCCCCACGAATTCTCCGGCGGCCAGTGCCAGCGGGTGGGCATTGCCCGGGCACTGATCCTGGAGCCGAAACTGATCATCTGCGACGAGCCCGTCTCTGCGCTGGATGTGTCGGTACAGGCCCAGGTCATCAACCTGCTCAAGAGCCTGCAGCGGGAGATGGGTCTGTCACTGATCTTCATCGCCCACGACCTGAGCGTGGTGAAACACATCAGCGACCGGGTGATGGTGCTGTATCTGGGCAACGTAGCTGAAAACGCCACGCGGGCTGAACTGTTCGCCAACCCCCAACATCCCTACACGCAGGCCCTGATGGCCGCCGTGCCGATTCCCGACCCGGAGAGGGAGCGGGCGAAACCCCCAGCGGAACTGGAAAGCGATCTGCCATCTCCCATGGACCCGCCCAGTGGCTGCGTTTTTCGCACACGCTGCCCGCTGGCAACGGAGTATTGCAGCAGGAAAGTGCCGGTACTGGAAGACAAGACCGGGGCAGGGCATTGGGTGGCCTGCCATTATGTGAAGTGAGATCCTGGCTGGAAGCCCCCCGAACTATTCCAGTGATTTGGACACCATGCCCGACCGGGGGCTTTCCAGGCCACTTTGGTCCACCACGATGATTGAAAAGTACCAGTTCCCTTTGGGAAGATCCTGAAAGGTGTAGGAACTCTGGTCGCTATCCAATTTATGGACGTTGACCAGTTCTTTTGCGCTGTTGCCATACAGGATTCTGTAATGATCAATTTCACTGAGGGCTATCGATGTACCGTCCATTCGGGTAAGCGGAGCGATCCACGACAGACTTATGGAATTGTTTGAAGCCCCGGTTTCCTTTGTGGCAGCTGTTTTGGAATCGGGAGTGATCACGGTTTTCGAGATCGGAATGTCAGCGCCAGTGGCAAGATCGGTAATGGTCAGGTATGCAAAAGCACTGCCTTCATTTTCGTAATATTCCATGATCAGCGGCAAGCGTTGGCCGGCACTCAGTGAAACCTCGTGGCTATGACGCTGTTTGCCCTGGCGCTTCCATTGGTCGATAACGGCCTTGTTACCGAGATAAAGCTTAACACCGTCGTCGGTGGTGGTGGTGAACCGATTTTTCCGCGTACCGCTTCGATGGGGGGCTGTGAACAGCCCGCTCCAGCGCACGCTGAAGCTATCCGCCGGGACCCCCTTCATGGGATTGCTGTAGCTCCAGTGGAAATTGATATCCGAGTCTACGCGGGAGTGGATCAGGGAATTGAAGTTATTGCCTTTGTAGTACTCGCCGAAAAACCCGGGAGTGGAAGCGTGGGCGATGGTCGCGCTACTGCCGAGTAGAAGGCAGCCTGTAATGCAGACCAGTTTGCTGAGAGTCATCTGAGCCTCTTTTAATTGTTTAAGCAGGGAGCGCTCTTCCAGAACGAACCTATATGCGAATGGAAAGTATGGAGTATGCCGGCCTGGCTTTAAAAATCGGGAGTAGGGTAGACCCGTTACTGCGGAGTGTTTAATTAAGAATTATTCAGTTTGTAACCGGGCATGTATTAAAAAAGGGCCCACGCTTGCGCGAGGACCCTTTTGTAATACTGGTAGCAAGGGGCGGAGTCGAACCGCCGACCCCGGCATTATGAGTGCCGTGCTCTAACCAACTGAGCTACCTTGCCATTTCGTTGCGGGACAAGCCCAAACGAGGCGCGTATTTTCAGTATTTGGGCCCCTGCTGTCAAGGCTTGGGGCCCGCTTTTTCAGAAAATTACACGTTGAACCGGAAGTGGATGACGTCGCCGTCCTGGACGATGTATTCCTTGCCTTCCAGGCGCCACTTGCCGGCATCCTTGGCGCCGGCTTCGCCGTTGTACTTGACGAAGTCTTCGTAGCTCACCACTTCGGCGCGGATGAAACCACGTTCGAAGTCGGTGTGGATGACGCCGGCGGCCTGTGGCGCGGTTGCACCGACTTTCACGGTCCAGGCACGGACTTCCTTCACCCCGGCGGTGAAGTAGGTCTGCAGGTTCAGCAGGCCGTAGCCGCCGCGGATAACGCGATCCAGCCCCGGCTCTTCCATACCCATCTCTTCCAGGAACATCGACTTCTCATCGTCTTCGAGTTCGGAGATCTCGGCTTCTATCTTGTTGCAGATGGGAACCACGACGGCATTTTCAGATTCGGCGATTTTGCGCACCGTATCCAGGTGAGGATTGTTCTCAAAGCCGTCTTCGCTGACGTTGGCGATGTACATGGTGGGCTTTACGGTCAGCAGGCACAGCTCGCGGATCAGTGCCATCTGGTCCTTGTCCAGGTTCATACTGCGCACCGGCTTGCCTTCGTTCAGAACTGGCATCAGCTTTTCGAACATCTCCAGTTGCGCCTTGGCTTCCTTGTCGCCGCTCTTGGCGACCCGCTGGACCCGCTTGATGGCTTTCTCGACGGTTTCCAGATCGGCAAGGGCCAGCTCGGTGTTGATCACGTCGATGTCCGAGGCTGGATCAATTTTGTTGGAGACGTGAATAACGTTGTCGTCTTCAAAGCAGCGCACAACGTGGGCAATAGCGTCGGTCTGGCGGATGTTGGCCAGGAACTGGTTTCCCAGGCCTTCGCCCTTCGAGGCGCCCTCTACCAGGCCTGCAATGTCCACAAACTCCATGGTCGTTGCGACTACTTTTTCCGGCTTCACGATCTCGGCGAGCTTGTTCAGGCGCGGATCAGGCATGGCAACCACGCCAGCGTTGGGCTCGATGGTGCAGAAGGGAAAGTTTTCGGCGCCAATGCCGGATTTGGTCAGCGCGTTGAACAGGGTGGATTTGCCGACGTTCGGCAGGCCTACGATGCCGCAGTTAAATCCCATGGAATGCCTCTGCTGGGTATGAAAAATTTGGCCGGATTATACCGGTTTGAAGCTGTGCAAGCGATTCATCGCAGCCGGAAGTTTGCCGCTGGCCGCATCCGGCAGCACGCGGATGATCTCGTCGATCACGGCGTTGAGTTCTTCGGTTTCCCGTTTGCCCAGGCGGCCGAGTACGTAGCCGGTTACCTGGCGGCTGTCGCCGGGGTGGCCGATGCCGATGCGCAGTCGCTGGAAGTCGTTGGTGCCCAGGTGGGCAATGGTGTCCCGCAAGCCGTTGTGTCCGCCGTGGCCGCCGCCTTTCTTGAGTTTGGCAGTGCCTGGGGGGAGGTCGAGCTCATCGTGGGCAACCAGAATCTGTTCGGGCTGAATCTTGAAAAAGTCCGCCAGTGCCTTGATGGAGAGGCCGCTGCGGTTCATATAGGTGGAGGGATTCAACAGGTGCAGGTCGAGACCCTGCATTTGAATGCGGGCATAGAGCCCGTGGTACTTCTTTTCGGGGCGCAGCGTCTGGCCCGCTTCACGGGCCAGCGCTTCGACGAACAGGGCGCCGGCGTTATGGCGGGTATTCGCATAGTCGGGGCCGGGGTTACCCAGCCCCACCACCATGAGAATATCCTGTGCCATTTGCCATTGCCCTCGTCACTACCGTAGCGAAAGGAGCGATTACTCCTTGTCTTCGCCTTCTTCACCTTCTTCGCCTTCTTCGCCTTCACCGGTATCTTCGGTTTTGGCGGCGCGAGGCTTGTGGATTGCCACAACAGGCAGATCGTGATCTTCGCCCTGCAGCAGTGCAGCGATACGAACGCCTTTGGACAGCTTCAGATCGCTCAGGTGAATAACCTGATCCATTTCCACTTCGCTCATATCAACTTCAATGAACTCTGGCAGGTTCTGCGGCAGACAGATCACTTCCACTTCGTTGATCTGGTGGTGAGCAACGCCGCCCTGGAGTTTGATGGCCGGTGCAGAATCTTCGTTCAGGAAGTGCAGCGGTACGTTAACGTGGATCTCGTGATCCTTGTCAACGCGCAGGAAGTCGGCGTGGGTCAGCAGCGGCTTGTACGGGTGACGCTGCAGATCCTTCAGGATCACGCTTTCTTTCTTGCCGTCCAGCTCGATGGTCAGAACGTGAGAGAAGAAGGCTTCGTTCTCCAGAGCTTTTTTCAGCTCGTTGTGCCAGATGGAGATAGAAACGGCTTCTTTTTTGCCGCCATAGACGATGGCGGGAATTTTCCGTTCCTCACGACGCAGGCGGCGGCTCGCACCTCTCCCCTGATCGCCACGAGGAAATGCTTCAATAAGAAATTCCTGAGACATGGTTATAACCTCACTTTTCACCCGAGCGGCCCGCGACCAGGTCCTGAACAGGTGACATTTGCGAAATGCCGGAAGCTTTTCCGGCGGACTAAACAGACCGGGAGCCCACTGGGCTCCCGGTCCGGATTCTTTTCAGTAAATCAGGTTGTTAGCTGATCAGGCGTTCTCGAACATCGCACTGATAGACTCTTCGTTGCTGACGCGACGAATGGACTCTGCAAGCAGCCCAGCCATACTGAGGATGCGGATCTTATCACAATTGTGCGCTTTGTCACCCAGCGGGATGGTGTCACAGACAACCAGCTCGTCCAGTTCGGAAGCGTTGAGGTTGTCAACAGCCGGTCCGGACAGGACGGGGTGTGTGATATAGGCGACCACTTTGGAGGCCCCGTGCTCTTTCAGAGCATTGGCGGCTTTGCACAGAGTGCCGGCGGTATCGATGATGTCGTCCACCAGGATACAGGTCTTGTCTTTCACATCACCGATGATGTGCATGACCTGGGATACATTGGCCTTCGGGCGGCGCTTGTCGATGATGGCCAGGTCGGCATCGTCCAGGCGCTTGGCCACGGCGCGGGCACGAACAACGCCGCCCACGTCAGGGGATACCACAACAAAGTTTTCGAAACGCTGCTTCTCGATATCCTCGAGCATTACCGGCGTGGCGTAGATGTTATCCACCGGAATGTCGAAGAAGCCCTGGATCTGGTCTGCGTGCAGGTCCAGTGTCAGGACCCTGTCAACGCCAATACTGGAGATCATGTCTGCAACCACTTTCGCGCTGATGGCAACACGGGTGGAACGAACGCGGCGGTCCTGACGGGCGTAGCCGTAGTAGGGGATAACCGCGGTAACCCGGGTGGCGGAGGCACGACGCAGGGCGTCAGCCATCACGATCAGTTCCATCAGGTTGTCGTTGGTGGGGTTGCAGGTAGGCTGGATAATAAAGACATCATGCCCGCGAACGTTTTCATTGATCTCGACGGTGGTTTCACCATCGCTGAACGTTCCAACGGTGGCCTGGCCCATGGGGATGTGGAGTTTCTGGGCGATGGCCTTGGCAAGCTCGGGATTGGCGTTGCCGGTAAAAATCATCAGTTTGGACACGACGGCATCCTTCTCGGTAACGGCGTTTGATTCAGAAGAAGCGGGAGAAAGGTGGCTGGGGTGGCAGGATTCGAACCTGCGCATGACGGGATCAAAACCCGTTGCCTTACCACTTGGCGACACCCCAGTATCGTGCTTTTTTGGCATCATTTCAGCTCTGTCAGCTTTTTGTGAAGTGGTGAAATGTTCACCCCTTGAGCTACGAACCCCGTGATGCCGGAGGGTTTGCTTTCCCAGATAATCCGGGCTGCGGATTCTGTCGGGAAACGTCCAAATATGCAAGCCCCGGTTCCGGTTAATCTTGCAGGTCCGAATTGTGCAAGCCACTCCAGGCTTTGATGAACCTCAGGATACAGTCTTCGAACTACATCCTCACAGTCGTTTCGGTACCTCGAGGCGTCTCCCTCAAAAGCGGGCGCTATTTTGATTCCGGGGGTATCCCTTGTCAACCCTTGCTCGGAAAAAATCTCTTTAGTGCTTATATCGCACGGTGGCTTTATAACCACAAACCAGTCTTCCGGAGGGTTGGCGTCGGTAAGCCGTTCACCCACGCCTTCACCCCACGCTGAGTGGCCACGAACGAATACCGGGACATCGGCGCCCAGGGCCAGTCCAAGCTCGGCCAGCTCGTCGAGAGAGCGGTCGAGACCCCACAGGTGGTTCAGTCCCAGCAGCGTGGTGGCGGCATTGGAGCTGCCGCCACCCAGGCCGCCGCCCATGGGCAGTATTTTGTCGATGGCGATGCTGACGCCGGCAACTTCGTTGTTGGCCGTTGCCGCGAGTTGTCGGGCCGCGCGGAGGACCAGGTTGTCTTCGTCGGGCACGCCGGGCACGGATTGCTCGAGCACGATCCGGTCATCCGTGCGGGGCGTCAGGGTGATCGTGTCGCCATAATCCAGAAACTGAAACAGGGTCTGCAGTTCGTGGTAGCCATCGGGCCGGCGACCAAGGATGTGCAGGAACAGGTTCAGCTTTGCCGGGGAGGGTAATGCCAGGCGGGTCACCGGCCGTCTCCATCCGTCTGGTGCCAGGTGGTCACTACCAGCCTTACGCGTTTCTTGCCCTTGACTGCGGTGATCCGGGCCGGCAGGGGCGGATAATCGTTGATGAACGTTTGCCAGCGGTCGTAGCGGATTTCCCAGCCCAGCTGGCGGATGACGGCCAGCCGGTCCTGATCGTCAAAGAACAACCGGAAATCACCTTCAGGGCCGGGCAGGCCCCTTATCCACCAGGCCAGGCTGTCGATCGGCAGCTGCCAGCCGGTGGCGGCATTGACCAGGGCTTCCGGATCGCCGGACTGGTACCGCTCGCCGTCTGGAAGCGTGAGTTCGATAAAGCCGGGCACGCCCTCAAGGGTAGTGCGGCCCATGCCGAGGAAGGATGAGGACAGGGCCAGTTCGTAGGCTTCCTGGTCCTGTTTCCAATAGTTGATCACGGCAGTACCGCTGTCCGAGGGTTGGCGGACAGCCAGTTTGCCCGTCAGTTCCCAGTGCCGGAACTGGTCGCGTTGAGCACTGGTTGTGCTCCAGTCCGCCGGTGGCTGCTCGGTCAGGCCTTCGGGCAGCGGGTCAACCTGCAGGGAAGTACAGCCGCCCAGAATCAGGGCGGCGAGCGTCAGAGCAATCGCGGGAAATCTCACGGGGATTGCTCTCCGGTAAGCCTCTCAACGGTCTCGATCAGTATCGGATGGTCCGGGTCCTGCTCGAAGCCTTCTTCCCAGATGATGCGGGCCTGTTCCTTTTCGCCGGTTTGCCAGAGTACTTCGCCGAAGTGGGCGGCCACTTCCGGGTCGGCATAGGCTTCCCAGGCGCGTGAAAGGTACTCAAGGGCCTTTTCAGTTTCACCCTGCTGATAGAGTACCCAGCCCATGCTGTCGAGGATGGCGGGGTTTTCCGGGTCGATTTCCAGCGCCCGTTCAATGTAATCCCTGGCTTCCGCGTAGCGATTGGAGCGGGTGGTGATGATGTAACCCAGGGCATTAAGCGCAACCGCATTCTGTGGCTGCTCGTCAATGATCTGTCTCAGATCTGCCTCCGCCTGCGCCGACTCGCCCATTGAGTCCAGCAGCATGGCGCGCGCATAGCGGATGCGAATATTGTCCGGGTAGTCTTCCAGGGCCTTGTTGGCCGCCTTCAGTGCCCGCTCGTTTTCCTCCCTGTCCAGTAGCAGGTTGATTTCCAGCAGGTGGAAGTTCTCTTCCTGCGCCGGGTTGTTCTCTCTCAGCTGTTGTATTGCGGCCAGTGCCTCGTCAAGATCGCCCTGCTTCGCCATGAGTTCGCTCGCCCGTGCCAGGGCGGGGAAGTAATAATTACCTTTCTCCACGTTGTTGTAGAAGCCGATGGCCTGCTCGGTGTTGTCCTCCTCGTCGGCAATCCGGCCCAGGTAATAATGGGCTTCATCGGTATGGTGGCCCTGTTCGATCAGCCGGGTCAGTTCTTCCTCTGCCAGGGCGCTCTGGCCGTTCTCAAGCGCCACAAGCGCGTGGGAAAGGCGTAGGCCGGGTACATTGGGGAAGCGCCTGACCAGCCGGCTGAATTCGTCCTGGGCTGCCTGCAGCTCACCTTCGCCGATCAGCATGCGGCCATAAAGAGTGCCCATCTGGCGGTTGTCGGGGAAGCGCCGGGTGTGACGCAGGAGGTGGTCGAGTGCCTTGCGCTTCTCGCCAGTCTGGTAGAGCAGGTCTCCTTTAAGAACCAGGGCGGGCTGGAAGTCGGGCTCATCGTTCAGCAGGGGAGTCAGTTTATCCAGGGC
Source organism: Marinobacter panjinensis (assembly GCF_005298175.1). Lineage (NCBI taxonomy): Bacteria > Pseudomonadati > Pseudomonadota > Gammaproteobacteria > Pseudomonadales > Marinobacteraceae > Marinobacter > Marinobacter panjinensis. Next base: position 145,923 of record NZ_SZYH01000002.1, read on the forward strand.
CTGCTGGGGTTCTCCGGTAACTTTCAGCAGCAGGGCGATGCTGTACTGAAGTTCCGCATTGCCCGGGTGTCGTTGTTCCATTTGCCGGTAGAGCTGGAGCAGTTCCTGCTGTTGTTCGGGCGGCAGGTTGCCCGCCATGGCTGCGAGGCTGTCAAAGTCTGCATCACCACCCAGGTCCATGATGCGCTCCATGTGCCCCAGGGCAGTCTCCAGATCGTTGTTCTTTACCGCCTGGATGGCCGAGATCCGGTGCGCCTGCATGTTGTCCGGGTCCACATCCAGCCACAGTGTGGACAGCTTCTTCTGGGCGTTGTCGGCGTTGAGGGATTGGGCAATGCGCATGGTTCTTTCGATCACCGCCTTGTCGCGGGACTGCTGGGCCGCTTTCATGTAATTGACAAGAGTGACGTCAAAGCGCCCGCGTTGGGCGGCTATCTCGCCGGACAGGAGCAGGTAGAGCACTTCAGGCTCGAAATCAGCGTAGCGGATTTCCGGTTCCTGATTCTTTTCCGCCGAAGGCCCGGTGTTTTCGGTATTTTCCGGCGACGTGTCGGGTTGCTGTTCCTGATCACCCTGGAGAAAAGCGCAGCCGGACAGGGAAAGCCCGAACAGGCAGGTAACAAGCAGTAATGCGGACTTTTGCATGCAACATCCCATGATCTGTGTACAGTGCACCTGATCGGCCGGAAGTGGCTCTGGCGGCAGTCTCAGATGTGGCGTAATAAGACGAAGTTCTATGATGGCACAAGCGCCTGATATTGCCCAACCTGTCAGCAGTTCCCGATATCACTGTGGTTTTGGGTGGCGATAGAGGCCTCTGACCGTTAAAATACCGTTAATTCTCCGTCTTCCGGCATAAGGCAGTCTAACCCCGATATGGCACTGGTCACTCTCGGAATCAACCATCGTACCGCACCGGTCGAGTTGCGTGAGCGCGTCGCGTTCACTCCCGAGCGCATGGCTGAGGCCTTTGCCGAACTGCGAGCCACCACCGGGGCCAGTGAGGCCGCCATCCTCTCCACCTGCAATCGCACCGAGCTTTACCTTGCCGGGGACGACGATTGTGCGCCCGCCGTGCTGCGCTGGCTGGCCGGATTCCATGACATGGAGGCCGGGGATCTGGAAGAAGTGCTTTATATTTACCGGGACTCGGAGGCTGTACGCCATATCATGCGGGTAGCGGCCGGCCTGGATTCCATGGTTCTTGGTGAGCCCCAGATCCTGGGGCAGCTCAAGGATGCCTACGCCCTGGCCCGGGAGCATAACGCCAGCGGAGCCTTCCTGTCGCGCCTGTTCGAGCAGACCTTCTCCGTGGCCAAGCGGGTACGCACCCAGACCGCCATTGGCGAGAACCCGGTGTCTGTCGCTTACGCCGCCGTCAGCATGGCACACCATATTTTTGCGGACATGTCCCGCAACAAGGCCCTGCTGATTGGTGCCGGCAAGACCATTGAACTGGTCTCCCGGCATCTGGCGGATGCCGGCGTAAAGAATTTTCTTGTTGCCAACCGCACCCTGGAACGTGCCCAGGCGCTGGCGGAGTCCCGTGGCGGGAAGGGGATTCTGCTCTCGGAGATTCCCGACCACCTGGCCGACGTGGATATCATCATTTCTTCGACCGCCAGCCCCCTGCCGATTCTGGGCAAGGGCGCTGTGGAGCGGGCGCTGAAAAAACGCAAGCACCGCCCCTATTTCATGGTGGATATCGCGGTTCCCAGGGATATAGAACCGGAAGTCAGCTCGCTTGCGGACGTTTACCTCTATACCGTCGATGACCTGCGTCAGGTTATTGAAGAGAACGTGCGCTCCCGCGAAGGGGCGGCCCGGGAAGCAGAAAACCTGGTCACTGACGGTGTACAACAGTTCCTCAGCCAGCTGCGGGCGCTGGATGCGGTGTCTACTCTCAAGCAATTCCGTCAGCGCGCAGAAACCCTGCGTGACGCGGAAACCGAGAAGGCCATCCGCGCCCTGCGCAATGGTGCCGACCCGGAAACCGTCTTGCGGGGCATGGCCCGGGGTCTGACCAACAAGCTGCTCCACGAACCTTCCATCCAGGTCAGGAAGGCGACAACCGAAGGCAGAACGGAAGTGACCGAATGGCTCCGAGAGTTGCATCAGCTTGATGCGCTGGATGCCGACGCGCCCATCATCCCGGAAAAACTATGAAGTCATCGATTCAGTCACGCCTTGAGCAGCTCACCGATCGCTTCGAGGAAGTCAGTGCGTTGTTGAGTGATCAGGGCACTATCGCCAATCAGGACAAATTCCGGGATCTTTCCCGGGAGTTCGCGGAAATTGAGCCCATTGTTCATTGCTTTCAGGCCTGGCAGAAATCTCGCGAAGATATCAGTGAAGCGGCAGAGCTGGCCCGCGATGGTGATGCTGACATGCGTGCCATGGCGGAAGAAGAGCTGAGCCTTGCGGAACAGAAAAGCGAGGAACTGGACGAAGAGCTCCAGCGACTGATGCTGCCCAAGGACCCCAACGACGGCAAGAACGTGTTCCTGGAAATCCGTGCCGGCACCGGTGGTGACGAGGCCGCTATCTTTGCGGGTGACCTGTTCAGGATGTACATGCGATACGCCGAGCGCAAGCGTTGGCAGGTGGAGGTCATCAGTGAAAACGAGGGAGAGCATGGTGGCTACAAGGAAATTATCGCCCGTATCGCTGGCAGTGCGGTCTACGGCGCCCTGAAGTTCGAGTCCGGCGCCCATCGTGTGCAACGGGTTCCGGAAACCGAGTCCCAGGGCCGTATCCACACCTCTGCCTGCACGGTGGCGGTGATGCCGGAAGCGGACGAGACCGAGGCCGTGGAACTCAACAAGTCCGACCTGAGAGTGGATACCTTCCGTGCCTCCGGCGCCGGCGGCCAGCACGTGAACAAGACCGATTCTGCCATTCGTATCACCCATATCCCCACCGGTATTGTGGTGGAATGTCAGGAAGAACGCTCCCAGCACAAGAACCGCGCCAAGGCCATGAGTTTTCTGGCCTCCCGTCTCCAGAACGAGGAAATCGAGCGCCAGCAGAAATCCATGGCGGCCACCCGCAAGAGCCTGGTGGGCAGCGGTGACCGCTCCGAGCGCATTCGTACGTACAATTTCCCTCAGGGTCGGGTGACCGACCATCGCATTAACCTGACCCTGTACAAGCTGGACGAAGTGATGTCCGGTGACCTGGACGCGGTTATCGTGCCCCTGCAGCACGAACATCAGGCCGATTTGCTGGCTTCACTGGCTGATGAGTGAGGCGCCTTTATCCTGTGAGGCATTGCTTAAACAAGCCGCTGACGTTATCGGTGGCGATACCCCGCGCCTGGATGCCGAATTAATGCTCAGTGACGTGACCGGATGGTCCCGGACCTCTTTCCGGGCCTGGCCTGAGCGTGAAGTGAACGTTGCCGAGGTTGCCCGATTCTGCACCCTGGTGGAGCAACGCTGTGAGGGCCGACCGGTGGCGTACCTGTTGGGCGAACAGGAATTCTGGTCACTGCCACTGAAGGTTAGCCCCTGCACACTCATTCCCCGGCCCGATACCGAGTGCCTGGTAGAAGCCGCCTTGGCGCTGGAGTTGCCGGAAAACGCCAAAGTGCTTGATCTTGGCACCGGCACAGGTGCCATCGCGCTGGCACTGGCCAGTGAACGGCCTGGCTGGCAGGTTTCCGCATCCGATGCCGTCACCGAAGCGGTAGAACTGGCCACGGAAAATGCCACCCGCCTGGGCCTGCCGGTGACGGTCAGGCAGAGCAACTGGTTTGCAGATCTGCCAGCTGGCTGCTTTGATCTGATTGTCTCCAACCCTCCGTACATTGCGGGCAAGGATCACCATCTGAGCGAAGGAGACGTACGGTTCGAACCGGCGTCGGCCCTTGTTGCCGGTAACGATGGCCTGGATGATATCCGGCGGATCACCACCGAAGCGCCGGCCTGGCTCTCGCCGGGTGGCTGGCTGATGCTGGAACATGGTTACGAACAGGGTGCGGCGGTGCACCGGCTTTTCACCCAGGCCGGCTTCGCCAGTGTGGAAACCCGCCAGGATTACGGCCGCCGTGATCGCTATACCCTTGGGAGAAAACACCATGCTGAATGATGAAGAACTGCTTCGCTACAGCCGGCAGATACTGATGCCCCGCTTCGACATTGCCGGCCAGACCAGACTGAAGTCTGCGCGCGTTCTTGTCGTTGGTGCCGGCGGCCTGGGTTGCCCGGTGGCTCTCTACCTCGGCGCTGCGGGTGTTGGCCACCTGACTCTGGCCGACGACGACAGTGTAGAGGTAGCCAACCTGCAGCGTCAGATAGCATTCGAGCAGTCCGATCTTGGCGAGTCCAAAGCTGAGCGTCTGGCTGATCATGTGCGGCGTATAAACCCGGAGGTGTCAGTAACTGCACTGCCAGAACGACTGGAAGGGGACGAGCTACAGCGTCAGGTTGATTCTGCCAGCCTGGTTGTTGACTGCACGGACAACTTCAATACCCGTTTCGCCCTCAATCGCGCCTGTGTAGCGGCCCGCGTGCCACTGGTTTCTGGCGCGGCCATCCGCGGGGAAGGGCAGTTGGCGGTTTACGATGTGCGTGATGAATCCAGCCCCTGTTACCACTGTTTGTATGCGGAACAGGGCAATGAAGACCTCACTTGTTCCGAGGCGGGCGTCATTGGTCCATTGGTTGGCATGATCGGCGCCTCCCAAGCGATGGAGGCCATCAAGGTAATCACCGGCGTTGGCAAAACCCTTACAGGCCGGTTATTGATTCTGGATGCCTGGCAAATGGAGTGGCGCGAAATGAAACTGGCAAGAGATCCGGGGTGCCCTGTTTGCGCAGGCCGGCGAACTGGGGAGTAGAAAACCGGCGGATAAGCTCTGCCAAAACACGCTGTAAATACCTCCCTGTACGCTCGGGCTCCGCCATCCCTGGCTCCGCATGGTTTTGGCAGAGCTTACCCGCCGGTTTCCCCTGACTTTTTCAGGGCCTGAAACTTTGCTATTGCTTCCTTTCTGCTTTCCTTAAGGTCGACAATCGGTCTCGGGTACCCTTCGGGAATGACACCAGAGATCCAAGGCTGGTGAATTCGTTTGTTGTCCAGCTTGGCAATTTCGGGCACATATTTTCTGATGAACTCACCTTTCGGGTCGAACCGCTCACTCTGGGTGGCCGGATTGAACACCCGGAAATAAGGCGCTGAATCGGTTCCGGTGGAGGCGCTCCACTGCCAGCCGCCGTTGTTTGAGGCCAGGAATCCGTCTACCAGTTTCGACATGAAATAAGCCTCACCCAGGCGCCAGTCGATAAACAGGTTTTTGGTCAGGAACATGGCGGTGATCATGCGCGGGCGGTTATGCATCCAGCCGGTCTGGTTCAGTTGGCGCATGGCGGCGTCGACAATGGGAATGCCGGTATTGCCGGTTTTCCAGGCTTCGAAGTTCTCGCCGGGCGTGTTCCACTGAAGCGCCTCGGTCTCTGGCTTGAAAGCCCGATGCATGCTCACCCTCGGGTAGTGGTAGAGGATGTTGATGTAGAAATCCCGCCAGGCGATTTCGTTGGTCCAGGTGGCCAGGCCTTCCTGATTGCCGCCCATGCCCTGATGCTGGCGGGCGGCGATCAGGCATTGTCTGCCGGAAAGCACACCGTTGGCCAGGTAGGGCGAAAGCACGCTGGTGCCATCCACCGCAGGCAGGTCCCTCAGATTCTTGTAGTCGCCCGCGCGGCTGTCGAGAAAGTGCTCCAGTTGACGGTGGGCGGCATCTTCGCCGGTTTCAACCAGTCGGGATGGAGGGCTCTCGAAACCTTCGGGAGTCTCGTCATAGCTGGATGCCTCGACGACATCGCCCACCGGTTCGGGGATGGCAAACAGGGTTGGCTGCGCTGCGTCGATCCAGCTACGCCAGCGGCGGGAGAATGGGGTGAAGACAGAGTAGGGCTCTTCCTGCTGGGTCAGGATGCTGCCAACGGGTGCCGCGGTCTGGTCCCGGTACTTGTTGACGCCGGTGCCAGTGGATCCGAGAGCCTGTTTCAGGGCTTTGTCCCTGCGTCTTTCGTTAACTCCGTATTCCTCGTTGAAGTGAACATGCCGGATACTCTCGCGCCGGCAGAATTCTTTGAGTTTTTCAGTGCTGTCCGCAAAGGTTGTTGCTGTGATAAACGATAGCGGGATACCCAGCTTTGCCAGCTCTTTTGACAGGGCATTGGCGTGGTCCAGAACGAAACGAACACGGGCAGGAGACCAGTCGTGCTCGCGCCACTGCTCCGGGGTGACGATAAAGCAGGCGCGTACCGGTTGCTGTTGTTTGCAGGCAGCAGTGAGGGCGGCGTTATCGGCCACACGCAGGTCGTTTCGGAACCAGATGAGCTGAGTCATTGTGTTTCCTTTATCCGGTGGCAGGTTTATGGGGACGATGGATATTCGCCGGAACGTGCTGATTGGATTATAGTTAATCGCAGGATTCATCAATAAAGGGCCGGAATGACAACGAGTCTGGAAACACCGCAAACGATGCAGGATGGCCAATGGGGAGTACACTACGCGCTGGAACCTGGACAGACACAGTACCATGAGCTCTGTCATACACGGGTTTGGGCAACCTTGCTGGAGCAGGAGTGGCAGATCCGTTATCAGCGCATGCCCGAAGACGACGATCAGGAACGCTGGCTACAGCGGGTAACAGATACCTTGCCCGATGCCGAACTGGGGGTTCAGCGATTTGTGCGGCCGGATGATGGTTGCCAGCTTCACTACCTGCCGGCCATGTCGAGTCTCGCCACGGTCATTCGTCCCTATCAGCCGCTGACCATTCCTGCCGCCAGTGAGTGCACGATCTATGTGGGAACGCTGCTGTGGATGCGAATCCAGGCCGGGAGCAAAGGGACCCACCTGATGGAGCTGCCGCTGGCGGATCCGTCACTCACCTGGGTGGGGCGGACTACGATGGAGGGCGAGCTTTGTTACTCCGCTGCCACTTTTGCACGTCTGGTACTGGATGCGGTGCCCAAACGCCCATGGCGTGCGATCACACCCGTGAGAATTATCAATGAGCGGCCAGAACCGTTGTTGCTGGAGCGTTTTAATCTGCCAACCCCTCTGCTGTCGCTGCACCGCAATGAAAAGGGCCACCTGTGGACACCGGGTGTGACGGTTATCTGTGAAACGGATATGAATTCAGCGCGCCTGCGAGTTGACCATGATCTTATTGCTGCTGCCGGGCGTTGCGAGCTGGTGGCTCCCGCCCGGGAGCAAACCGCTCGGGGTGGTCTGGTACGAGCTTACGACCGCATATTTGGCTGACAGATCCGGCTGTTTGTCGTCACCAATGCCACAGATGGAGTTACCTTTTTGATCGAGCAGTTTGAAAGCAGTCTGATGCAGTTTTTCGGTGCCGTTGCCTGGAGCAAGTGGATCAGCACCCTGTTTTTGCTGGTTCTCGGCATCGTGCTGGCTTCCTTCGCGGCCCGGGGCATTTCCCGGTTCATGGAGGATCGGGCCTCGCGTCACCACACCGTGATGGTAAGACGGCTGGTATTCTACCTGGTACTGGCCATATTTTTCTTTGCTGCGCTGAGGGAGGCTGGCTTCTCTCTGGATGTGGTGTTGGGTGCGGCCGGCATATTGACCGTTGCCATTGGCTTTGCCTCCCAGACCTCTGCCTCCAACATGATCAGCGGTCTGTTCCTGCTGGTGGAAAAGCCCTTTGAAATCGGCAACTTTATTGAGGTGGAAGGCACTATTGGTGAAGTCGTTTCCATTGATATGCTGAGTGTGAAGTTGCGTACCCCGGACAACCTCTATGTGCGCATTCCCAACGAAACGCTGATCAAGACCCGGGTGGTCAATCGCTCTCGCTTTCCCATCCGCCGCATGGACCTGACTGTAGGGATTGCCTACGCCGAGGATGTGGCGCGGGTGGAAAATCTGTTGTTGGACCTGGCAAGACAAAGCAGTGTCAGTCTGGAGGAGCCAAAGGCGTTTGTACTGGTGACCGGGTTTGGTCCATCCTCGATAGACATGCAGTTTTCTTTCTGGCTGCCTAGTGACAGGGTATTGCAAGGGCGCAGCCAGATGATGGTGGCCGTCAAGAAAATGCTCGACGAGGAAGGGATTGAAATACCGTTCCCCCACACAAGTATCTATGCCGGAAGCCATTCCGAACCCTTCCGGGTGGAACTGCTGCGGCCGGAAACCGAAACCAACAAGGGAGATCCGGATGCCTACCAGAACGGATGAAGCCACCAAAACCGGCCAGGCGCCGGACATCGACGGAAAGCTGGCCCTCGGCTGGCGTGAATGGGTTGGCTTGCCTGAGTTCGATATATACCGGATCAAGGCAAAAGTGGATACCGGCGCTCGCACCTCGTGTCTTCATACGTTTCGTACCGAACCCTACACTGACAGCGGCGAGCGTCGGGTCCGCTTCTGGGTGCACCCTATCCAGAATGATCTGCACCATGTGGTGGAATGCGATGCGTTGGTGTTGGACGAACGCAATGTGTCCGATTCCGGTGGTCACAAGGAGCTTCGGCTGGTGATCGAAACCCGCATCGTGCTCGGCGACACCGAATGGCCGATTGAAATGACCTTGACCAACCGTGACTCCATGCGTTTTCGTATGCTGCTTGGTCGAACGGCAATGGCCCGGCGCGCCATTGTACTTCCTGAATGCTCCTATCTTGCCGGCGAACCGGCCCTAAGGACGAAAAAATGAAAATTGCGATTCTGTCGCGTAACCGTCATCTCTACTCGACACGTCGTCTGGTGGAAGAGGGTGTTAACCGGGGCCATGAAGTGAAGGTGATTGACTGCCTGCACTGCTCCATGAATATTACCTCCGCTGACCCGAGGATCCACTACCACGAGGAAGTGCTGGAAGACTTTGATGTGGTGATTCCCCGAATCGGTGCTTCGGTGACTTTCTATGGCACAGCGGTGCTGCGGCAGTTCGAGATGATGGGGGTTTTCCCCGTCAACGAGTCCGTGGCCATTACCCGCTCTCGAGACAAGCTGCGCTCACTGCAGCTGTTGGCCCGCAAGGGTGTGGGCATGCCGGTGACAGGGTTCGCCAACAAGCCGGACAACGTGCCGGAACTGCTGAAAATGGTGGGTGGTGCACCGGTAGTGATCAAGTTGCTGCAGGGCACCCAAGGCATTGGTGTGGTACTGGCGGAAACCCGCAAGGCGGCGGAAAGCGTGATCGAGGCCTTTATGGGGCTGAAAGCCGACATCCTGGTGCAGGAATTCATCAAGGAGGCCGGCGGCGCCGATATTCGCTGTTTTGTCATTGGTGACAAGGTGATTGCAGCCATGAAGCGCCAGGGTGGTGAAGGTGAGTTCCGTTCCAACCTGCACCGCGGCGGGACTGCATCACTGATTCGCATCACGCCGGAGGAGCGTCGAACGGCGATTACTGCGGCCAAGTCCATGGGCCTCAATGTGGCCGGTGTGGATCTACTGCGCTCCAGCCGCGGCCCGCTGGTGATGGAGGTCAACTCCTCGCCGGGCCTTGAGGGCATCGAAAATGCCACCGGTAAAAACGTGGCCGGCATGATCATGAACTGGACCGAGAAGAATCAGCAGCCCTGGAAAACTCGTACCAAGGGGAGAGGCTGAAATGGCCGCTCGAGCCCCGTTTGTTATGGCCGGCAACGAAATCAAAGCCGGAACCCGGCAGACCGTGGAAATACCGGTCGCCAAGTTGTATACCCACACACCGCTTCACGTTCCTGTGGAAGTGGTGCATGGCCGCCGCAGTGGCCCTGTGTTGATGGTGTGTGGTGCTATTCACGGGGATGAAATCAACGGTGTGGAAATCGTGCGCCGGGTGCTGACCAACTCCGCCTTGCGTCATCTGCGGGGTACTCTGGTTGCTGTGCCGATCGTTAACATCTTCGGATTTGTCCAGCGTACCCGTTACCTGCCGGACCGCCGTGACCTCAACCGCTGTTTCCCGGGCAGTGAGTCCGGCTCCCTGGGTGGGCGCATCGCTTATCTGCTGCGTACCCAGATCATGGAGAAGGTGTCTCATATTATTGACCTGCACACGGGGGCCATACACCGGTTCAACCTGCCGCAGATTCGCGCCGAGCTGAAGAACCCGGAAACCATCCGCATGGCGGAAGCGTTCGGGGCACCGATCATCATCAATGCCAGCTTGCGGGAAGGTAGCCTGAGGGCCTACGCTGATTCCCAGGATATTCCGGTGGTGACCTTCGAGGGCGGTGAAGCCCTGCGGTTTGACGATGTCGTAATCTCCAGTGGCGTGAAAGGTGTGATCCGGGTAATGCGGGAGCTGGAAATGATTCCCGCCAAGAAGGGCCCCAAAGCGCCGAGAAAACGCTCGGAAACCGCCGCCAACTCGCAGTGGGTACGTACCGACACAGACGGCATCATGCGTCCGGTGGCAAGCCTGGGGCAGAAAGTGCGCAAGGGCCAGAAACTGGCCATGGTGGCGGATCCGTTTGGCGAGTCCGAGACGGCGGTGCTCTCACCCTGTTCCGGCATTGTGATCTGTGTGAACAACCTGCCGCTGGTTAACGAGGGTGAAGCGATTTATCACATTGCCCGGTTCGATGAGCTCAACGAGGCGGAAAAGGCCATGGATTATTTCCGCAGCAGCTACGAAGGGGACATGGGCGACGATATGATTCCCGTTCACCCCTGGGATGACCGGCAGAGATAACGACGAGGTGGGCTATGATCTGGGATCAGACTTTTATTGAACTGGCGCCCCTGCCCAGGGGCTTTCATCTGGTCACCAATGAAATCCTGGCCCAGGCGCCTGCGTTGCAGAATTGCCAGGTAGGGTTGCTGCACCTGTTCATCCAGCATACCTCTGCCTCCCTGGCCATCAATGAAAACGCCGATCCGGACGTGCGAGGTGACCTGGAGCGGCATTTCAATGTGATGGTGCCGCAGAACGCACCTCATTATGAGCACATCACCGAGGGCCCTGACGATATGCCCGCCCACATCAAAAGTGTTCTGGTAGGACCGTCGCTCACTATTCCGGTGAACGATGGCCATCTGGCCCTGGGTACATGGCAGGGCATTTACCTGTGCGAGCACCGGGACAGTGCCGGCGGCCGGAAAATTGTCGCCACATTGCAGGGGCGCTGGTAGAGGGCCGGTGGTAGCGGCAGTTATTGGGCTGTTGTTTCAACCGGCTCGTACCCGAAACTGTTTCTGCCGCTCTCCTTGACCTTGTAAAGCGCCTTGTCGGCCGCACTGACAAGGTCCTCCATGGTAAGGTCGCTGTGGGGTACCACCGTTGAAACTCCGATGCTGATGGTCAGGTATGGCTCAACCGGGTTGCTATCGTGTTCAATTCCGGCCGCGATGATCCGCTCCCGTATCGAGGCAGCAATCTCCGTGGCGGCATCGACATCGGTTCCCGGAAGCACCAGCAGGAATTCCTCGCCGCCATAGCGGGCTGCCATGTCGGATTTCCGCTGCACAGCGCTCTCCAGAATAGCCGCAACCTGCTTCAGGGCGTCGTCTCCCGCCTGGTGCCCATACCGGTCGTTGTAGCGTTTGAAATGGTCAATGTCGACAAGCATGACGGTGAGAGGGTCGCCGGTCCGGCTCAGTATCTCCCACGCCTGCTTCAGTTTCTTTTCTAGGGCCAGCCGGTTTGAGAGCCCGGTGAGCGGGTCGTGCTCGGACACCCGTTTCAGTTCCGCATTGGCGCTCTGCAGTTCGCTCTGGATTTCAAGCACCTTTTGATGCTTCGACGTCAACTCGGCATTCAGCCGCAGCAGTTCTGTGTTGTTTGACTCGATCATCCCCAGCATGGAATTGAACTCCCGGGACAGGGCGCCTATTTCATCGTTATTTTTGATGCTGGCACGAAGGGAGTAGTCCATGGCATTGGAGATACTGGAGATATCAGCCTTCAGGCCCATAATCGGCTTCACGACCATCCATCGGAACAATGCCAACAGTGCCACTGCGAGAAGGGCGCACAGGAACACGAGCAGTGCCACACCATAGAAGGTGATTTCTTTACCCAGCTCAGTGATTTCGCGCGGCAGAATCGCGGTTGCCCGCAAGCCAGGAGTGCCCTCGATGCTGTAAATCTTTGAGGCGGAGAGTGTACTCCGGTCAATGATTTCAAGTGTGTAGGTATCCGCGCTGGCCGGAACCCCGGTATCCGGGACCGGGTCGATACTGAACTCCAGGACAATCTGCTCTGAAAGCTTGCTGATCAGCTCTTCATCCAGAAACTGGCCAAACACTACATACCCCTGGTGTGGGCCTGAGCCATCGCTTTTCACGATCGGGCGCATGGCGAAGAGAACCGGAATGCCATCCACCTCGACAATGCCGCTGGTGCTCTGGTCATCGATATATGCCTCGGTGTCAATCCGCTGTCTGAAGCCTGCTATGGCTGCGACAGCCGCTTCAAGGTAGCTTTCTGACAGATCGACGTAGCCGCCTTCAGGTGGAAAGTCGAAAACCCTACCCCAGACGGGTTGCCCGTCAAGGTCGAGGAAAAGGGCAACATCGAACCCGAAGTTCAGAAAGGTGTCCGGATACAGATTGGACTCGATGTACTCCGGATCACCGGATTGGATGAACGAATAGGTGTCATTCCATGCCGACCAGTCGTAGACGGTGAAATCGATAGTTTCACGCTGGGCTTCCAGCCGCCGGACGACCCGGTCAATGTTGTTTCTGGCGTAATCGACCTCGATATCATGAAAGGCGGGATAGATAACATTGCGCTGGATAAAAAAGGCTGACACCGAAAGCAAAAGCCCCATCAACAGAATCAATGCGGTGGTTTTTGCAGAAATCGACATGGCATTGGGCCTTGCGTACGGGCGGCTGTTCCGGAGTGGGCTGGGTTCAGACTCACTATCAAGGCTGACCTGATTTTAGTTTGACCAGTTACGTTTCCCGAAGGAAGACATTGGACAAGATTTGACAGTCTTGGCCGATCTCCACCCATTGCAGGGTTTTGATGGGTGGGTTTCTACCCATATTGATGCTCTGAAATGCCATTTTATTCGATAGGCTATTGTTTTAAAGTCAGTTTTTTAACCTGGTCTGCTCCTTGCTCCATTCCCGTCACTGAAGCCTGCTGTGCTTCGTTGAGCACCCAACAAACACAATGAGACGGGGAGCACCCACTATGAAAACCCAAGCCGTAATTGCGTTGGCACTTGCCTCCACTTTCGCTGTTACCAGTCCGGTTGTTGCACAGGACAAGTCCGACTGGCCAGACAACTTCACGGTTGGTACTGCCAGCCAGGGCGGAACCTACTTTGCGTATGGTTCCGGGTGGGCGAACTTTGTTGCCGATAACCTGGGCGTGTCTGGTGGTGCCGAAATCACCGGTGGCCCGATGCAGAACATGGCGCTGGTGCACACCGGAAATCTGCAGTTCGGTCTGACCACCATGGGCCCCGCCCGGGAGTCCATGGAAGGTAACAGCCCGCTCGCACCGGGTCTGAACATGGATAACGTCTGCGCCATCTTCCCGATGTACCAGACGCCCTTCTCCGTGACCGCGCTGTCTGACTCTGGTATCACCTCGATTTCAGACATTCCCGATGGCGCGACCATTGGCTTCGGGCCCGCAGGCTCCACCTCCGATACCTATTTTCCGCGCATGATGGAAACCCTGGGGGTGAACTTCGAGCGCCGCAACGGTAGCTGGTCAGACCTGGGTACCCAGTTGCAGGATGGCCTGATCGACGTGATTGCCTTCGCGGCCGGCATTCCCATCCCGGCCGTCAGCCAGCTGGAAGTTCAGACCGACGTGAACATCATCGGCATGACCGACACAGAAGCCGAGAAGATCACTGATAACTTCCCGGTTTCCGAGTTCATCATTCCGGCGAGCACTTACCAGTCTTTGGAAGAAGATTCCCGTGTGGTATCCATGTGGAACTTTGCCATCGCCAACTGTGACGTTCCGGAAAGCCTGGTGTATGAAATTACCAAGCTGACCATGGAAAACAACGATCAAATGGTGTCGATCCACAAGGCGGCACGCACGTCTATCCCGGAAAACTACGACAAGAACAACGTTCTGCCCTGGCATCCGGGTGCGGCTCGCTGGTTCAACGAAAATGGTTACGAGATTCCCGAAAGCGAGATCAAGTAACTACCCTTGTGTGTCAGGGGGTTCGGCTGGGCCCCCGTCGGCGGCCGGCTTAATGCCGGCCCAGTTTTTCTGTAGACAGGGCTTATCATGACCACCGAACACTCCCCCAAGGATCCGACTCCGACCGTACTGTCGGACGAAGACCATATTCTTGCCCACGACGTTGACGAGGAGCCGGTTGAAGCCAATCGTCGGCTGTTTGAAGGCTGGTTGCTGAAATTTGTTACTTTGCTGACGATCAGCTATTCATCATTCCATCTTTTCTCGCTGAACATTGCCCCGATGGAAACCTGGAGTTATCGCATTGTTCACGTCGCGGGAGCTCTTGTATTGGGCTTTATACTGTACGCCGGTGCCAGGTTTGCCACCCGGGAAGAGGGTGGCGCACGACACAAGTGGACGACGTGGTTTGGTGGCGTTGCCCTGTTGCCTGCCCTTTATGCGCTCTACCAGACGTTTTCCTTCAGCCAGATCGTCGCCGGTGGCGCCCTGCGTATTCCGCCGGAGCTGGAAACCTGGCATTTTGGCTGGCCTCTGCTGGTGGCTACCGCTGTTGGTATTGTTCTGAGCTGGTTCCACCAGCGTGAGCGCTCGCGGTTCAGCGTGCCCGATCTGGTGCTGATCGTGTGCTCGATTGCCGTCGCGGCCTATTTCCTGGTGGCTTACAACACGAATATGCGTATGAGCACGGGCACCTCGTTTGCGCCCGTGGGCATTTCTTTCGCCGCCGCTGCCGGCACCGCCCTGATCATGGAGCTGACCCGCAGGGTTGCCGGTCTGGCGCTGGTGGTGATTGGCCTGGTGTTCCTGGTGTATGTGTTTGCCGGTCCCTACCTGCCTGGTTTTCTCGGATACCCCGGATTGTCGGTGCAGCGCTTCTTCAGTCAGGTGTATACCGATGCCGGCATTCTTGGGCCCACCACGGCGGTTTCTTCAACTTACATTATCCTGTTCATCGTTTTTGCCGCTTTCCTGCAGGCGTCGAAGGTGGGCGATTACTTTGTGAACTTCGCCTTTGCGACGGCCGGTCGTTCCCGTGGCGGTCCGGCCAAAGTGTCGATCTTCGCTTCGGGTCTGATGGGTATGATCAACGGCACCAGTGCCGGCAACGTGGTTTCTACTGGCTCGCTGACTATCCCGCTGATGAAAAAGGTGGGCTACTCCAAGAAATCAGCCGGTGCGGTCGAGGCTGCTGCGTCGACCGGCGGACAAATCATGCCCCCGATCATGGGCGCGGGCGCCTTCATCATGGCGGAAATCACTGGTATACCCTATACCGAAATTGCCATTGCGGCGATCATTCCCTCGATCCTGTATTTCGCATCGGTCTATTTCATGGTGGATTTCGAAGCAGCGAAAATGGGCATGCGTGGCATGCGCGAGGATGAACTGCCGAAGCTTCGCAAGTTGATCAAGCAGGTCTACCTGTTCATTCCCATCATCATTCTGATCTATGCCCTGTTCCAGGGGTATTCGGTGATTCGCGCCGGTACGCTGGCTACAGTGTCTGCTGCGGTGGTGAGCTGGTTAACGCCCAACAGGATGGGGATACGCTCTATTTTGCGGGCGCTGGATATTGCGTCCATGATGGCGATCCAGATTATCGTGGTGTGTGCCGCAGCCGGTATTATTGTGGGTGTGATTTCACTCACCGGTGTTGGTGCCCGGTTCTCGGTACTGCTGCTGGATGTGGCCGAGGCCAGCCAGCTACTCGCGCTGGTTTTCGCCATGTTCATTTCGATTCTGCTAGGCATGGGGATGCCAACAACCGCAGCTTATGCGGTGGCCGCGTCGGTGGTGGCGCCGGGCCTGGTGAAACTGGGAATTGACCCGCTCACGGCGCACTTCTTTGTATTCTACTTTGCTGTGGTGTCGGCCATCACGCCTCCGGTTGCCCTGGCGTCCTATGCGGCGGCCGGCATTTCCGGGGCCAATGCCATGGAAACGTCGGTAGCTTCGTTCCGGATTGGCATCGCAGCATTTATCGTACCGTTCATGTTCTTCTACAACAGTGCGCTGTTGATGGACGGGGACTGGTTTGTTATCGCCCGCGCCCTGGTCACCGCAACCTTTGGTGTGTATCTGTTGTCTGGCGGCGTGTTGGGCTGGTTCGGCAAGGTC
Source organism: Marinobacter panjinensis (assembly GCF_005298175.1). NCBI lineage: Bacteria > Pseudomonadati > Pseudomonadota > Gammaproteobacteria > Pseudomonadales > Marinobacteraceae > Marinobacter > Marinobacter panjinensis. Next base: position 162,139 of record NZ_SZYH01000002.1, read on the forward strand.
AGCGCGCCCTGGCTGGTTCGTATTATGCTGATTGTCGCGGCGCTGCTGATGATCGAAGGTGGACTGTGGACGGATATGACCGGCGTTACCCTCGCGGTGATCTCGTTCCTGATCCAGCGCCAGCGCAGACAGCGCATTGCGCCCATGGCAGTCTGATCCCGCAGAAAGCAGGCCAATCGTACCGGTGTGCGGTTGTCCTGCCCGATGCCGGGCGCTACGCTAGCAGTTTTCTCAGGAACCGGGTTATATGTCCTACCGGATCGGCGCTGTCCTCATATTCTGCCTGACTCTTCTGGTCTCCTGGGCGGTGGGTGGCTGGGTCGGCTACAGACAGGTAGAGCAGGAAAGCCTGGAAGAATCCTTTCGTTACCGTCAGCTCGTGGCCAACGAACTCAATCGCTATCTGCCAATACCCGAGTTGATGGCTGAGCATCCGTTGTTGGCGGAGGCACTGAGTTCGCCTGACGCGGCCCGGATCATCCTGCAGGCCAATGTAGAAATGCAGCGGATGGCGACCATTGTCGGCAGTTCCGATGTATATTTGCTGGATACAACCGGGCTGACCATCGCGGCCAGTAACTATCTGCAGAACGACAGTTTTGTAGGCCAGAGCTACCACTTCCGGCCCTATTTCAGTGATGCCATGGAGACCGGTGAGTCGGCCATCTATTTCGCGCTGGGCTCGATGTCCGGTGTTCGCGGCCTGTATTTCTCCCATCCCGTTCGTAACGAACGTGGCAACATTCTGGGGGTTATTGCAGTCAAGGTGCTGGTGCAGGAGCTTGAGTCCCAGTGGCACCGGCCTGCCACGTTACGGGAAGCCGAGATGGTGGTGCTGGATCCGGCCGGTATCAGCTTTCTGGCCAGCAAGTCCAAGTGGTTGTACCGGGATTTCAATGGCCCGGAATCGGCTGCGCCCGGCAAGGCCTCCCATCGGCGATACCCGAACCGGGAGTTGCGCCCCATCGATTTTGAAGTGCTGGAGAAGCCCCCCGGATTGTCCGCGCAGTCTGGCAAAATCCGGGTGATGGAAGAGGGTGTGGCCCGGGAATATCTGAGTATCAGAACCCCGTTGCCGAGGCTGGATTGGACCCTGCAGGTGATGGTGAGCACTCGGCCCGTGCTCTGGACCCGTCTCGGGTTTGTAGTGGCCGGAATGGTCGTGTTCTTCGGTGGTCTGCTTACCTGGCTGTACCTGCGCGAGAGATATCGCCGTGAAGCGGAACTTGCGCTTCGTGGGGAGCAACTGGAGCGCAGTGTCGCGGAGCGGACAGTGGATCTCGAGCGTTCGAATCAGCAGTTGCTGGAAGAGGTGCGCGAACGTGAGCGCACCCAGAATGAGCTGCGTGAGACCCAGCAGGAGCTGATTCAGGCGGCCAAGCTGGCCGTGCTGGGGCAGATGTCGGCTGGCCTGAACCACGAGATGAACCAGCCGCTGACAGCCATTCAGACATATGCCCGCAATAGCCGGCGCTTCCTCGAAAAGGGCGCATCCGAGATGGTGGAGGCCAACCTCGCTGAGATCGTCAGTCTGTGCGACAAAATGGCCGAGCTTACCCGTCAGTTCAAGGTCTTCGCCCGCAAATCCGAGGGGCCACCCACTGTTGTGGACCTGCGGCAATCAGTAGATGCTTCGCTGAAGATCATCGCAGCCCAGGACAACAGTTCCGGTATTGATATCCGCTGGAACCGCCCGGAGCTTCCGGTAATGTGTCACGGTGACCTGATACGCATCGAGCAGGTGATGGTGAACCTTCTGGCCAATGCGGTTCAGGCTGTAGATGGCACTGAACAGCAGAAGATTACGATTGATATTGATGGGGACAATGAGAACTGGCGGTGTGTCGTGCGAGACAGTGGTTCCGGTTTGCCGGGTAACAGCGAGCAGATTTTTGAGCCCTTTTTTACCACCAAGTCGGTCAAGCAGGGACTTGGTTTGGGCCTTTCAATATCGCGCCAGATCGTGGACGCCCTGGGCGGAAGTCTGACAGGGCGCAACCGGAGTGACGGCCCCGGTGCGGAATTTGTGCTAACTCTGAAGAAGCGGGAGACCACGGAATGACAGACATATCGGTAATCTTTGTGGATGACGACCCGCACATACGCCAGGCAATCGCCCAGACCCTTACCCTTGAAGACATGCCGGTGGCCTGTTTTGAGGATGCTCCATCCGGCCTGGAGAAAATAACACCCGAGTATGACGGCGTTGTGTTGTGTGACTACAACATGCCGGGTATGGATGGCATCGAGATGCTGGACCGGGTAAGGGCTGTGGATGAGACCATCCCGGTGATCATACTCACGGGGCAGGGCGACATAAGCACGGCGGTGACTGCCATGCAGCGTGGCGCCTATGATTTTATCGAGAAGCCGTTTGATGAGGACGAGCTTCTTGAACTGCTGCGCCACGCCCTGGAGAAACGTAACCTGGCCCTGGAAAACCGTCGCCTGAAAGCTCAGTTGAAGCAGCTGGCACGGCCTGGCCCGCGGATTCTGGGGAATTCTCCGAGCATGCAGAAGGTGGTGGCGACCATTGATCCGATTCTGGATATTTCCGCCAATATTCTGCTGCAGGGGGAGACCGGCTCCGGTAAGGATGCAATTGCACGGTATATCCATGAGAACAGCCCCCGCAGTAGTCACAACTTCGTGGCCATTAACTGTGGCGCGGTGCCGGAGCACCTGATCGAGAGCGAGCTCTTTGGCCACGAGGCCGGCGCCTTTACCGGCGCGGACAAACGCCGCATTGGTAAAATCGAGTATGCCCATAAGGGCACCCTGTTCCTGGATGAACTGGAAAGCATGCCCATGGCGCTTCAGGTGAAGCTGCTGCGGGTACTCGAAGAGCAGCGCGTTGAACGCCTGGGTAGCAATCAGGTGCAGGAAGTGGATGTGCGCATCATTGCTGCCACCAAGGCTGACCTGAAAACACTGAGTGACGAAGGTGAGTTTCGGGCCGACCTGTACTACCGGCTGAACGTGGTGAAGGTGGATATTCCGCCGTTGCGTGAGCGCAAGGAAGATATCCCGCTGCTATTTCACCACTTCGTACTGATCGCAGCGGCCCGGTATGACCGCGAGAGTATTCCACTCGATGCCAGCCAGGCAGCAGGGTTGATGCAGCATTCCTGGCCGGGCAATGTGCGGGAACTGCGCAACCTGGCAGAACGTTACGTGCTGCTGGGGCCAGCGGCACTGAAGGAAGACGACTCGTCCGCCACCGCTGATGTGGCGGCGCGCCAGACCCTGTCGGAAATGATGGACGGGTTTGAGCGTTCGGCGATCATCAGCGCGCTGAATGCCCGCCAGGGCAGCATCAAGGACACCATGGTCCAACTCGGCATCGCCCGTAAAACGCTGTACGACAAGATGAAAAAGCACGGGCTTGATAAGTCGCAGTTCAAGGATTGAGCCGCACCACAGGCCGTTGATCTAGATGTGGTAACGTCTTTCCGGCCGCTTCGGCGGGGAGGAGTCGCCACTTCTGGGTAGCAGGACATCAACCTCCTTCTGGGCGACCTGCACGAGGCCCGACAGGTGCTGCAGGTGGTCGCGATAGCGGCTGACTGCCTCCTCGAGACGCTCAAAGACCAGGGGTTTGAGAATATAATCGAAAACGCCACCACGCAGGGCGCTCCTGAGAGAATCTACCTCCTTGGCAGCGATGATGATGTGACGGAAGTTGGCGTCAGGTTCTCTGGTAAGTTTGGCGGCAAGATTGACGGTGCGTTGGGGTATTCCGTCAGGGATATTGGTGGTGTAGCTGGAGATACTGAAACAATGGGAGGCTCACTGTCATGGTTGCATGGCAGCGGTATCAACCTCACGGGGGCCTACTCAACCACCAGCGACGATAACCCGGCCAATCCGGATGCCGATTTCTATCTCGCCAAACTGGGCTACAAAATCGGCAGGCACGCCTTCGATATTCACTACATGGAAACGGAAGACCGGGCGGAAAAGGGCGATTCGGCGGAAACCCTCGGGGTAGGTTATGTCTTTACCCCGATCAAATGGTTTGAGACCTATGCCGGGTACAACAACCATTCCCTGAATCGCTCAGGCGCAGACTTTGACGATGTCAGCACTGTGCTGGTAGGGGGCCGCCTCAAGTTCTGAGCGGCACGCATCTTTTGTTGTGCTCGGGTGAATAACCCCCACTTTGCCGCACCGGCTTCCCGGTGCGGCTTTTTTGCGTTTACCTGAACGATCAGAGGTTTGCTTCCGCGTATTCCGCCAGTACCGACCTGGGCACGCCCTGCAGGTGAATATGCCCGCCATGGCGGAAGCTCTTGAAGCGTTCGGTCATGTAGGTCAGGCCTGAGCTCAGGGCGCTCAGGTACGGGGTGTCGATCTGCGCCAGGTTGCCCAGACAGATCACCTTGGAGCCGTTGCCGGCACGGGTGATGATGGTCTTGATCTGGTGTGGTGTCAGGTTCTGGGACTCGTCGATGATGATCAGGCTGTGCTGGAAGCTGCGCCCGCGAATGTAGTTCATGGATTTGAAGTGCAGGGGCACCTTGCTGAGGATGTAATCCACGCTGGCGGTCATATTCTCGTCGTCTTCGTGGAGGGCTTCCAGGTTGTCCACAATGGCGCCCAGCCAGGGCTCCATTTTCTCGGCCTCGGTGCCGGGCAGGAAACCGATATCCTCGTCCAGCCCCTGGGTGCTGCGGGTAGCGATAATGCGTTTGTAGATCTTGCTGGCAACGGTCATCTCGATGCAGGCAGCCAGGGCCAGGATGGTTTTTCCGGAGCCTGCGGAGCCGGTGAGGTTCACCAGGTGGATATCCGGATCCAGCAACAGGTTCAGAGCGATGGCCTGGTAGATGTCCCGTGGCACCAGGCCCCAAACCTCCTCATTCATCAGATCGTGCTGATGCAAGTCACGGATAACGATCTGATCGTCGCTCAGGTCAGACACCTTACCCACGAAACCCTGTTCATCAATCACGAACTCGTTGATCGTCAGCTTGGCCAGGTCGCCCTCGCGACGCAGGATGTGTTCGGTGATGCCCTCCCGCTGGATGGTTTCCACTTTTTCGATGGTGTCCCAGAAGGAATTGGCGAACTCCTTGTAGCCCTTGGGTAACAGGTCGATGTCGTCCAGCAGCATGTCGTTGTGGTAGTCCTGGGCCTCCACACCGAAGCCCCGGGCTTTCAGGCGCATGTTGATGTCCTTGCTGACAAGGATGATATCGCGGGACTTGTGGCGGGCCTGCAGGGCGGCCAGGGTGTTTATGATTTTGTTGTCGTTGAGGTGTTCCGGCAGGGCATGATTGCCATGATGCTCAGTGCTCATCAGTATCGACAGTGCCCCCAGGGGCTCTGCCTTCTTGCCGCGCACAATGGGAACGCCTTTCTCGATGTCTCCGGGGCTGGCGTCTCCCAACAGCTTGTCGATGTTGCGTATGGCCTGGCGGCAGTCTGCGGCGACCGCCTGCTTGCCGGATTTGAGACTGTCGAGTTCTTCAAGGACCGTCATCGGGATAATGACGTCATGTTCTTCAAAATTCAGGAGGGCGTTCGGGTCGTGGATGAGGACGTTGGTGTCGAGGACATACATCTTTCTGCGAGCCTGCGGTGCTCTTGGCATAGGGTGTGATACCTCTCTGGTCAGCCGTTCCCGGCACAGCGGTTGGTGAGCTCCTGGTCGGAGATCAGTTTGAGCATGTCATAAGTGGTTACGATTCCGGTGATTTTTTCATCCTTGGTGATGAAAATCCGGTGCAGGTGTTCACGCATCATTATATCTGCAATGTCGCGCACCGGTGTTTGCTCGTCAACCGATAAAACGATGGGGGTCATGATATCGCGAACCTCCACCGGTACCTTGCCCATTTCCTCGAAAATGGCCATCCGCAGGCGCCTGGCTTCCTGTTCCTCTTCCGGCGTCATGCGGGTATCGGTTTCGGAGCGGCTGGCGTTCCAGCGGAATTCGGTGATGTCCTTGAGGGTGGCGATACCGACGATCTCACCGGTTTCATCGGTAACAGGGCTGCCGGTGATCTCGTTGTCGGTGAGGAATCTTGCCAGCCGGTCCATCGTCCATGACTGGGGTACGGCCTTGATGCTCGGGGTCATGATCTCGTAAGCGAGAACGGTCATTTACGATTGGGCTCCGTTAACAGGTCCTTTGTAAAAGAGCTTAGCTGCTACTGACTGGCTAGTCATCCCCTTATTGGGTTTCCGGAACCACATCTTTCAGTTTTCCATCATCATAGACCAGTTCATGGTTTTGATAACGGTCTCGCCGGGCTACGCGCTCCAGTTGCTCAATTGAGCGGATGGGTATATCCACCAGCAGAGTATTGACCAGCCATCCGGGAATCGACCCGTTGGGGTTGGTGTGTTGTACCCAGATCATACGGGTCCGGTCGCCTTCGGGGATGAACCGGTAGAGGGTGTCGGACTTATCGACCCGGACGTAATCGCTTTCTTTCTCGCGCCCGTCGGGGATCGCATTCAGGTCCATTACAATTTCACCGGTGGCCTGATCACCGCGCGTGCGAATGCGAATGACATAATCCCGGTCGGTGACTGGCCAGGGCATGTTATTGACAGAATAGGCGTAGCGGTCATGGAAGCTGCCGTCACCGAAGGCGTAGGATTCAGAGCAGTTGTGCACCCATTCCACGCAGGACTTCGGGTTGACCATCACCGCCATGAGATTTTCGATGGGCACGTCGAGAACCGCCTCGGCCTTGAAGGCCTGGAAGCTGGAAGCGGGCTGGTCGATGGTGAATACCCGGATGTTGTCGGTTTCCTTGCGAAGGCTCCAGCCGTCGGTGTTTTCATCCGGCAGCTGCGCCAGTGCAGTGGCCGAGACCATGGCGGACACAATGGTCGTCATCAACAGCGTGGTCAACGCCCAAACCCGACGGTTGATGCCCGGGGCCTTCAGGTTATGCATAGGTTTCACATCCTTGGAAATGTCCGGGCGAGTCTATCATGGGTGATGTGTTGCTTTGCGGATGTAATCGGGGGATTGTGAACTGGGTAACTGACTGAAATTCTGAAGGTAACTTTTGGCCTGATTTGATGGGCAGAATGGGCAGAGTGAACGACTCCGGCAGGTTCCCTGCCGAAGTCGGAGGAAAAAGCGCGGGTCCGGTCAGTGCTCCGGCAGGGTCACGTTCAGTTCCAGCACTGAACAGCTGTCGTTGCGGTCGACTTCCACCTGAACCATATCATCGCTGATCTGAACGTACTTGCGGATGACCTCAAGCAGCTCTTTCTGCAATGCTGGCAGATAGTCGGGCTGTTCGCGCTGGCCCCGTTCGTGGGCAACGATTATCTGCAGACGTTCCTTGGCAACACTGGCAGAGCGGTTGTCCTTCTTACTCTTGAAATAGTCGAAGAAACTCATCCGTCAGCCCCCCTTGAACATCCGTGAGAAGAAACCCTTTTTCTGGGATGACATAAACCGGTGCTCACGCTCCTCACCCAACAGACGGGCAACAGCATCATCATAGGCCTGCCCGGCGTCGCTGTCTTCCTCAAGAATCACCGGAAGCCCCTGGTTGGAGGCGTTCAGTACAATCTGTGATTCAGGAATCACGCCCAGCAGGGGGATAGCGAGGATTTCTTCCACGTCTGCCACCGACAGCATTTCGCCCCTGGCCACCCGGTCCGGGTTATAGCGGGTCAGTAGCAGGTGTTCCTTGACCGGATCCTGTCCCATTTCGGCGCGACGGGACTTGCTCTGCAGAATGCCCAGAATCCGGTCGGAGTCCCGCACCGAAGACACTTCCGGGTTGGTGACCACTACCGCTTCGTCAGCGTAGTACAGGGCCATCAGCGCGCCGTGCTCGATGCCGGCAGGGGAGTCGCAGACAATATAATCGAAGCGCTCGGACAGCTCGTTGATGACCTTCTCGACACCCTCTCTGGTCAGCGCCTCCTTCTCCCGGGTCTGGGATGCAGGGAGGATGTAGAGGGTATCAACCCGTTTGTCCCGGATCAGGGCCTGGTTCAGCGTGGCTTCGCCCTGGATCACGTTCACGAAGTCGTACACCACCCTGCGTTCGCAGTTCATGATGAGATCCAGGTTGCGCAGGCCCACGTCAAAATCAATGACCACGGTCTTGTGGCCACGTTTTGCCAGCCCGGTGCTGATAGAGGCGCTGGTTGTGGTTTTACCTACGCCACCTTTTCCTGAGGTAACGACAATGATTCTAGCCAAGGTTGCATTCCTGTTTTGCAGTGGATTCATCGTTTTCCCCGCCTGTGCGGGTAGTTACGTTCTGATCAGGCCTTTTCCAGTGGCGTTACCACCAGCAGGTCTTCCCTGAGCTGGATCTGGACGGCGGTTTTCCAGCCGTTGTCCTGAAGATCTTCGGAGATTTTATAGTGTCCGGCGATGGACACAAGCTCTGCTTCAAGAGACTGACAGAATACCCGCGCGTGCTCGGCACCATGAATGCCTGCGAGGGCCCGGCCGCGTAGTGGTCCGTACACATGGATGTTGCCCGCTGCCAGCACTTCAGCGCCGGCCTGTACTGGCGCAAGAATGATCAGGTCACCGTCCGGGGCGTATACCTGCTGGCCAGAGCGCACCGGCTGGTTGATGATTCTGGCGGGCGCGGGTTCGCCATGGTTTTCCACTCGTGGCGGTGTCGGGCTATCGATGGCCTCCGTGGTCTCAGTGTCCGGCCCGGTGTCGATTTCGCGGTCTCTCTGGTTGCCGCCAGGAAGCAGCGCCAGGGATGCGCCCCGCGCCAGTCGACGCTGGTCGTCGTTGCCGCCGCGCACGCCGATCACATGAATATTGTGACGGCGGCAGGTTCCGATAATCTTGAAAAAATCCAGTTCGCTGCTCAGGCCCTCATACTTCTCGAGGCTGACGATCAGCGGAATATCCTTGAAAAAGCCCGGGGCCTGGCTGATTTTGTCCCGCAGAGTGCTTTCGAATTCCTCGTCGTCGAAGAAATACAGCTCCAGTGCCGTCATGGACACGCTGGCACTCTTGAGCTGGAAACATTGTTTTACCCCGGATACGGCGGTCTCGCTCATGGGTGGGTCTCTTCCGTGGTGTCGTCCTGAGTGGTAGCCGGGCGCTTGCGAAGTGCCGGGCCGTCAAAGCGGATACCGGACCAGCCGGTGCCGATAAACTGCCGGATATTACCGTGGCTCTCCCCCGCGGGCTCATCAAGAACCTGCCGGTAATGCTGCGCAAACAGGCGCAAGGTGTCTGCTTCGTTCAGGTTGCAGTACTGAGCCAGAGAAAATACCCGGCAGGAGCCGGCATTCTCGCCAGCGCCATTGTACAACGGCCCGTTGTGGAACCCGGTGGGCTGGTACTCGAAAAACCGGTCAATCAGGGCCAGGGTGTCGTCAAAGTCGCCGTGGCCGGCATCTACGGACGCCAGGTGTATGCGAACCGCGTCATTGAGGTTCATCAGCCGTGATCCCTCTTCGGGCCTTGCTGATAACGGGCTTTCCACTCCTCGTAAGGCATCCCGTAAACGATTTCGCGGGCCTCGGGATCGGATAGCTCGAAGCCTCTCTCCGTGGCTTCTGCGCGATACCATTTGGAGAGACAGTTGCGGCAGAATCCGGCCAGGTCCATCAGGTCAATATTCTGCACCTCGGTGTGTTCACGCAGGTGACTGACCAGTTTGCGAAACGCGGCGGCTTCGATTTCTGTCTGTGATTGTTCCGGGATAGGGTTCGTCATGGTCGCTTGCACCTGTTTATGGAGTTGACGTTGTGAGCTCCTGACATTCTCGGCATGTTACCGTAAGATACAAGGCTGTACATATGTACAGATAATTTACTTGATTGAAGAGTCATGGCCCAGCGCAAGATTATCCATGTAGATTGCGACTGTTTCTACGCCGCGGTGGAGATGCGGGACGATCCATCCCTGGGCGACGTTCCCCTGGCGGTCGGTGGTGAGGGTGGCCGTGGCGTGGTCACCACCTGCAACTATAAAGCGAGGGCTTACGGGGTGCGGTCTGCCATGCCCGGTGGCGAGGCGCGGCGCCTTTGCCCGGGGCTGGTCACCGTACCGACCGATATGGCCCGCTACCGGGCGGTGTCGAAACAGGTGATGGCCATTCTGCGGGACCTGACCGACCTGGTGGAGCCGCTATCTCTGGACGAGGCCTTTCTTGACGTCAGCGACGTCAGTGATCACAAGGGTAGCGCGACCCTGATGGCGCAGTATCTGCGGCAGCGGGTGAAGGACGAAGTGGGAATCACCATCTCTGCAGGGGTGGCTCCCAACAAATTTCTGGCAAAGATCGCCAGTGACTGGAAAAAGCCCGATGGCCTGTTTGTTATCCGCCCGCAGGACGTGGATGGCTTCGTGCAGGGCCTCAAAGTTGAAAAACTGTTCGGGGTCGGGCAGGTCACAGCCGGCAAACTCCATGGTTTGGGCGTTACGACCTGTGGTGACCTGCAGAACATTGCCGCCGAGGTCCTGCTGGAGAAATTTGGCAAGCAGGGCTATCGCCTGCGGGAAATGGCCTTTGGCCGGGATGACCGCGACGTGGTGGTGTCCCGCATTGCCAAATCCGTCAGCGTAGAGCGCACCTTTTCCCAGGATCTTCCCGACAAGCGCGCCTGCGAGTCGGTTATGGCGTCACTGGTGGCAGACTTGAATCTGAGGCTCAACCGCAAGGCCGCCCGCAAGCCCATCCACAAGCTGTTCATAAAGATCCGCTACAGCGACTTTTCCACTCACACCCTGGAGCGGGTTCGGGAGCAGATCCGGGAGCCCGGGCTGGAAGATTACCAGCCACTGCTGGATGAACTGGTTACCGATACAGGGCGCCCGGTGCGTCTGCTGGGGCTTGGGGTCAGGTTCCGCAACGACGAGTCGCCGGTTATGCAGTTGCGGCTGTTCGACTGACCCGTAAAAGAAGGTTTGGCCGTTATTTGGCTGTTTTAGTTCAGGGTGCTATCTTTTTAACAGGGCACACGGAGCCTGAACTATGGACAGTTTATTGGCCTCTGAAGCCTTCGAGTTCGGACTCGGGGCTTTTTTTGTCATATTTCATGCTTATGGCCGGTTCAACACACCGGTATCCAACCGCAGCTCCACCACTCGATGGCGCTTCAATGGTTGCTTTGTGTTGTATTCCGGCGCCCTGGTGCTGATCTACTGGCTGGTTACGTTCTTTGCCTGGGTATCGCCGGAAGTGGTTGACCGGATACTGCCACTGCTGGGATGGCCCGCTGGATCCGAGATGGAGGGTGGCGACCTCTTCCGTAGCCCGCTGACGATTGCACTGATTTTCACCGCGTTGCTGCCGAACTTTCCGGTGCTGAAGAAAGTAGACCATAAGCTGCTGCAGATATTCTGGGACCTGGCGGAAATACCCGGGCACGCGGTCAAGCTTGCCCATCAGATGTACCGTGCCCCTTACCATATTTTTCCGATGAAATTTGACGAGATGGAGCGGGATGCCAAGGCCTTTGACATTCCTGCAAATCGTGGCGAGTTAACAGATGACCATGCCTCTCCGGCCTTCGCCTGGGCAACGGCCTGGTCATTGATCAATGAGGTAAGGCATTGGCACGAAGGCCGCTCGCGCTATCACCGTTTTATACAGGAGCGAGAGGGCGAGTATGAGGCCCTGAGTATGGAGTTCACCACGCTCAGCTCACGAATTGCCGCTTATTATCGACGGCTGGAGGAGCTGGGAGGGCGCCCGCAGCGTATCGAAAAAGACCTCAGGGATTCCTTGGTGAGCGACGGGCGCGACCTGTTCATGAGGCTGTGTCGCCTTCTGGCCCATGCAGTGCTGGACATCGAGATCGGACCGGGAGCACGTCGGCGCGCACTGGAAACCTTCGGGTTCGAAGTTCCGGACGATGAACCGGAATCGCTTGGCATGGCAAAGCTGCTACAGGTTGTTGCGATTGCAATGGCGGCTTTTATGGCGGTGTCATTTATCCGCTACACCATCGAGGGGGGGAATGGAGCGCCTTTCGGGACCGTCGTATTCTTCGCGCTATTGATGGGGGCCAATTTTGGCGTATCGGCTCACGCCGGCACATTTCCCAAAAGCCGCTGGCGATTTGCCGATATCGAGGCAAACCGCAGCCGTCCTTGGAGTGGCTATGTTTTCTCTGGCGTCCTGGCAGTCGGTGCCAGTCTGGTTGTGATCTCCGCGTTGCGGTTCACCCGTTACGTTTTTGACGGCAAGACTTATCAGGCAGGGTTTGACCAACTGGTTGTCGACCTTTCCTGGTCCTTTCCCTACCTGTTCCTCTCGTTTGCCATAGGGTTCGGTGTTGCCTGGGTTTGTGATACTGAATGGCGGCGTTGGCCGGCCCGCTACAGGCGATGGCTTGATGCGTTGGCCCTGGGCATCATCGGTGTTGTCGGTGCCTATATCTGTTACAGCGCCATGCATGGTTTTCCCCCGTTCGAGGGAACCAAGGCGCCCCAGTTCCGGGATGCGAGTGTCGCGGGTGTAGTGCAGTTCATTGTCCAGAGTACGGTGGCCGCCGCGCTGATTGGTGCATTGGTCCCTGGTTGGTATCGGCAAAACCGCTATCGCAGTCCGGTTCAACGGGTTTGTCGTTATATTGATCGCAACAGCCATGACTTGAGGATCGAGGCGGGTAAGCTGGCACCCTTCATGTTGAAAAACCTGCTGACGAAAGTTGCTGCGTCGTCTGCTATGGCTGATGGACTGCTGGATCATGCCGAGCGGGATGTTCTGCGGGACACGCTTAACAAAATGGCAGAACATAACCTGCTGGATTTCACGGTAGACGCCGGAATGGAAGAGATGATGCAGCAGGTCGAGCGCTGGCGTGAGGAGGACGCGGAAGAGTTGAGAAACGAGATGCTACAAGCATTACAGATGCTGAGAGGTAGCGAGTATCTGGCGGGGCTGATGGTTCAGTTGAGTGCAGCCACCGGGTATGCGGACGGCGTGTTCCAGGTACCGGAACAGTACATTCTGGAGTGCATCGCCAGGGCTCTGAATCTTGACCCCCAGAGCGAGCTTGCAGCCTGTAGCCTCTGCCGGGGATGGGTGGGGCCCGGGCCGGGCGTTACTGTTCAGGCTGCAAGCAGGACCGACAGCGGCTCGCCAATGGTGTAGACCGAAACCAGACCCAGGCTACCGCCAATCAGGGCTCCGGCGGCGACGTCACTGGGGTAGTGCAGCCCCAGTACCACACGGGAAGTGGCGACGCTCAGGGTAAATGGCAGGAGCAGCCAGGCCAGCTCTGGCGTGGTCATGGCCAGCACAGTATTGAAGCAGACAGCGTGTAATGTGTGGCCGGAGGGAAAGCTGTACCGGTCAAGGGGTGGAGTGCCGCAGTTGATGGATGGGAATGAAATGAATGGCCGCTCGCGGATCAGCCAGCGTTTCAACAGCTTGTAGCTGATGGTGCAGGTCAGCCCGGTGATCACCATCAGCAATGCGATGGCCATCCCGTTTTGCGGCCTGATCAATGGCATGGCCAGGATTACCAGATACCACAGCCAGCCGTCGCCCAACCGGCTCACTGCCTGGAAGTACCCCTGAACCGGGCGGAACCTCAGGCTACGGTTGATGGACTGGCAGAAGGCAAACTCCCTCTGATCCACCAAGCTAAAGAAGCGAGATGCTTTGGTGTTTGAGGGCATTGTGGTGAGTCCTTTGTGGCTGGTTCAGTATCAGACGCTCGAACTGATCGATCTGTGCCGCCCAGTCCAGTTCCAGTGCATCCAGGCGCGCCTGGGCACGAATTTTGTTCATCAGTGTTGGCTGATCAGCCAGTCGCAGGGCGTGGTCTACAAAGCCCTCGTCGTCAAGCAGGTGGGCTTTCATGCCGTTGTCCTCGTGGCGAATATGCTCGCTGGCGGCAGCATCATCAAAAGCAACGACAGCGAGGCCGCTGGCCATGGCTTCGGTGACCACATTTCCAAAGGTGTCGGTTTTGCTGGGAAACAGGAAAATATCACCGGATGCATAATGCCGGGCCAGGTCCTCGCCCCGGCGGGTGCCGGCAAAAACATAGTCCGGATGGCGCTCGGCCAGACGCTTGCGCATCGGCCCATCACCCACCAGGATGAATCTGGCGTTGGGATGCAAGCCTCGAATGCGCTCGAAGCAGGACACGGCCATTCGCAGGTTCTTCTCCGGGGCCAGTCGGCCGACATAGAGAACAGCCCGGTCGTTGGGTTGCAGCCCCCATTGTTGTCGCAATGCCGGGTCGCGCTTGTGAGGCGCAAAACGCCTGCAGTCGACGCCACGGCTCCAGACAGAGGTAGGGTGAATGCCCATGTCGGCAGTGGTGCGGGCTATTTTCCGGGTGGGCACCAGGGTAAGGGCGGTCCGGTTGTGGAACCAGCGGCCGTATGCGCACAGCAGTTTTTCCAGAAAGCCGGCGCCGTAATAGCGGCTGTAGGCATGGAAGTTGGTGTGAAAACCGGAGCTGACCGGTATGCCCGCCTTCCGGGCCGCTGAAACCGCGACAACACCAAGGGGGCCCTGAGTCGCTACATAGACTGCGTCGGGGCACTGGCGCCTCCAGAGAGAGGCCAGGTATGCGGCGCGGGCGATTCCGAATCGTAATTCGCCATAACCCGGAAGTGGCAGGCCGGTAACGACATACTCCTGCGAGAACAGGCATTCACCTGCTTCGGAGAACTCGCCTTTTGCCTCATGGCCCTGGCGAGGGCGGAATACCGTTACCCGGTGCCCGCGCCGCGTCAGCCCCAGGCACAGATATCGGAGGGTGTTGGCCACGCCATTGATTTCCGGAGGAAAGGTCTCGGAAACGATGGTAATGTGAAGCCTGCGCCCTGGGGCCTGGGTGGTTCCGGTCACGATGTTTCCTGCGCTGTGCATTTTCATGCCTCTACTATGGAAATCCGGCATGACAGTTCCGGGACACTTTCGTGACAATCCCTTTACCCTTTCAGCGATCGACTCTTTACCTTTTCATCATCGAATATGGAGGAAGCATGAAAACCCGCAAATTGGGCAGGACCGATATTGATGTCAGCGAGATCTGCCTGGGCACCATGACCTGGGGGGAGCAGAACACTGAGCAGCAGGCGTTCGAACAACTGGATCTGGCAACAGCCGAAGGCGTCAATTTTATTGACGCGGCCGAGATGTACCCGGTGCCGCCACGGCCTGAAACGCAGGGGCTGACGGAAACGTATCTGGGTAACTGGCTGGCGAAACGCGGGCGCAGGGATGATCTGGTGATTGCCTCCAAGGTGGCCGGGCCGGGTAATGGCCTGACGTATCTGCGGCATGGACCCCGCCTGACCCGGGACCATATCCGCCAGGCCTGCGAAGACAGCCTGCGCCGGCTCAAGACGGACTATATCGACCTCTACCAGGTGCATTGGCCGGACCGAAATGCCAACTTTTTTGGCAAGCTTGGCTATAAGCACAATGCGGATGAGCAGGCCACGCCCATTGAGGAAACGCTCGAGTCGCTGGCTGAACTGGTGAAGGAAGGCAAGGTCCGCCAGATTGGCCTGTCCAATGAAACACCCTGGGGAACCAGTGAGTACCTGCGCCTTTCCCGGGAGCGCAACTGGCCCCGGATTGTCAGCGTTCAGAACCCCTACAATTTGCTCAACCGTACCTTTGAAGTGGGAATGGCGGAAATCGCCTGTCGCGAAGAGGTCGGTCTGCTGGCTTATTCGCCCCTGGCATTCGGTATGCTCTCCGGCAAATACCTGGATGGCAAACGCCCCGAGGGCGCCCGGATGACCCTGTTTGAGCGGTTCACCCGATACACCAGCGGCCGGGGTGCCGACGCTACCCGGGCCTATGTGGACCTCGCGGCCAGCCATGGGCTTTCCCCGGTGCAGATGGCGCTTGCCTATGTCACCAGCCGTGATTTTGTCACCAGCAATATTATCGGAGCCACCACCCTTGACCAGCTTCGGGAAAATCTGGGATCGACGTCTGTTTCCCTGGATGATGATGTGCTTGAGGCGATTGAAGACCTTAACAGGGAGTACACCTACCCCTGCCCGTAGCAGTGCCGGGGTTACGGTTCCTTGATAGTCAGTTTTCCGGCACCTGCTATCTCATGTCGTTAAAAGATACGGGATAGCGGCCATGATTACAGTCTGAAACTGAAATAGATGACTTTTTGACAAAACCATTGCGGTTCCGTGACAAAAAGGCGTCATAAGTGTGTGCGAAATCACATATTTCTGGCCATTAATCATTAGACTTAAGCATTACGTGACAGTAGACTTCCGTTTCGCTAACAGGCTGCCAGAATAATCATGATTATCCGTATCTTCATCGCACTCCTTGCCCTCAACATGATCGCTTTCGTGGTTCGCGCCGAAGCCAATGAGCGCTATTTTGCCGACGAAATGCCTGCTGAAGATATCTACCAGCTTCAGGACCAGATGTCGGGTGATTTTGAAAGCGACGAGGTAGACATGTATACCAACCTGGGCTCCCGTTTGTTGAGTCTCGGTTTCAGCCGCTCAGATTCCCGGGAAAAGACCTATGCCTCCGACCGTGCCCGGCCGGACCACGGTATTGCACTGCTTGAGGAAGGCGCCTGTCTCAACCTCAAATGGAACTTCTGACTGGCTCCAGGACCCGCTTTCCCGCACCGCGAACCGATTTCAGCTATTCGTCCTTGTATTAACCCTTCCGATCTGACGTTTATATGACCAGGCTCATTGCCTGAGGCGTTTTCGCATGTGATTATCCCTGTCGAAGGCATTTTCACGCACAGAAACGGAGCATGGCCATGGCAAAGGAACAACCGGTAACGCTGGAAAATAGCACTGAGTGTGTGGACGAGTTGATTCGTCGGGTGGGAAAAAAGATCACGCTCGGTCTGCCTCTTGGTCTTGGCAAACCTGTCCGCTTCGTCAATGCACTGTATCAGCGCGCTAGGGACGATTCATCCATTCAGTTGCACATCGTGACTGCGTTGTCCCTGACCGCTCCGGGTGGAAGTTCGTCGCTGGAGAAGCGCTTCCTCGGGCCGTTCGCCGAGCGGCTCTACGGCCAGATTCCGGAACTCGAGTACGCGCGGGATGTGATTCAGCAAAAGCTGCCGGATAACGTGAAAGTGTCGGAGTTCTTTTTCAAGGCAGGGTCCTTCCTCAACAATGAGACCCAGCAGCGAAATTACGTCTGTACCAATTACACCCACGCCGTCCGTGATCTGATGGCGCTGGGTGTCAATGTGGTGGGACAGATGGTGGCGCCCCCCACGGAGCCGGAGCAACAGGGCACCTTCAGCCTGAGTTGTAATCCGGACCTGACCCTCGACCTGATTCCCTTGCTCAGGGAGCGGGAAGAGGCGGGAATGCCGGTCGCGATCGTGGCAGAAACCAATAGCCATCTCCCCTATATGGGTAACGATGCTGCAGTGGAGCAGTCTCGTTTTGATATTGTTCTTGAGCAGGCTTCCTCTGACTATCCGCTGTTCTCGGCTCCGCAGATGTCGGTGAGTCCGGAAGATCACCTGATCGGATTCTATGCCAGCGCAATGCTGAAAGACGGCGGCACCCTCCAGGTGGGCATCGGATCGCTGGGGGCAGCGCTGGTCCACAGTACAATCCTGCGGCACACAGATAACGATCACTGGAAAAAGGTGTTTGACCACCTCGGAATTGCCGAGCGCTTTCCGGTGGTTAATGAGTACGGCGGCACCGGCACGTTCACGAAGGGCCTGTACGGTTGCAGCGAAATGATGGTGGACGGATTCGTCTACCTGATGGAAGCCGGAGTACTTGACCGGGAAGTATTCGACCATGCCGGCCTGCAGACGCTGATCAACCGGGGCGAGCTGGCTCACACTGTTTCGCTGGACACACTGGACGTATTGCGCCGTGAAAAACTGATTGTCTCGCCATTGCGGGCCCGCGATGTGGAGTGGCTCTGTCGTTATGGCATCTTTCATTCCGGGGTGGAGTTCAAGGGAGGGCGCCTGAGAATCAGCGACCAGTCGCTTGAACCGGACCTGGACAGTGAAGACGCCAGGCAGGCGATTGCATCGCTGGCCCTGGGGGAGAGGCTGGCCGGGGGTGTTGTCCTCCATGGCGGTTTCTATGTCGGGCCGGAACAGTTCTATCAGCGCCTGAGGGACATGCCGCCGCAGGATCGGCAGCGTATCTGCATGACCAGCGTGAACTACATCAACCATCTTTACGATCACGCCTTTGGCAATCAGCGCCTTAAGGTTGCACAGAGGGTTCACAGCCGCTTCGTCAACTCGGCAATGATGTATACCCTCAGCGGAGCCGCAGTCTCCGACGGTCTGGATGATGGTCGCGTGGTCAGTGGCGTAGGGGGGCAGTACAATTTTGTGGCCATGGCCCACGAGCTGCCGGGGGCGCGGTCTGTGCTGACTTTGAGCAGCACCCGTAATTCTGCCGGTAAAACCCTGTCCAACATCGTGTTCAGTTACGGCCACTGCACCATTCCCCGCCACCTGAGGGACATCGTGATTACCGAATATGGCATCGCGGACCTGCGTGGTCAGTCCGATGAGCAGGTATACCTGCGCCTGATCCGCATTGCCGACTCCCGGTTCCAGCAGGACTTGCTGACACAGGCCCAGAACGCCGGGAAAGTGGATGCGTCGTTCCGTTTGCCTCCAGAGTGGTGCAACAATACGCCGGAAGCGATTCAGGCCGCGATCGAGGCGGCTGGTGACAAAGAGGTATTTCCTCCGTTCCCGTTTGGCAGGGATTTTACCGATGAAGAACTGAGGTTGGGCAAGGCGTTGCAGACCCTGAAGGCCGCAACGGCAACTCGCCGTGGTAAACTGGCAACGTTATGGCGTGCAGTGAAGGCAAAGGACGACCAGGGTCGGTACCGGTCGTTGCTGGAGCGCATGAGCCTGGACAATCCCAGAGGGCTGAAAGCCAGGCTGGATCAACGCCTGGTTATTCACGCACTGAATCTGACTGATACACCGGAAACAGGAAACCGTACTGCCTGATGCAAAAGCCTGCCGTATTTACCGTTCATTATGTTCTCAAGAACAAAGTAGGAGAGCTGGTCGACACTTCCGAGGGCAGCGAGCCGCTGTATTTCCTGGAGGGTAGTCCGGAAATCATTGAAGGCATCCAGAAAGCGGTGAAAGACCGCAACGTAGGGGATTGCCTGGAGGTCACCGTGCCGCCCGCCATGGCCTATGGCGAGCACAATCCGGAGCTTATCCGCACGGTGCCCCGGTCCATGTTTGAGGGCGTGGAAAACCTGCAGGTGGGGATGAAGTTCCAGACCAATACCGGTGATACCGCACAGGTGGTCCAGGTGGTGAGTATCGACGGTAACCTGGTACGGGTCGATGCCAATCATCCGCTGGCTGGTTTCACGCTCTACTTTGACCTGGAAATTATCGGCAAGCGGGAAGCCACGGAAGAAGAAATCAACGCCGGCCATCCCCTGAGCTGACGTTACACCTCCGGGCCGGCAACTGCCGTCGGCCCGGCCGTTTCCCGGTTTGACAGCCGCCCGGCCTGGATCTCCCGCAGGCCTTGCTGAACGGTTTTCTGCAATTCCCTGGTTATCTCCGACACGTCGCAGCCGTCGCTCAGGGAGACTACGGGGTGGGCGATAACGCCCACTTCAACGGCCGGCTGGCGCAGCATGCGGACCAGGTGGTGCTGAAATTCATCATCGCCGATAAACGGCGCCAGATGGTCCGGACGCCCGCTCCGCAGGTAGCCGATACTGACTGGCTGGATATCCACCCCGGCATCGGCTGCGGCGTGAAGCAGGCGGCTGTGAAACGGCAGAACCGTCATGCCTGCGGTGGTGGTACCTTCCGGGAACACCAGCACTGATTGCCCGCGAATGAGCGTGTCGGCGATTTCACGGCGTGTCTGCCCTGCCATACCACTGCCGCGCTGAATAAACAGTGTGCCGGCCTGAGCTGCCAGCCAACCGATGACCGGCCAACGACCCACTTCCGCCTTTGACAGAAATCTGAGGGGTACCATGCCGCCGAGCACCGGAATGTCGGACCAGGAAATATGATTGCTGACATAGAGCACGGGCCTGGGGCTGAACGCACCCTGTGCCGACACGCGAAAGCCCAGGCAGCGGCTGGCACCGTTGAAGCAAAAACGGGCGAAGGGCGCGCGGTCGATCCGGCTGCGGAACAGAGCATCAGTTAACAGCAGGGCACCGGCAAGGGAGGCCGTCAGGGCCAGAAAGCCGGCAAACAGCGTGAGTCGAGTGGTCAGACGTAGCAATTCCATGGCCGGTACCCGGGTTATTATGTTGGTTCTGATCACTTACTGGCCCTGTTTACGCATGAAGTGGCGGCTGTAGCGGCTGGCCAGATTGTTGACATCCAGCACCACCAGCAGGTCTGCGCAACGGAAATCCGGGTCCCAGCACGGCTCTCCGCACACACGGGCACCGAGCCGCATATAGGCCCTGATCAGCGCCGGCACATCGACCGGCCGGTCCTCACTGACGGCGTGGGTAAGGTGGGGCAGCGCCCGCAACGGGGTTACCCGGTATTCTTCGTTGGCCAGGAATTCGCGTTGCAGGTAGCGCGCTATCCGCCAGGCTTTCAGGCCACCATCAGACATGCCGATACTGGCACAGCCAATCAGATAGTCCACATTCCGCGACACCAGGTATTCCGCCACCGAAGCCCACAACAGGCTGATGGTGGCACCGGTGCGGTAGTCGGGGTGTACACAGGTACGCCCGAGTTCGGCAACGGTTCCCGGAAGCTGATACAGCGAAGAAAGTTCGAATTCACCCTCGGAATAGAAGCCGCCGGCCTGCAGGGCCTTGCTGTGATGAAGTACTCGCGTGGTCGCTACCAGCTCGCCGGTGTTGTCGTCTGTGACGACCAGATGGTCGCAGAATGGGTCAAACTCGTCCGCATCGATTCCGGGAACTGCGGCACCCAGATCCGAACCATACTCTTCCGAAAATACGTCATATCGCAATCTTTGCGCGGATTCGACTAGATCCGGCTGCCGGGTGATTATGGTTTTAAGCCGGCGGGGCGGGCGGGATAGGCGGGCTGTCTGGGCGTTCATGGCTATGCCTCTTTGGGTCCTCTTTTGGACAAGGCTATGAATTCGGTGTGACATCGAAATGAACCGCGGGTGACAACTTTGTGACACCGGCCGGGGCAGGAACTAGACTGTGACGTTTGTCACGGGCTGTAACGAACGGGCGCTTCCATGTATATTTCTGAATAGCATGTATAATTGCTGTTACAGGAGGTAGTCTGTATTGTCAGTTGCGTGGCAGATCTTCTGACATACGATTCTTCTCCGGCCAGGTGGGGTGAACCTGGCCGGAAGCTTCAAAAACCGGAAAAACAAAATCAGAGATGGACGGCGTGGAACAGACGAACGAAAGTTGGCGGATTCTTATAGTCGAAGATGATGAGAGACTGGCGGAGCTGACCAGGGAGTATCTGGAAGGCAATGGTCTGACGGTCGCTCTTGAAACCCACGGTGGCAAAGCGGTAGAGCGTATCCGTCAGGAGCAGCCTGATCTGGTCGTGCTTGATCTTATGTTGCCCGGCGAAGACGGGCTTTCGATCTGCAGGCGTGCCCGGCCATTCTATCCCGGCCCCATCATCATGCTCACTGCCCGCACGGACGACCTTGACCAGGTGCTCGGCCTGGAAATGGGCGCCGATGATTACATTGGCAAACCGGTTCAGCCCAGGGTGTTGCTGGCAAGAATCCGTGCCCTGCTGCGGCGAGTCACCGAAAACAGTTCGGCGGCTGCCGAAGAGGGCAGTGGCGAGGAACCTGTCAGGTTGCAGTTCAATGACCTGATTGTCGATCGCTCCATGCGCGAGGCGTGGCTGAACGATGACAGCATTGATTTGACCAGTGCAGAGTTTGACCTGCTGTGGTTGCTGGCCAGTAACGCCGGCCGCGTTCTCAGCCGTGAGGAGATTTTTACCGCGCTGAGAGGGATCGAGTACGATGGCCAGGACCGTTCGATCGACGTCCGGGTTTCGCGGATACGGCCAAAAATTGGTGATGATCCCATTCATCCGAGGCGCATCAAAACCGTACGCAGCAAAGGCTATCTGTTCGTAAAGGAAGCCTGACTGTTCAGTCTCTGGCGCTGGCCCGTCCGGGCTGGCGTTCATTGCCAGGGTTATCGCAATGCCCCTCAAGTTTTTTCTCAAGCTTTATGCCCGCCTGATTGGCCTGACCTTTCTGATTCTCCTGCTTTGTGCCGCACTTTTTCTGGGTGTGAATTCTGTACGGGAGCAGTTCTGGCAGGAACGGTTTTCGGGGTCTTTGCTGCGCTGGATCGCAGCTACTCCCTATCCGGAACAGCAATACCACTGGCTTGAGTCATTTTATGATCTCCGGGTAACCCCTCCCGGTGACCTGCCGTTCTCTGAGGTTATTATGGAGCGGCTTGCCTATGGCCAGGTGGTGGCGCTGGAAACCAGCATCGGTCAGCAGGTAATGATTCAGGATGGTCAGGGCCGAATTCTCGACCTGCGATTCCGGGATATCTACAGCGATGTTGCCGAGGCAACGGCGCTGATTGCCCGCATCCACCTTGACGACATGCCGGCAGAAGGCCGGGAAGACGCCATGGTGCAGATCTCTGAAGCGCTGGCGGTGGAAATGGACCCTGTTCAGGATCAGTCAAAACTCCCTGATTCGGATGTTCTCGAGCGTGTTTCCGAGCGAGGCATCTCGCTCTATCATCACCCCTCGCAGGACCGGGCTCATGTACTTCTTCGCCTCGACGATGGCACCCTGGTGGATCTGGCAATGCCGTCGCCGTTCAATCCCTGGGCCTGGCCAGTAGTGCTGCTGCTACTGGTCGTAGCGGGCAGTGTACTGGCGCTGGCGCTTTATCTCGCCCTGAGGGATGTAGACAGCAACCTCCGCGCCGTGGAGTCCGTCGCCATCCGCATTGCCCGTGGGGAAATGGGTGCTCGAGTCGATGCCGGCGACAGCCGCCTGGTTTCCCGGTTGGCGGCAGCCTTCAACAGCATGGCGGAGCATATCCAGAGGTTGGTGGGCGTGCAGCGGGAAATGATCCATGCGGTGTCCCACGAATTGAGAACGCCGGTGGCGCGCATTCGTTTTGGCGTCCAGATGATTGAGAGTGCCAGCAGTCCGGAAGCGTTGCAGAAGCAGCTCGACGGCATCGATGGTGATATCCAGGAACTGGATGAGCTGATTGACGAGATACTGACCTACGCACGGCTGGAGCAGGGCGGGCCGGTCTTCGCCCTACAGGAAACATCGGTGTCGGACATCGTTCGCCAGGTGGTGAGCGAACAGCAGATGACCCGCCCTGAGTACAGCATTGAGGCGGATATCGACGAAGAGTCAGAACGCTGGTCGCTGTCGGATGTGGAGCCCCGGTACCTGCATCGGGCGGTTCAGAATCTGGTGGGGAATGCCGCTCGTTATGCCACGCGGAATGTCAGGGTCCACTGCCAGTTTGATGAAGATAATTGCCGTATCGATGTCGAGGACGACGGTCCCGGCATTCCGGAGGAGGACTGGGAGAAGGTGTTTACGGCCTTTGCCCGGCTTGATGACAGCCGAACCCGGACGTCCGGTGGTTATGGTCTTGGCCTGTCCATTGTGAGAAGAATTCTGTACTGGCACGGCGGCCAGGCATTTGTCAGCCGCAGTGATGAGCTGGGCGGTGCCCGATTCAGCCTGGTGTGGCCCCGCAAGAAGCCGACCGAACACAGCCTGTGAACGGTTTTGTGACGGGTTTCTCGTCGCCTAACCGGATGTAACAAACCAGCAACACAACCACAACTGACGCCCCGGGTGATCAGCGGGATACTGATCGTGTAAGGGATGACTTTTGAGGTTGCAGTTCTTACGAACTTTCCTTGTTTCATTCGTCATTTGAGGGCCGGTTTTCCGGCCCTTTTTTTTATGGTTGTTTTCCCTGTTATTTTCTCCGTCTCCATGGTGTCCTGCCCATAGCGTTCTCCCCGATCCTTTGAGAAGATGCTGCATCAACAAGAATGATGCTGTTCAAGCTGAAAGGACGCCTGATATGACCCAGTACCTGCTTGCCATCGACCAAGGGACCACCAGCTCCCGAGCCATTGTATTCGACGCATCCGGCACCTCTGTCGCTACCGCGCAACAGGAATTTCACCAGTATTTTCCCAAAGACGGCCAGGTTGAGCATGACGCCCGGGAAATCTGGGACAGCACCCTGGCGGTCTGCCGGGAAGCGCTCAAAGAGTCGGGCGTTGATGCCTCGGAGCTGGCGGGTATCGGCATCACCAACCAGCGCGAGACCACCGTCATCTGGGACCGGAAAACCGGTGAACCCATTCATCACGCCATTGTCTGGCAGGATCGTCGCACGGCATCCGTCTGTGCAAAACTCAAATCCGATGGTCATGAAAACACCGTGGTTGATCGCACCGGCCTGCTAATTGACCCCTATTTTTCAGCCACCAAGATTGCCTGGATTCTGGATAACGTTGAGGGGGCGAGGGCCAGAGCTGATGCCGGGGAACTCGCCTTCGGCACCGTTGACAGCTGGCTGCTGTGGAATCTTACCAATGGCCGTTCCCACCGCACCGACGCCACCAACGCCTCCCGCACTGCACTGTTCAATATTCACGAGCAGCAATGGGATGAGGAATTGCTGGCGCTGTTTCGGGTTCCCTCGGCGTTGCTGCCGGAGGTGCTGGATTCTGCGGCGGACTTCGGCGTCACCGATGAACACTGGCTGGGCGCCCCCGTGCAGGTAGCGGGTATTGCCGGTGACCAGCATGCGGCACTGGTAGGCCAGGCCTGCTTTGAACCTGGCATGGCGAAAAGCACCTACGGAACCGGCTGCTTCCTGATGCTGAACACCGGAGAGAAAGCACTGCGTTCGGAGAACCGGCTGTTGACAACCATGGCCTATCGCCTCAATGGCAAGCCCTGCTATGCCATAGAAGGCAGCATATTCGTCGCCGGCGCTGCCATGCAGTGGTTGCGTGACGGGCTACGGCTGATCAAGCACGCCAGTGAGTCGTCTGCCCATGCCGCTGAAGTGGGCGTGGACAATCCGGTCTACCTTGTGCCGGCGTTCACCGGGCTTGGTGCACCCCACTGGGACCCCCACGCCCGCGGTGCGATTATGGGACTGACCCGGGATACCGGTATCGCCGAAATTGTTACCGCTGGCCTGCAGTCCGTGTGCTATCAGACCAAGGATCTGATACGGGCAATCCTGAACGATGGCGCGTCCCTGCAGGCATTGCGAGTGGATGGCGGTATGGTGGTGAATGACTGGGTGATGCAGTTTCTGGCGGACATTCTCAACGTCTCGGTGGACCGCCCCAGGGTAACGGAAACCACAGCCCTGGGGGCAGCTTACCTGGCTGGCCTGCAAACCGGCGTGTACCAGAGTCTGGAGGAGATAGCGCAGCTGTGGGAGCGGGAACGCCGTTTTGAGCCGGAGATGCGGCCGGCCCTGAGGGAGAAACTCTATGCCGGATGGCTGGACTCGGTTGAGCGGGTCTGTAATAACTGAACCGGTGCAGCTTGGCTGGTTCAGACTCGCTCGAATGCGATTAGGTGGTCGGCTTCCACCCGCACCGGTACATGTTCGCCCAGATAGAAATCCAGGTGGCTGCGGAACAGTGCTTCGAATTCGGTGTCTTCCGAGCAGCGGAAGCGATAGAGGGTTGAAGTACCGGCAAAGGTCTTTTCCACAACCCGGGGTTTCAGGTCCGACTCGGCGTCGTAAACAATGTCATCCGGCCGGATCAGCACATCCACCAGCGTGCCTGCCTTCCACTTGTAGGCCCGGTTGCCGCGGATAACCCCAAGCTCAGAGTCGATCGTATCCGGCCCCAAGGTCTTGCCCGGTATGAACCCACCCTGGCCAACAAAGCTTGCCACAAAGCGATTGGCGGGCTCATGGTACAGGTTGTAGGGCACATCCCACTGCTGGATACCACCATCCTTGAGGACCGCCACCTGATCACACATGGCAAACGCTTCCTGCTGGTCATGGGTAACCAGGATGGCACTGATGCCGAGGGTCTTGAGAATTTCCCGGACGTCCAGGCTGAGCCGGCGGCGAAGGTCTGCGTCCAGGTTTGAAAATGGCTCGTCCAGAAGGATCAGCGTGGGCTCTGGGGCCAGCGCCCGGGCAAGCGCCACACGCTGCTGTTGGCCACCGGACAGTTCATGGGGATAACTCCCCGCGAGATCCTGAAGGTGAACCAGTTGCAGCAGCTCCATGACCTTCTGGCGTTTTTCGTTCCGATCTTCGCTACGCAGGCCAAATCCGACATTTTCAGCAATCGTCAGGTGCGGAAACAGCGCATAGTCCTGGAATACCATGCCGATTCGACGCTTTTCCGGTGCCAGGGTCCGGCCTGGAAGGCTGATGGAGCTGGACTGCAGGCGGATCTCACCGGTATTGATGGGCAGGAACCCCGCCAGGGCACGCAGAATGGTGCTTTTGCCACAACCACTGGGGCCAAGCAGGCAGCCGATGTCGCCGTGGCTGAGGGCAAAGCTGACGTCCTTCACGACAGAGGTGCCGCCATATCCACAGGACAGGTTGTTTACTTCCAGCAGCCAGTCAGCGGGCTGTACCAGGCTTTCAGTCATCCAGTCAGTCCAGTCGATTGAGAATCAGGAACTCGAGCAGTGCTTTCTGCGCATGCAGACGGTTTTCGGCTTCGTCCCAGACCACGGAGCGGGGATGCTCCATCATGTCTGCGGAGATCTCCTCACCGCGATGGGCAGGCAGGCAATGCATGAACAACGCGTCCTTGTCAGCCAGGTTCATCAGTTCAGGATTGATCTGATAACTGCGGAAGGCCTTTTCCCGCGCTTTCTGCTCATCCTCCTGGCCCATGGAGGCCCAGACATCAGTGACCAACAGGTCAGCCCCTTTGGCGGCCTCAGCCGGATCGCGAACAAGGGAGACATGCTGCCCCTGGTCTTCGATCAGCCTGTTGTCGGGCTCATAACCTTCCGGGCAGGCCACCCGAAGGTTGAATCCGAACTGTGCGGCCGCATTGATATAGGACTGGCACATGTTATTGCCGTCGCCGATCCAGGCCACGGTGCCGCCGCGTATGCTGCCGCGATGTTCACGGTAGGTCTGCATGTCAGCCAGCAGCTGGCAGGGGTGGAAGTCGTCTGTGAGCGCATTGATGACGGGAGCTCTCGATGCTGCCGCAAACTTCTCGACAGTGCTGTGGGCGAAGGTGCGGATCATCACCGCGTCCACCATGCTGGAAATCACAATGGCAGAATCTTCAATGGGCTCTCCCCGGCCGAGCTGGGTGTCCCGGGGAGACAGGAACAGCGCAGCGCCACCGAGTTGTGTCATGCCAGCTTCAAAGGAAACCCGGGTGCGGGTCGAGGATTTCTCGAAGATCATGGCCAGAACACGGTTCTTCAGGGTTTCCCGAAAGGTTCCACCGCGCCACTCATTGCGGAGTCGGGTACCGTGATCCAGCAGTTGCTCCAGCTCGTCGGAGCTCAGGTCATTGAGTGTGAGAAAATGTCTTGCTGCCATGCTATGGCCCTTAGTTGATCGATAACCCTGTCTCTGAGTTCCGGGGCATGTTCGTGGTTACAACCGGCCCGCAGCAGTCATTGTCCTGAAACGACAATACGCCAGCAGGCGGCGAGGGCCGCACTGGCGGGATACAAAGACGGGGGTTGCCTGGCTGCCTGAAAGACAGGGGCTCAAGTCTAGCCCGTCAGGGTTCTGAAGACAACGCCACCGGCCGAGTGGTTGCGCTGGATCAAGGTCGGTGTTTGGTGCCGATGCCGGTACGTGTACAATGGGTTCAGTCAGGTGGCCGCAAGGCGACCCCGTTTTCAATGAGAGGTAAGTACCCATGGATATCAACGAAACCATCAAGAGCCAGCTTGAGGAAAACCCCATTATCCTTTACATGAAGGGTACTCCTCAGGCCCCACAGTGTGGCTTTTCCGCCAAAACCGTTCAGGCCCTGATGGCCTGTGGCGAGCGGTTTGCCTTCGTGAACATTCTTGATAATCAGGAGCTGCGTGAAGGCCTGAAAGTCTACTCGAGCTGGCCGACCTATCCACAGCTTTATATCAGCGGCGAGCTCGTTGGTGGCTGCGATATCATTCTGGAAATGTCCGAGAGCGGTGAGCTGGCAGAACAGGTCAAGGCCGCTGCCAAGCAGGCTGAAGCCTGAGATAGATAACCGCGTTTACAGGCGTTCCGGGGCGAAAATCAGCTCAACCCGGAAACGCTTCCTTCCTGAATGTTCCTCTGGTGGCTCCGGGTAGGGGCTGGCTAGCAGTGCAGCCTGATAAACAGCCCTGTCGATCTCCCGGAAGCCCGTTGACCGGGTCACTTTCGCGCTGGTCAGCGCGCCACTTCCCATTAGCTGCAGTTCCAGTTCCATGGTGACCGGCTCCGCAACGCGGTGGCTTGATGGAACCGGGCGTTTGTCCAGTTCGCTGCCAACCCGGGCTGCCAGGCTCACCAGGTAGGGATCGGTCTGCTCTGGCGAACGGCTGGCCTGTGTTATCGGCTCCGGTTCTGTCTCAGCGGTTACTTTGGGGGTGCCTGCGGCTGAAGCAACGGAATCGCGAGAAGGTGCGGATTGTTCCGGGGGCTGGTCAGATGGCTGCTCCCGGGAAGGAGAGCGTGAAGGTTCCCCGGCGGCGCGGACCTGCTTGCCGGGAGAGTTCAGAGTGACAATGTCGGGCCGGGTAGCGGGTGGTGAGTTAGCCGCTTCTGAGGCGGCACGTGCCGGTTGATTGTCACTCGTTTGTGCCGCCGCACTGGCTGCGGTTTCGGACGAAGGTTCGCTGCCGGGGCTCACCAGCTCCACCCGCACGGTCCGGCGATGGGATTCCGTCTCCGGGGGCGTGAAAGGCAGCGCTGACATCACCAGGGTATGGAGTAGCAAGGCAATCGATATTGCGAGGGTAATCCGGTATTTCCCCGGAAGACCGGTAACACTGCCATGCTCCAGCATTGACGCCAGCTTACCCCGCGTTGCTCCGCAAGCTGCCCACAACGGCGTCCAGCGCCCGATCAATCAATGCGCCCTGCTCAAGAACCGTCAGGCGTCCGCGCCGCATTTCGTGGGCGAGATCGGTACGGGATTTCTCGATAACCTTCAGCCCCATGCGGTTAACAAAGACGAAACTGTCTGCTTCTTCGATAATCGCAGACAGCTTGCAGCGGAAGCTGGCACCGTTGACCAGATTGAATTCCACCCAGTTGCCAATCTCAATGGCGTCGATCTGTGCCACAAATTCGGCAATTGCCGCGTCCTCCAGCTCCTGTTGACGCTGTATCGCGGTTTGGTGGCTGACGGGGTCCTCGTCTTCATCTTCCGGTTCTGTCTCAGGAGCGTCTTCCATGGCTTCTGCAAGTGCGTTGGCACGGAAAGCTTCGGTCAGCTCATGCTTGAGGTCCGACATCATTTCATCCAGTTTGGATGAATTGTAGGAGACTTCCTCAAGGCCGGCCCTCAGTGATTTCAGCAACCCGGGCACCACCCGGACCCACTGGTCCCGTTCTTCGTCGTCCTGATGGGGATGCAGGCACCAGATCAGGTCGTCCACAACCCGGACGGTCTGGGGCCAGCGATGTTCCACGTCGTCTCGCAGGTAAGCCAGGAACATGACCCGGCTCCAGCCATTCAGCAGGATATTCCGCACCGGCTCCTGGAGTTTGTAGCGCGCCAGCTTCTTCTGCAGCAACTGATCCACGGTCTCCTGGGCTTTCTGTGACTTGATGCGGCCGCGCTCGGATTCCCGTGTGCGCTGCTCTACCAGGGAAGCCTTGCGATTCTCTCTGGCCAGGAACTGCTCAAATTCCTCGCACAGGGTTTCGAACAGGGTCACGTCGCCGTCAAATTCGTTCAGGATGCGGGCAACCACCGCATGAATCTGCTCATACAGCTTGTCCCGGGCTTTTTCGTCGCTCTCACTCCAGCCGATGCCGGCCCGGGCAAGTGAGTTAAGCAGGCGACGGGCAGGATGGGTGGCTTTGCTGAAGAACGTCTTGTCTTTGATGACCACTTTGAGAATGGGAATCTGCAGCCGGCTGATCAGCACCTGTACCGGCGCCGACAGGTTGTAGTCGTCCAGAATGAATTCGAACAGCATGGACACCAGGTTAATCAGGTCCTCGTCCATTTCGTTCAGTGCCGGCTTCTTGCCGTCGCTGGTGTTCCCGGTTTGCGCAAGTAGCTGCTGGACAACCTGATACAGATCGACCATCACTGGCTTGCCGGCACTCAGATTGCCGCTGACCTGTTCACCCGGGGGTTGCTGGGGGAGCGCTCCGAGCAGGCCGGCAAGCTCTGCGCCACCGATAACATGAACGTTCGGGTCTGACGACCGGGGCGGAATACCTGCATTGGCACGCTGATGGGCGAGCATTTGCCGGATTTGCTCGAACATGGCACCTTCGTGATGCCCTTGCTGCTCGCTTGCGGCAGATGCGGTTTCACCGGGCGCCTGGCCGGCAGTTGTGCCCGGGGCAGAGCTGTCCTGTTGCTTGCCAGCTTTGCCGTGGTAGCGAAAGTTAGGAATGACGCCGGCCTGGATCAGAATCCGGTTGGCTTCATCCAGCAACATGCCAAGGTTGGAGACGACATAACGGTCAAACTGCTTGAGCAGGATCAGGCGCTCGCGAATCTGGATCTCGAGGGCCTGGATTGCTTCCACAAAGGCGCTGCACAGGTGTTCGGGAGCCATCGGGTTGACGGGTATGTCTTCACTGGCGCCCGGGTATACCACACTGAATCGGGTTTGCAGTTGAAGCAGGGGCCCCTGGAAGTGAACCCTGGATTTGGTGATCATGGCGTTGAGGGCGACCTGTTCTTCCAGGTCGTCGTCACCCACCAGCGACAGGCTGTCGGAATTGGTCTGGCTGGCCAGGCTTTCATCTGCGGCTACGGCACCGCTTCGGGGCGGGTTCGCAAACAGCTGGGCCACCGCATTCTGGAAATGGCGCTCGACACCCTTCCGTTTGATGCGGATTTCGCGCATGGCTTCAAAATAGCGGTTCTGCTCGTTGTTGCTCCTGGCATTGTTTGCCAACTCGAACAGCGAGTCATCAACTGCGTCAAATGCACCTTGCAACAAATCTCCCAGCCCGGCAACGACAGTGTCACGGATACGGACCACCTGTGCAGGTACGGGATTTGAACTCCCAGCCTCCCGGTGCTCGCGGAGATAATGTATGCCGGACTGCTTATTCATGGCCGACTCCTGTGTACGCCTCAACCGGATACATGACCGAGCTTACGACTGCGTTTATTATTTATCCGTTAAATCTACCTCATTTTAACACTCGGTAACATAACCAAATGCCAACTGAGACCAGAAATAAAAAATCCCGGGATACCCGAAGGTACCCGGTTTTCAGATGTAACTGTTGGCAGGTGTCAGCTTACATACACCGGACCAATACCCACGCTCCATATCACCACGGTAATTGCCAGCAGGGCAACGAACATGACCAGGCCGACAGTCAGTACGGCAGAGGCGAACATGAATCCCCGCTCTTCCGGTATTTTCATCAATATCGGCAGCCCTTCGTAGAGCAGATAGACAGCATAGGCAATGGCAATCAGCCCCACAATCATGTTGACCCAGATATTGGGATACACCGCGGCAATGCCCAGCAAAAACACCGGCGTTGCCGTATAGGCTGCCAGCGTAACGCCTCTCGGGTTACTGTCCTTGACGTCGTAGGTTGCGGCAAAAAAATCGATGAATTTGCCAATAATATAAATGCCTGTGAGCATGGCCAGGTAAAAGAGAGCCGTCAGCTGCAGGGCGCTGGTGGTTGTCAGCCTGATCACCTGGCCGTCACCGATTTGCCAGCCAACCTGGGTGCTGCCGTAGAAGCCGGCAATGGCCGGGATGAGCCCCAGCAACAGAACATGGCCCAGGTAAAGCTTGCCAAGGGATTCCGGCTCGTTGCGAATGGCTTCCCATTCACGATCCGGGTGCGTAAGCAGACCCAGGGTATGGGTTAGACTCATGGACGTACTCCTGTTCATTATTGTTATATCTCAAGCCTTCAGTTTTGGTGGGAAAGGCTTTTGGGTCAAGAGAAAGATTAAACTTTGATATTTCTAACAGAATTCCTGTTATAACCGGATTGCCTACTTGAGGGAGCGTTTTTTTCGCTTCTTGGGGTGAACGATGGCTGCCTTGACCACGTTATCCTTGATCTGCAGTACTTCGACCCGGTGCCCACCTACTTTAAGGCAGACGTTCGTTTCCGGAATGTTTTCCAGGGTTTCGGTGATCAGCCCGTTAAGTGTCTTGGGGCCGTCAATCGGAAGCTTCCAGCCCAGGGTTTTGTTGATGGTTCGGACTGCGGAGGTGCCGTCGATAATAAAGGTGCCGTCATCCTGGGGAATGATGTCCGGGCTGGTGGCGGCGTAATCGGTAGTAAACTCGCCAACGATTTCTTCCAGTATGTCCTCCAGGGTGGCCAGGCCCAGAACTTCGCCGTACTCGTCAACCACGATGCCGAAACGCCGCTTTTGCTTCTGGAAGTTGATCAGCTGTGTGTTCAGTGGTGTGCTTTCCGGAATGAAGTAGGGCTCCCGGCAAAGCTGCATCAGCATGGCCTTGTTGATGTCATCCTGCAGCAGCAGCCTCGAGACATTTCGCAGGTGAAGCACGCCCTGTATGTTGTTGATATCGCCTTTGAAGACCGGCAACCGGGTATGCTGACTGCTTCTGAGTTGGCGCAAAATGGTGTCCAGATCGTCATCCAGGTCGATACCGACCACTTCATTGCGGGGCACCATGATGTCATTCACAGTCACCTTTTCAAGGTCCAGGATGCTGACCAGCATGTCCTTGTGCTTCGCCGGTATCAGGGCGCCCGCTTCGTTGACCAGGGTCCTGAGTTCCTCCCGGCTGAGGTGTTCGTTGGCAGCGTCGTTGGCGGACACGCCGATGATTTTCAGTATGGCGCCGGTGAACAGGTTCACCGCCCACACCACCGGGTAAAGAATCTTTAGCAGGGGGCCCAGTATGTGGGAGGCGGGGAAGGCAATTTTTTCCGGAAACAGGGCTGCGAGAGTCTTTGGGGTTACTTCCGCGAATATCAGTATGACAATCGTCAGCAGCACAGTGGCAATGGCAATGCCGGCATCCCCCCAGATACGAATGGCGATGACGGTCGCAATCGCGGAAGCAAATATGTTAACGAAATTGTTGCCAATGAGGATGACGCCGATCAGCTGATCCGTGCGGTTCAGCAATCCCTGAGCCCGTTTGGCGCCCTTGTGGCCAGTCTTGGCCATGTGCTTCAACCGGTAACGATTGAGCGACATCATGCCGGTTTCGGAGCTGGAGAAGAAAGCGGACAGCAGGATGAGTCCCGCCAGGATGATGAACAGCGCGGTGAGCGATGTCTCGTTCAAGACTGAATGTCCTTATTTTGCTGACAAGTTGGGAAAATAGGCGGTTGGTGATCGCGGTGTCAAGTGTGTACCGGAACGGGGGCGGCTACGAAGTTCGTCAGCCGCCCCGGTGGAAGACCAGTTCAAGCACAAACTTGCTGCCATAGAAGGCGAGCATAAGCAGGGCACAACCGGCGAGAGTCCAGCGACTGGCGGTTATGCCGCGCCATCCACGTGTGTAGCGCCCGATCAGCAATGCCAGGAAGACAGCCAGGGACAGAAGTGAGAATACAGTCTTGTGGGCCAGGTCCTGGGCAAAAATATCATCAATGAACAGTGCCCCGGTGACAATGGCCAGCACCAGCATCACCACGCCCGCCCAAACCATCTCGAACAGCAGGGATTCCATGGTCTGCAACGGCGGCAGGTTTCTGATCATTATGCTGTTGTAGTTGTGCTTGAGCTGGCGATTCTGGAGGTACAGCAGGGCTGCCTGTATAGCCGCCAGGGTGAACAGGCTGTAGGCTGTGACCGACAGCGCGATGTGCGACAGCATGCCGTAGCTGTCTTGCGGGACCAGTTGGGAAGAAGAGTGGGTGATCAGACCCATGATAATGGTCAGCGCCGCGATCGGATAAACACCAAGGAAGAGGCTCTGGACAGGCTTGCTAAGGTTAAGTCCCAGCAAAAGAAACACAATCAGCCAGGAAATGAGCACCGAACTCTGGAAGAATCCGAAATCGAATCCGCCTTCCTGGTGGACGGTCTGGGCAATCAGCAGGCCATGGGCGGTCAGCGCCAGCATGCCGATAAGGGTGGTTATTGCAATATTGGTATGCACCCGCCCCCTGAAGCTGAGCGCCTGCAGGGCAGTACCGATGCTGTATAGTAATAATGAAGTGACCGCGAGAATCAGCGTTCCCATGACTTCCTTTTAACCACTCTCTGACTGGGGGGCGGCGGGCTTTCGCGCCGATTTGACCGGTCTGGTCGTTTCAGGGCGATAGTCTGGTTATAATGTCGCGATTATGCAACAGGAATCAAGGAACCTGATCGGGTTCCCGTGTTTCATGCACTCAATTAATCCGGGTACGGAAGATCAACATGTTTGAAAACCTCCAGGACCGACTTTCCGGCAGTCTGCGCAAGATTTCAGGTCAGGCGCGGCTGACCGACGACAACATAAAGGAAACGCTGCGTGAAGTTCGCATGGCGCTTTTGGAGGCAGACGTTGCCCTGCCAGTGGTCAAGGCATTTATAGAGGGCGTGCGTCAGCGGGCCATTGGCCAGGAAGTCCAGCGTAGCCTGAGCCCGGGGCAGGTATTCGTGAAGGTGGTCCAGCAGGAGCTGGAGCGCGTGATGGGGGACGGCAATGAGTCTCTCAATCTGGCGGTAGCGCCCCCGGCGGTGATCATGATGGCCGGTTTGCAGGGTGCTGGTAAAACCACCACCGTTGCCAAGCTTTCGCGGTTCCTGAAGGAGCGGCACAAGAAAACCGTGATGGTGGTGAGCGCCGACGTATATCGGCCCGCGGCAATACGCCAGCTGGAAACCCTGGCAGGGGAAGTCGGGGTCGAGTTTTTCCCCAGCACTGCGGACCAAGACCCGGTCGATATCGCCAATGGTGCGTTGGATGCCGCCCGCAAGAAGCATATCGATGTGGTGATCCTGGATACCGCCGGCCGCCTCCACGTCGACGAGCAGATGATGGGCGAGATAGGGCGGCTGCACAAAGCGGTAAACCCTGTCGAGACCCTGTTCGTGGTGGATGCCATGACCGGTCAGGACGCGGCCAACACCGCCAAGGCCTTCAACGATGCGCTGCCGCTGACGGGTGTGGTTCTCACCAAGACCGATGGCGACGCCCGTGGCGGCGCCGCGCTGTCAGTGCGCCACATTACCGGCAAGCCCATCAAGTTCCTCGGTGTGGGGGAGAAGTCGGACGCCCTGGAGCCCTTCCATCCGGATCGGGTGGCGTCCAGGATCCTCGGTATGGGGGATGTGCTCTCCCTGATAGAGGAAGCCGAGCGCAAGATTGACCAGAAGAAAGCTGAAAAACTGACGAAGAAGATCAAGAAGGGCAAGAGCTTTGACCTGGAAGACTTCCGCGACCAGTTGCAGCAGATGAAAAATATGGGCGGTATCGGTGGCCTGATGGATAAGCTGCCGGGTATGGGGCAGATGGCGCAAATGGCCCAGCAACAGGTGAATGACAAGTCCATGGGACAGATGGAAGCCATTATCTGCTCAATGACCCCCAAGGAGCGCCGCTATCCGGATGTCATCAACAATTCCCGCAAGCGCCGCATAGCAGGCGGCTCCGGTACCCAGATCCAGGACGTCAACCGGCTGCTGAAACAGCACAAGCAAATGCAGAAAATGATGAAGAAATTTGGCAAGAAAGGCGGAATGGCTAACATGATGCGGGGTCTTGGCGGTATGATGCCGCCGGGCGGAGGCGGTGGCGGAATGCCACCCCGTGGACGTATGTAGAAACCGGGATGTATTCCCTGTTTTCTTTGGCGTTCATTTAGCATAGAATAGCGCCCCTTTCGAGTATGGGTCTTCGCGCCAGCCTTGGTTTGGCGGGTGTGAATCGTACAAAGTTCGTACAACAGAACAGGATATTGGTCGAAATGGTAATAATCCGTTTGGCTCGTGGCGGCTCCAAGAAGCGCCCGTTCTACCATCTGACAGTGACAGACAGCCGCAAATCCCGCGACGGTCGTTTTATCGAGCGCGTTGGTTTCTTTAACCCGGTCGCTCGCGGTCAGGAAGAGCGTCTGCGTATTGATCGCGACCGCATTGAGCATTGGCTGGGCCAGGGCGCTCAGACCAGCGAGCGTGTTGCCCAGTTGCTGAAAGGCGCTGCGGCAGAGTAATAGAGTTAACGTTTCATCACCGGGGTTAGGGCATGGCTCAGCATTCGCAGGAAACTGTGATTGGTCAGATTACCTCGGTGTTTGGGGTTAAAGGGTGGCTTAAAGTCCACTCTTACACGGACCCCAGAGAAGGGATACTGAACTACCGTGACTGGACTCTGGTCCACAACGGCAAGCGTATCCCTGCAAAGCTTGAGGAAGGTCGCCGGCAGGGCCAGGGGATCGTTGTCAGGCTGAAAGGCATTGATGATCGTGAAATGGCTCGCAGTTACTGTGGCGCCGACGTTATTGTGCCCACCGAAGAGTTGCCAGAGCTGCCCGAAGGGGAATACTACTGGTATCAGCTGGAAGGGCTTGACGTGTTCACGACTGAGGATGAGTGCCTCGGCAGGGTGCATCATCTGATAGAAACAGGCTCCAACGATGTCCTGGTGGTGAGGGCTACTGATGCCTCCATCGACCAGCGTGAGCGGCTGATTCCCTACCGTCCGGACCACGTTGTCCGGAATGTGGATCTGGCCGCTTCGCGTATGGTAGTCGACTGGGATCCGGAGTTCTGACGGGTGTGGATTGGCGCAGTCAGTCTGTTCCCGGAGATGTTCGCTGCGGTGACCGAGTACGGGATTACCGGCAGGGCGGTCAGAGATGGTTTGCTGACCTTCAGTGCCTGGAATCCCCGGGAATTTACCCACGATCGTCACCGCACTGTTGACGACCGGCCTTATGGTGGTGGTCCGGGCATGCTGATGAAAATTCAGCCGCTACGGGATGCCATACACGCGGCACGGGCGTCGGCACCCGGCAAGCCCTGCGTGGTTTATCTGTCTCCCCAGGGGGAGCCGATGGACCAGAGCATGGTTGAGTCACTGGCGGCAGAACAGAACCTCATTCTGGTAGCCGGGCGGTACGAGGGTGTTGATGAACGCCTGATATCGGCCGAAGTCGACCGGGAGGTGTCACTGGGAGATTTCGTGCTCTCCGGTGGCGAACTGGCAGCCATGGCTGTTATTGATGCGGTTACGCGCCTCATCCCCGGAGCGCTGGGTCATGCGCAGTCGGCAGAGCAGGATTCCTTTGCTGACGGTTTGCTGGATTGTCCGCACTACACCCGGCCTGAGGTTTACGAAGGTCAGGCGGTGCCGGAGGTTTTATTGGGCGGTCACCATGATCAGATCCGGCGTTGGCGGCTCAAGCAGTCGCTGAGGCGAACCCGGGAGCGACGCCCCGACCTGCTGGAAAAGCGGGTGTTTACGGACGAAGAGCGTGAGCTGCTGGAAGAGATTTTGAACGAACCGGGTGCCTCTGAATCATCAGGGCATTAAAAGATTGGGTATCAGGAGCACTAACGATGAGCGGTAAGAACAACATCATCAGTCAGATTGAATCAGAGCAGATGACCAAGGAAATCCCTGCCTTTGCGCCGGGTGACACCGTGGTTATCCAGGTGCGTGTAACTGAAGGCAACCGCGAGCGTCTGCAGGCGTTTGAAGGCGTTGTCATTGGCAAGCGCAACCGTGGCATGAACTCTTCCTTCACTGTACGGAAAATTTCCTACGGCGTTGGCGTTGAGCGTACCTTCCAGACCTTCTCCAAGCTGATCGACAGCATCAGCGTGAAGCGTCGCGGCGACGTTCGCCAGGCCAAGCTTTACTACCTGCGCGACCTGTCTGGCAAGGCAGCTCGTATCAAGGAAAAGCTGGGCTGATCAGCAGCGGTTGCTGGTCAAGTTCGTTGAAAAAGGCAGCCTTTGGCTGCCTTTTTCGTGTCTGATCTCCATAACTGCATCGGCGCGGTACGTCTCGAGTAAGCTGTTATGAGCCGGAAGACCAACTCCAGAGCTGAATTGCGTCCCCCCGATGAAGCAATCATTGTGCGCTTCACAGATGCCGTCTGGCTTGAGGACGGGCTGGGTGAGAAAACCCGCCAGGCTTACCGCAGCGATCTCGAACGCCTGGCGGTATGGCTGCAGGAGCAGCCGGGAAAACCATTGTTGGCAGACGTGCGCCGTACCGATTTGCTGGCCTGGATCGCCCGGGGGTTGGCCGATGGCTTCAAGACGTCCACCGCAGCACGTCGCCTGTCCGGTTTGCGGCGTTTCTATCGCTACCTTTTGCGTGAAGGGTTGATCTCAGAGGATCCGACATTACGCATTGACAGCCCCAGGCTCCCGCGACGCCTGCCGGATTCCCTGTCGGAGGACGATGTGGACAATCTGCTGTCGGAACCCGACCCGGAGGTGCCCATCGAGCTTCGCGACAAGGCAATGATGGAAATTCTGTATGGCTGCGGTTTGCGGGTGTCGGAACTGGTGGAGTTGACCGTGGACGAGGTGAATCTGCGTCAGGGTGTGGTCAGGATAGTGGGCAAGGGAAACAAGGAGCGGCTGGTGCCCCTGGGGGAGGAGGCCATTGACTGGCTGGTGCGGTACATGAAGGAAGGGCGGGGTGAACTTCTCAGGGGGCGGCCAAGTAATGCGCTGTTTCCCGGAAACCGGCCGGTCGCCATGACACGGCAGACGTTCTGGCATCGGATAAAGCACTATGCCCTACGGGCAGGCATCCACAA
The DNA here is from genome assembly GCF_005298175.1 of Marinobacter panjinensis. Taxonomy (NCBI): domain Bacteria; kingdom Pseudomonadati; phylum Pseudomonadota; class Gammaproteobacteria; order Pseudomonadales; family Marinobacteraceae; genus Marinobacter; species Marinobacter panjinensis. The sequence goes on from NZ_SZYH01000002.1 coordinate 200,886, forward strand.
GCATCTTTCCCCACACACCCTGCGGCATGCCTTTGCCACCCATTTGCTGAATAATGGCGCAGACCTGCGGGTAGTGCAGATGCTGCTGGGGCATTCGGATCTTTCCACCACACAGATATACACCCATGTGGCGCGACAGCGATTGCAGTCCCTGCATCAGTCCCATCATCCCAGGGGCTAGTGTCATGTCTGGTTGCGGTGGCGATGCGCCTTGGTACACTGAACTTTTTTTGGTGGCCGGTGTCGCAACTATCTCGACGCTTTTAACTCTCTTAGCTTTTTTAACGACGCGGCGGGAATCGCGCTGCCGTGAAGATTGAACACCCTGTGAGCCCTTTTAACTGGAAGCCATTATGTTGATCAAGAGCCTGTTCAAGTCCTGCCTGCTGTTCGTTACCGCTACCCTGGTCATGGCCGGAGCATCAACCCTTCAGGCGGGTGAAGTAGAGGACAAGATTACCGAAAAACTGACGGCAGCTGTTCCTGGCCTGAAAATCTCCGAGGTTCGCAAGTCCGAAGCCAAGGGCCTGTACGAGGTTTACAGTAATAACGGGGACACCATCTTCACCACTGCCGACGGCCAGTACCTCCTTACCGGAGACCTCCTGAAGATTACCAGTACTGGTATCGCCAATGTCTCGGAACAGGGAAGGGCATCGCAACGGGCCCGGACAATGGACGATTTTGGTGGCAAGGGGGTGATCAGCTATGCCGCCAAGGGCACGGAGAAGGCCTCCATTGCCGTGTTTACCGATATTGATTGCCCCTACTGCCGTAAGATGCATGACGAAGTGCCACAGCTGAATGACATGGGCATTACCGTTCACTACTACGGTTTTCCCCGTTCCGGGCCCAACACACCCTCATTCCGCAAGTACATTTCTGTCTGGTGTTCCGATGACCAGCAGGCAGCCATGGATGCCGCCAAACAGGGCCGCCCTGTAGAAGAGCAGAGCTGTGACAATCCGGTCAGGGAGCAATTCCAGTTGGGCGGTCGCGTTGGTGTGACCGGCACCCCGGCGATCGTGCTGGAAGACGGTAACATGGTGCGTGGTTACGTGCCGGCCCAAAAACTGGCTGAAGGCCTCGGGCTGCTCTGATAGTCTACCGGTCTGAAGCTTTGCCCGTTGTGTCGGACAGGGCTTATTCGGGCGCACGTTAACCGTTATACTATCGCTCCCCACAGCAACCCATCGGGAACAGAGGTGAAAGCTTGAAAGACGTCAATGTCGGAATCTGCGGACTGGGAACAGTCGGTGGTGGTACGTACAACGTACTGACCCGGAACGCCAGCCTGATCACGGGCAGGACAGGTTTCAATATCCGGATTGCCAGGGTGGCGACACGCACACCCCGCAGTGATATTGATCTGGGTGATATCCCTTTCAGCACCGACGTGTTCGACGTGGTGAATGACCCGTCCGTGGATATTGTGGTGGAACTGATTGGCGGCTACGAGACTGCGCGGGAGCTGGTGCTGGCAGCCATCAAGAATGGCAAGCACGTAGTAACTGCGAACAAGGCCCTGATTGCGGTTCACGGCAATGAAATCTTTGAGGCTGCTGCGAAGAAAAACGTGATCGTTGCCTACGAAGCGGGTGTCGCCGGTGGTATTCCGGTCATCAAGGCCGTTCGTGAGGGCATGGCGGCCAATCGGGTCGACTGGATTGCCGGCATCATCAACGGTACCGGTAACTATATCCTGACTGAAATGCGTGCCGGCCGTGAATTCGCTGAGGTGCTCAAAGAGGCCCAGGATCTGGGTTATGCCGAGGCTGATCCCACCTTTGACGTTGAAGGTATCGACGCCGCTCACAAGCTGACCATCCTGGCCTCGGCTGGTTTCGGTGTACCGCTTCAGTTTGAGAAGGCCTATACCGAAGGGATTTCCGAGATTACCCCTTACGATATCGCCCATGCCGAGGTTCTGGGGTATCGCATCAAGCATCTGGGCATTGCCCGCCGTCGCGATGAAGGCATCGAGCTGCGCGTTCATCCCACGCTGGTTCCCCGTAGCCACCTCATTGCCCAGGTTGATGGTGTACTGAATGCAGTGCTGGTGGATGGCGACGCCGTCGGCCAGACCATGTATTACGGCCCGGGTGCGGGCGACGAGGCCACAGCCTCTGCGGTGATCGCCGATATCATCGATGCCGCCCGTTCCGTCGCCGCTGAAAGCAACCAGCGTGTGCCCTACCTCGGCTTTTCGCCGTCGGCGATGGAAGATCTTCCGGTGCTGCCCATGGAGGATGTCCAGTCTGCCTATTACCTGCGTATCCAGGCGCTGGACCGCCCCGGCGTGCTGGCGAAAGTGGCGTCTATCTTGAGCGAGCACGGCATCAATATCGAGTCCATCATGCAGAAGGAATCGGAGCTGAAGGATGGCCGCATTCCGGTGATTATCCTCACCCACACGGTTCAGGAGCGCCAGATCAACCGCGCCATTGAAGAACTGGAAGCTCTCAGCGATATCGACGGAAAAGTCATTCGCATCCGTGCCGAAAACTTTAACTGACAGGAACGCGCAAGGTGAGATACATCAGTACACGGGGCGAAGCTCCCGCCCTGGGTTTTGAAGATGTCCTGCTGACAGGCCTGGCCACCGACGGTGGCCTTTATGTCCCGGAATCCCTGCCCCATTTCAGCCTGGAAGAAATCCGCAGCTGGCGCGGGCTTTCCTACAGCGAGCTGGCCTTCAAGGTGATGCATCCGTTCGTGGATGATGCCATTCCGGCAGAGGATTTCCGCAGGATGCTGGACGAAACCTACGGTGACGCATTTGCCCACAAGGCGGTCGCGCCACTGGTTCAGCTGGACAGCAATGAATGGGTCATGGAACTGTTCCGTGGCCCTACCCTGGCGTTCAAGGATTTCGCTCTGCAGCTACTGGGGCGCCTGCTGGACTATGTGCTGGAGAAGCGACAGCAGCACGTGGTGATCATGGGGGCGACGTCTGGCGATACCGGTTCCGCCGCCATTGAAGGGTGCCGTCGCTGCAAGCATGTGGACATATTTATCCTGCATCCCCACGAGCGTGTCTCCGAGGTGCAGCGCCGCCAGATGACCACTGTGAAGGGTGATAACATCCACAATATTGCGGTGCGCGGCAACTTTGATGACTGCCAGCGCATGGTCAAGGCAAGCTTTGGCGACCAGTCGTTCCTGGGCGGCAAAACCCAGCTTGCGGCGGTGAATTCCATCAACTGGGCTCGCATCATGGCCCAGATTGTCTACTACTTTCATGCCTCCCTGGCCCTCGGTGGTCCGGATCGCAGTATGGCGTTTTCCGTGCCCACCGGTAACTTTGGCGATATCTTTGCCGGTTACCTGGCCAAAAAAATGGGCCTGCCCATCTCCCAGCTGGTGATCGCCACCAACCGCAACGATATCCTGCACCGTTTCATGAGTGGCAACCGGTACGAGCAGCTCAAGCTTGAGCATACCCTGTCGCCGAGCATGGACATCATGGTATCCAGCAACTTCGAGCGTCTGTTGTTTGACCTGCACGGACGCGATGGAATCGCTGTGAAAGAGCTGTTGGAAAATGCTTCCAGGGGGCCGGTCAGCATTGAAGACTACCGCTGGAAGCATGCCCGCAAGGTGTTTGATAGCGACGCGGTCGACGATGAAGGCACCACGGACACCATCCGTGAAATCTTCGAGCAGAATGAATACCTGCTGGATCCGCATACCGCCATCGGCGTTCGCGCAGCCCGCAACTGCCGTCGCGACCCGGCCATTCCCATGATCACCCTGGGCACCGCTCATCCGGCCAAGTTCCCGGATGCCGTGTTGCGCTCTGGCGTCAAGGCGGAGCCGGCGTTGCCGGTGCACATGGCGGACCTGTTCGAGCGGGAAGAGCAATACACCGTGCTGGATAATGACCTGCCTGCTGTGCAGGACTTCATCGCCAAACACTGGAAGAATACCTGACCGGTATGACACCAAAAAAGATCCTGCGTCGCCCCAGCCCGGAAACCACGCCGGACTGGGGTCAGAATCTGCCCCCACTGCTCCGCCGCCTCTACGCCGCCCGGGGCGTAATTTCTGATGAACAGCTCAGTTATACCCTGAAGCACCTGGCCTCACCCATGGACCTCCGGGGAATCGACCGCGCTGTCGCTCTGCTGACTGAGGCAATTACCAGCCAGCAACGGGTACTGGTTCTGGGCGACTTTGACGCCGATGGTGCCACCAGCACGGCGGTGGCCATGCTGGGCTTGGGCATGCTGGGGTTGAACGACATCGATTTCCGCGTGCCCAGCCGCTTTTCCGATGGTTATGGCCTGACGCCCGGTATAATCCACCGGCTACAGGAAGAGGGCTCCCTGCCGGACCTGATGATTACCGTGGACAACGGCATCTCTGCGGTTGAGGGTGTCCAGGCAGCCCGGGATCTGGGCATAAAGGTGGTGGTGACCGACCACCACCTGGCCGGCGAAACCCTTCCCGATGCCGACGCCATCGTGAACCCCAACCAGCCCGGATGCCCCTTCCTGAGCAAGAACGCGGCGGGTGTGGGTGTGATGTTCTACGTGCTGACAGCCTTGCGCAAACATCTCCGGGAGCAGGGCCTCCTGCCAGATCCGCAGCCCAATCTTGGCAACCTGTTGGATCTGGTTGCCCTCGGCACTGTGGCGGACGTGGTACCGCTGGATCACAACAACCGCATTTTCGTCGAACAGGGCCTGCGCCGAATTCGCCAGGGCGAAGCCCGTCCGGGTATTTTGGCGTTGCTGGAGGTGGCAGGTCGCGACCACAGCGAAATCAGCTCCACCGACCTTGGGTTTGTGGTCGGCCCAAGGCTTAATGCCGCCGGTCGCCTCGATGACATGAGCGTGGGCATCGCCTGCCTGCTGGCCGACAGCCGCGACGAGGCCCAACGGCTTGCCCGGGAGCTGGACACCTTTAACCGCGAACGGCGCACCATCGAAAAAGACATGAAAACCCAGGCCCAGGACCTGCTGGCGTCCATGTCGCTGGATATTGAAGGTTTACCCTGGGGGCTGGCCCTGTTCGACACCGACTGGCACCAGGGCGTGATCGGCATACTGGCCGCCCGCATCCGCGAGCAGACCCATCGCCCGACCATTGCTTTTGCGCCGGACGACAACGGCGAAGACATCAAAGGCTCCGCCCGCTCCATTCCCGGTTTGCATATCCGCGATGTGCTTGCAGTGGTTGACGCCCGCCACCCAGGCATGATGAAAAAATACGGTGGCCACGCCATGGCGGCCGGCATGACCCTGTCCCGCAATGACCTTGACGCCTTCAGCGAGGCATTCGACAGGGCCGTGCGCGATACGCTGCGAGCGGAAGACCTGGAAGCTGCCATCACCACCGACGGCCCCCTGAACCCGGACGAACTACACTTGGAAACCGCCACACTGTTGAAGCGGGCCGGCCCGTGGGGTCAGCATTTCCCGGAGCCGCTGTTCGACGGCAACTTCCGCGTGGTCAGCCAGCGTATTGTTGGCGAGAACCACCTGAAACTGGTTCTACAGCCGGAAGAGGGTGGCGCCATCATCGACGGCATCGCCTTCAACACCGGGCCGGAAGTGCCGGACTACACCCGGACCGGGGCCCGGGTGGTGTACAAGCCTGACGCCAATACCTTTCGCGGGCGTACCAACTTGCAGCTTCTGGTGGATTATCTGGAGCCGTTGGTCTGACCTGAAGGTTGGGAGTCTGGCACAGGGGTGGGGGCTCTTTTCTTCTGGGAAAAGAACTCGCTGCGCTCAGACACCTTTTCCCGGCAGAAAAGAGCCCCCACCCCCATGCCGATTAAATCTGGGAGTTAGCGCCGTATAACGTAGGTCGGATTAGGCCTGAAAGGCCGTAATCCGACAAAAACCACCGGCTGATTTAAAAACAGATTTCCGGTAGAATCTCGCGTCTGATTTTTATCGCATCCATTTTCCGAGAGTGAGTAAGGATTTCATGGAAATCAATCCCATTGTTACGAAGATAAAAGACCTTCGTGAGCGCACTGAAGCGCTCAGGGGGTATCTTTGACTACGATCAGCGTAGTGAAAGACTGACCGAAGTAGAGCGCGAGCTGGAAGTGCCCTCAGTGTGGGAAGACCCCGAGCGGGCGCAGGCGCTGGGCAAGGAAAGGTCCGATCTTGAGTTGATTGTACGTACCATCGACAACCTCACCTCCGGCCTGGATGACGCCGATGGGCTGCTGGAAATTGCAGCTGAGGAAGAGGACGAAGGTACGGTTGCAGAGATTGAAGCAGACCTGGAAAGCCTCGACAAGGAGCTGGAAAAACTCGAGTTCCGCCGTATGTTCTCCGGCGAGATGGACGCCAATAACGCTTACCTGGACATCCAGGCAGGCTCCGGGGGCACCGAAGCCCAGGACTGGGCCAACATGCTGCTGCGCATGTATCTGCGCTGGGCCGAGCATCGCGGGTTCAAGGCCGAGATCGTCGAGTTGCAGGACGGCGACGTGGCAGGCATCAAAAGCGCCACCGTTCACGTTCAGGGCGATTATGCGTTCGGCTGGTTGCGCACGGAAACCGGTGTTCACCGGCTGGTTCGCAAATCACCATTTGATTCTGGCAACCGCCGCCACACCTCGTTCTCGTCGGTGTTCGTATCCCCGGAAGTGGATGACAGTTTCGTGATCGAAATTGATCCGTCTGATCTGCGGGTTGATGTTTATCGTGCCTCTGGCGCCGGTGGTCAGCACGTTAACCGGACCGAGTCCGCGGTGCGCCTGACCCACAATCCGACCGGTATTGTTGTGGCCTGTCAGGCTGGCAGAAGTCAGCACCAGAACAAAGACCAGGCCATGAAACAGCTGAAGGCCAAGCTGTTCGAGCGCGAGATGCAGGAGCGCAACGCCGAGAAACAGAAGGCGGAAGACGCCAAGGCCGACATTGGCTGGGGCAGCCAGATTCGCTCGTACGTGCTGGACGATGGTCGGATCAAGGATCTTCGTACCAAGGTGGAGACCAGCAATACCCAGGCGGTGCTGGATGGTGACATCGACAAGTTTATCGAAGCCAGCCTGAAGATGGCGCTGTAACCAGCGCCTTCGCCATGCTGACCCGGACAATTCCCGATTTTGTGAGCCAACATGACTGAACACACCCAGAATGCACAGCCCGAGGACAACAAGCTGATTGCCGAGCGTCGCGCCAAGCTGTCTGAGATGCGCGAGCAGGGCAATGCCTTTCCGAACGACTTCCGCCGCGACGCCACCGCCGCCGAGCTTCAGGCCAAATACGGTGACAAGAGCAAGGAAGAGCTGGCGGAGATGGGTATCGTGGTGGCCATTGCCGGCCGGATGATGCTCGACCGCAAGGCGTTCAAGGTGGTTCAGGACATGACCGGCCGCATCCAGATTTATGCCACCAAGGATGTCCAGAAAGACACCAAGCACTGGGATCTGGGCGATATCGTGGGTGTGCGTGGCGTCCTGTGCAAGTCCGGCAAGGGCGACCTGTATGTGAGCATGGACGAGTACACTCTGCTTACCAAGTCACTGCGCCCGCTGCCGGAGAAGCACAAGGGCCTGACCGATACCGAGGCCCGGTACCGTCATCGCTATGTTGACCTGATGGTGAACGAAGACAGTCGCCGGGTGTTCTATGCGCGCTCGAAGATCATCAGTGTCATGCGCCAGTACTTCACCGACCGGGACTTCATGGAAGTGGAAACCCCGATGCTGCAGGTGATCCCGGGTGGAGCCACGGCGCGACCGTTCGTGACCCACCACAACGCCCTGGGCATCGACATGTACCTGCGCATTGCGCCGGAGCTGTTTCTCAAGCGCCTGGTGGTGGGTGGCTTTGAGCGGGTGTTCGAGATCAACCGCAACTTCCGCAATGAGGGGCTGTCCACCCGCCATAACCCGGAATTCACCATGGTGGAGTTCTATCAGGCCTACGCAGACCACAACGACCTGATGGACCTGACCGAAGACATGCTGCGCACCATCACCCAGAAGGTGCTGGGAACCACCACGGTGGTGAACACCCGCACCCTGACCGATGGTGAAGAAGAGACCATCGAATACGACTTCGGCAAGCCCTTCGAGCGCCTGACCGTGGTGGATGCCATCCTGCGCCATAACCCCGACATCAAGGCCGAAGAGCTGGCCGATGAAGCCGGTGCCCGCAAGGTGGCCAAAGATCTTGGCATCCATATCAAGAATGGCTGGGGACTGGGCAAGGTCCAGATCGAGATTTTCGAGGCAACCGCCGAGCATCGGCTGATGCAGCCGACCTTCATCACCGACTACCCGAAAGAAGTGTCCCCGCTGGCCCGCTGTAAAGACAACGACCCGTTCGTGACCGAGCGCTTCGAGTTCTTTGTGGGCGGCCGCGAAATCGCCAACGGCTTCTCCGAGCTTAACGACGCCGAAGACCAGGCCGAACGCTTCCAGGACCAGGTGGCCGAAAAAGACGCCGGCGACGACGAAGCCATGTTCTACGACGAAGACTACATCATGGCACTGGAATACGGTTTGCCGCCGACGGCTGGTGAAGGCATCGGCATCGACCGCCTGGCCATGCTGCTGACCAACTCCGCCTCCATCCGCGACGTGATTCTGTTCCCGGCCATGCGCCCGGAACACAAAGCTGAAACGAAGAAAGACGAGGGCTGACCATGCAGCCGGTGGAGATACTGGCAAACCAGCTCAAGCCCGACCGGGGCTGGTCAGAGCACCTTGGCAACGAATTCAGTCAGCCGTACATGCAACAGCTGGCTGAATTCCTGGCGGCAGAGGAACAGGCCGGAAAAACCCTGTACCCCGCCAGCCACCTCTGCTTTAACGCATTGAACAGCACCCCGTTGAACCAGGTCCGCGTCGTCATCCTCGGCCAGGACCCGTACCACGGCCCCGGCCAGGCCCACGGACTGTGCTTCTCCGTACGCCCCCACGTTGCCACACCACCGTCACTGGTTAACATCTTCAAGGAAATCCAGGAGGATATGGGCGTCCAGCCCCCGGACCACGGTTGCCTGCAACCCTGGGCCGACCAGGGCGTGCTACTGCTCAACAGCGTCCTCACCGTCGTCCAGGGCCAGGCCGGCGCCCACCAGGGCAAAGGCTGGGAAACCTTCACTGACAGGGTCATAGAAACCATCAACCGGGAACGGCAGGGTGTGGTGTTTCTACTCTGGGGAAGTTATGCGAAAAAGAAAGGCCAACACATCGACCGCAGCAAACACCTGGTACTGGACGGCCCACACCCTTCACCATTAAGCGCCTACCGCGGCTTCTTCGGCTGTAAGCACTTTTCCAAGGCAAACGAGTGGCTACAACAGAACGGCTTGCCAACAGTGAATTGGTCTTTACCAAACAAATCAGAGCTACTGGAACAATACGGAAAAGGTCAGTCCAGCTCTTAAAAGGAATGCAAAGGGCGTCCTGCCAAAAGGTATGATCGGCCGGAGGCGGGGGTATTTTCTCTGACAGGAAAAGGTGTCTGAGCGCAGCGAGTTCTTTTCCCGAAGAAAAATACCCCCGCCTCCGGCCAGCCCCCGATTTTTCAGGCCCCCGGGCCGGCCCCGGACTATTTAAGAAGCGCCATAGCCGCTTCCATCTGCGCATTCAGATCCTCTTCCTCGCTCATATCGACCTCCGGATCCAACCCAAGCCGATCAAACGCCGAAATCGTCTTCCAGTCCACCTCAGTCCAGGGGTGATCCGTCCCCGCAATCAACTGCAGATTGGCAACCAACACCAGATCGGCATAATCCGCCGCCGGCACCTCACGATGCAGATTCGCGTATTCCAGAGGCACATTCTGCAGCTCCTTCGGAAAATCCCACTTCTGCAGAATGGTGGCGCCGATGCGTGGATGAATCTCCTCAATCACATTGTCCAGCATGATACCGCTGATCTGGATATCACGGTCCTCCACGTAACGCAGAATCGGCAACACCCCGATCAGGTGAACCAGCCCCGCCAGAGTGGCCTGGTCCGGTTTGAGTTTGGTGTAATGCTGCGCCAGCACATGGCACACACCCGCCACCTCGGTGCTCTTCTGCCAGGTGGCGCGCAGACGCTTGTCGATCATGTCGGATGTGGCCTGGAACATCTGCTCCATGGCCAGGCCCATGGCCAGATTGCTGGTATAGGCCATGCCAAGGCGGCTGACGGCCATGTTCAGGTTTTCAATGGCACGGCTGCCACGGAACAGCGGGCTGTTGCAGACACGGATGATGCGGGCAGAAAGCGCCGTGTCGTTGCTGATGCACTTCACCAGATCAAGAATGGCGGAGTCTTCATTTTCGGCGATTTCCCGGACCTGCAACGCAACTTCGGGAAGCGTCGGGAGTACAAGTTTGTCGTTTTCAATGGCATCGGTCAGATCGGTTTTTATGGTTTCGACAATGTTCGACATGGTCAGCTGTGGTCCGCCTGTTGAATGTTGCCTGGCCGGCAGATGAATCCGGAAAGGCCAAAATGTTCAGGTATATGAAGTACTTTATAGCAAATTCTCAGCAATCTTCCTGTCAACTTATGTATCAGACGGACCCGTTTGTTCACGTTCGGAAACCGAATAGGGCAGCGGACGCAGGAAAAGGGTAGTGTCTGGCGCACTCTCTGGTGCCAGGCTGAGCTCCGCCGCATCATGCCGTACTACGGCAAGAAGTTCGGCGCTGCCATCAGCAAAACCAACAGAGTTGATCACCGTGCCTACCGGACGGTCGCCATCCCGAACGGCCTCACCGGGTGCGGGCAGGGTTTCGGTTTGCCCGGTGGCGAAGCGGAAAAGGCTTTTCTTGAGCTGCCCCAGAAAATGCATACGGGCAATCACTTCCTGCCCGGTATAGCATCCTTTTTTGAAGTGAATGCCTCCCACGTGCTGCCAGTTCAGCATTTGCGGTACAAACCCTTCTTTGGTGGCCGGGGTAAGCGCCGCTACACCGGCTGCAACTTCGGAGGCATGCCAGTCGGACAGGGTAGCCGCGGGAATGTTGTTCAGCGCTTGCTGCAGCGACTTGTCCAGAGCTCCGGTCTGCCACAGCTCATAGCGGGCCATGCCTTCAGCGGTCGTCATTGTGCGGATGAGGTGGCCACCCTGGATTGTCACTGAATCCCCTGCCGTCGCCAATCTGCCGGTGTCGTCGGGCAGGAGTTGGCTCACTGTGGAGTCACCCATCAAACCGATTATCCGGGCGTCGGACTCCACTTCCATGGAAGTGCCACGGAAAAGCATCAGGTATTTGCGCAGATGAGCGACGGTATCGTCTGCCAGATCTACCGGTAGCTCCAGGAGGACGTCGTCGCCATCGCGTACCAGTCTGGTCAGACAGTAAGCCCGGCCTTTCGGGGTGCAGGCGGCAGCCCTCGGGGCGTGACTTTGAGTGACGTCATCAATCTGCTGGCTGAATTGCCCCTGAAGGAACTTATCGGTTCCCGGGCCGGCTACTCGCACCATAACCCGGTCGGAAATGGTAACGCGGGACGGATGAGGCAGCGGATGGCTGGCGGCCGGGTTTTCGGTGTCTGACATGGAACGCTCCGGAATCAGTGGGTTTCCTGAACATTGAGGGGTTGCTGGCCCAGACGAAGCCATACCCGCAACTGGCGGAAAGCTTCTGGTGAGGTGTTGCAGAGCCTGGGTGTGAGCGCAACAAGAACAACAGGGTATGTTCCTGATATGGTGCCGGTACGTCGCAGTTTCAAGATGGTGAACCCCGCGCTCACCCGGCTTTCACCGTAGGGTAGCACGGCAACATCCTCGCCCTCGCCCAGGCGTGCGTATAGCTGTTGGTTTTCAACTTTCAGGCCGACCACTGCGTTCGGGCCTGACAGCAGACCGTTACGACGATACTGGTTGATGGCACCGGCGGATGTGAGTGTGATCAGCAGCAGCAAAGCCAGGCCATGATCGCTGGCCAGAAGCGCCACCAGGGCGGTCAGCAACAGCCAGGGCAGGGCGCAGAGAATACCCACCGGACGGGATGGCGAGATTGGCAGGTCAATCCGGCTGGACACGTTTCAGAATGATATTGACGATGCGTTGAAGGTCCGGATCTTCCGGGCGGCTGCGCTGCATGAACCACTCGAAGATATCTGTGTCTTCGCAGGTGATCAGTTTGTGGTAGCGGGCCTGGTCTTCAGCCGGTAAGTCCCGGTAGGCCTCTTCCAGGAACGGGATCAACAATACGTCCAGCTCAAGCATGCCGCGACGGCTGTGCCACCACAGGCGGTTAAACTCGGTTTTGTCAGACATGAATACTCTCAGTTGCCCAATGGGATCAGTTTGGACCGGCCCGGTCACGGGTTCGGTCGTCTATAGGTTGTAGGAACCAGTACGGTATCTTTGGCTTCGTGGAGCAGTCCCGGGAAATCCAGTGTGTAATGCAAGCCACGACTCTCCCTGCGCTGCAGGGCCGAGCAGATGATCAGGTCGGCAACGGTGACCAGGTTGCGCAATTCCAGCAGGTCATTGGACACCCGGTAATTGCTGTAGAACTCGCCGATTTCCCGCTCCAGAAGATCAATACGGTGTTTGGCGCGCTGCAGACGTTTGGTGGTCCGAACGATGCCCACATAGTCCCACATGAAATGCCGCAGTTCGTCCCAGTTGTGGGAGATTACCACGTCCTCGTCGGAATCCCTTACCTGGCTTTCGTCCCAGTCAGGGGCGGTCGGCGGAGGTGGGATGTCGGATTCCCGCCGCGCGATATCCGCGGCAGCGGCACGGCCGTAGACCAGGCACTCCAGCAGGGAGTTGCTGGCCATGCGATTGGCACCGTGCAGTCCGGTAAACGCGGCCTCGCCAACGACATAGAGCTGGTTGATATCGGTACGGGCCCGCTCATCGCTAAGCACCCCGCCACAGGTATAGTGAGCGGCGGGTACCACCGGAATGGGTTGTCTGGTGATATCAATTCCGAAGAGCAGGCACTTTTCGTAAATGGTCGGGAAATGGTGCCTGATAAAATCAGCCGGCTTGTGGCTGATATCAAGGAGCAGATGATCCGCGCCCAAGCGTTTCATCTCATGGTCAATCGCACGGGCAACGATGTCTCTGGGGGCCAGTTCGCCCCGTTTGTCGAACCTCTCCATAAACCGGGTGCCGTCCGGCAGAAGCAGCACACCGCCTTCGCCCCGCACCGCCTCGGTAATCAGGAACGACTTGGCGTGAGGGTGGTACAGGCAGGTGGGATGAAACTGGTTGAACTCCATGTTGCCGACCCGGCAGCCCGCCCGCCACGCCATGGCGATGCCGTCCCCCGACGCGCCATCGGGGTTGGTGGTGTAGCGGTAGGCCTTGCTGGCGCCACCGGTGGCGATGATGGTAAACCGGGCCCGGAAAAGTTCAACGTGGTTATCTTCCAGGTTCAGGATATAAGCGCCTACACAGGCGTTGCCCGGTAGCGAAAGTTTGCGGTTGGTGATCAGGTCTACCGCGACCCGGCGCGACATGAGTGAAATATTGGAGCGCGCCTGGGCCTGTGACGTCAATGTTGTGGAGACCGCATGGCCAGTAGCATCAGCCGCATGGATGATGCGTCGGTGGCTGTGCCCTCCCTCCCGCGTGAGGTGATAGTGGGACTCGTCATCGCGGGTGAAGGTGACGCCGCTGTCAATCAGCCAGTCAATGCTCTCGCGGCCATGCTCCACGGTAAACCGCACGGCGTCCTCGTGGCAGAGCCCGCCCCCGGCGCTGAGGGTGTCGCTGATGTGGTTTTCCAGGGAGTCGGCGTCATCCAGTACCGCTGCAATACCGCCCTGGGCCCAGAGTGTTGCTCCGCTGCTTATGTCGCCCTTGCTGACAACGGCAACCTGCAGGTGTTCGGGCAGGTTAAGCGCAGCGGTCAGTCCGGCTGCGCCGCTGCCGATTATCAGAACATCGAATTCGTAGGATTGTGGCATCGGGTCGTTATCGCAGGCCATAATGTGGAGGTGTATTGAACTAAACTTTATGCCTGCTGTCTATTTGGCCTGACGGGGTGCTCCCGGTAAAGTGGGTGCACCATAGCCTAATCGGACATCAGGCAGCAGCATGAATCCACCGAAGCAAAGGCAAGCTGACCCTACGGTCGCTCACTATGGAAATCCCGGCACTCCGTCCATGACTGCGGATACAGAACGACACAAGGAAGAAAATAGCGAAAGCCAGACAGACCTTCAGTTGGTAAGGAAGGTTCGTCATGGTGACCGGCCTGCCTTTGACCTTCTGGTGGTCAAGTACCAGTCACGGGTAGCGTCGATCATCAGTCGGTATGTGTACGACAGCCAGGAAGTGATGGACCTGACCCAGGAAACCTTCGTCAAGGCCTATCGCGCGATAGACCGCTTTCGCGGTGACAGTGCCTTTTATACCTGGCTGTACCGGATTGCGGTGAACACGGCGAAGAATTTCCTGGAGTCCCGTGGTCGCCGTCCGCAGGGAGGGGCAGACGCCGTTGAAGCCGAGAACTTTGACGACGGCTCAAGGCTGAGAGATATCGCATCACCGGAAAAACTGTTACAGCGGGACCAGTTGCAGGAAGCGCTCAGGGTGGCCATAGGCAACCTGCCGGAGGAACTCCGGTCAGCGTTTCTGCTCAGGGAGTATGACGGGCTGAGTTATGAAGATATCGCCGGTATTCTCGAGTGCCCGATTGGCACAGTCAGGTCGCGGATTTTCAGGGCGCGGGATGCGGTGGATCGTCACCTCGGCCCCTTATTAAACGATTCCCGGACATAATGAGGTTGCGTCCTATGGATGATCGTCTCAAAGAAACCCTGTCGGCAATGATGGATGATGAAGCGGATGAACTGTCTGTCCGCCGATTATTGTCTCACGGTCGCCAGGATGAGGTTCGTTCCCAGTGGCAGCGTTGGCAGCACGTGCGTGACCTGATGCATCAGGGCAACCTGTCTGATGATCGGGTGGATGTCAGTGCCGGTGTCAGGGCAGCACTGGATGGCGGTGTGGAGAAAGCTTCCGACCCGGTAACGTTGCGCCAGAATGGCAAAGAGCGAAACTGGCACTGGCCTGCGGTTGCAATGGTAACCCTGGCATTGGCGGTGGGTTTTGGTGCCGGCGCCGGATGGGAGTCCGTGGACAGTGCTGACTCGATTGCCAACGCCGGTATTGCGCCTGAGCAATCTGAGGGCCAGGAGTCTGATGCTATGGGTAAGCCGGTGCAGGAAGTTGCCCTGCAGGGGCTGGATGAAGAGCAATGGGAGCACGTCAGCCGCTACCTTCTGGAGCATGCCCAGCATAACAGCGTCGGGGCAGGCCGTGGCTCGGTAGGTTACGCAAGGCTGGTAAGTGCATCCGGACCGGGCTACTAGGCTTGTGATTTCATCCTGAATACAGTCGGAGTTGAATATTTGATGCGCAAAACGGGAACCGGAATCACAGCTCGACGACTGAGCCCTGGCAGGCGCTTGTTGTGCCTGTTCGCGATTCTGGCTGTTTTCCTGCCCGGCCAGGCATTCGCTGATGCTGACAGCAAAGACGCGGAATACTGGCTTGGCCGTCTGGGCCCAGCCCTGAACATGACCTCATACCGCGGTGTGTTTGTCTACGCGCGGGGTGATCAGGTCAGTTCCATGCAGATCGCCCATCGCTATCAGGACGGCGTCGTTGAAGAGCGACTTGTTCCCCAGGATGGTGCCAATGGTGAAATCGTCCGAAAGGGGATGCGTGTTGTGTGTGTGCTTCCGGATCACGGGCGCATCCAGTTGGACCAGGTGATTCCTTCCGGTCCGTTTGCAGAAGCATTTTCAAGTCAGCTCATGCCGGTCAGCCGCTGGTATCAGCCAGAGCTGGCCGGAGATGATCGCATTGCCGGATACGACGTGGTCAAGCTTGCCCTGAAGGCCAAAGATGGGCTTCGGTACAGTCACCAGTTGTGGCTGGAAAAGTCCACCGGCCTGCTGGTAAAAAGCCATGTGCGTTCATCTACAGGCAAGGTCCTTGAGCATTTCCAGTTCACCAGTCTCGAAATTACCGACAGGCTGTCGGACAGTGAATTTGTGATTCGCACCGAGGGCGATGAAATTGCCAGGGAGCTGGCGCCCAAAACAACCGCTTCCCCGGCGCCGCGGATGGACGGCTGGACTCTGGAATGGCAGCCGGATGGATTCATCCCTGCGGCGGCACCACGTTCCGGAAAGGGGCAGGCAGTGGCTTTTTCAGACGGTTTGGCGGCATTTTCAGTGTTCGTCGAACCGGCTCGCAAGATTGCGATGCCGACGGGGGCTTCACGCATCGGTGCAACAACCGTATATATGAAGCAGCTTGAAATTGACGGCGTGGACTTTTTTGTGACGGTGGTTGGAGAAATTCCTCCGAAAACTGCCCGCAAGGTTGCTGAGTCCGTTAAAGTCGACGATACGCTGGCCTTCGGAGCTATCGGGCAATGATTACGGAAACAGGCAAGGTCGTGGCGCTCAGTGGGAACCGGGTCTGGGTGCAGACAATCCGGACCAGTGCCTGCGAGAGTTGTTCGGCGCGCAATGGCTGTGGTCAGCGGGCATTGGCCGGTGTGTCTGGCGGCCGTGCCAACCAGGTGCTGGTTACCAACAGCATGGGTGCGAGGGTTGGCGATGAAGTGACGGTCGCCATTGACGAATCTGCGCTGCTGGGCGCGTCCCTGCTCGTGTATGCGTTACCTCTCGTATTGCTGGTGCTTGGCGCTGTTGCCGGTCATCAGCTGTCAGGGGGGCTTGATGCGGTAGCCATGTTGGGTGCGGCCCTGGGAATGGCGGTGGGTTTCGTGGTCGCCCGGCGGGTGGGCTCGAACCCCGCGCGGGACTATGAGCCGCGGCTGGTAAAAGTCAGACAGGCTCTGTCCGACCCCGGCTCCTGATCCACTGTCGTGCTATTGAAAATCCCGGTTTTGACCACACAATACTCTGTAAACAATCGCTGATCAGGGGGTTCTGAATGCTCAAAGTAAAGAATGACCGTGACATGTCGTTCTGGCTCGGGGGCCGGAGTTTGACAACGGTCGGTTTGTACCTTCTTTGCCTGCTGGTGCCTTTGTCGCTGGCTCAGTCGGTAGCGGCTAGCAGCTTGCCGGATTTCACTGAGCTGGTGGAAGAGAACTCCTCTGCGGTGGTCAACATCAGTACCACAACTGAACCGAAGTCCGGGGGCAACCGGCCCCATGGGCTTCCGTTCGATGAACGCCAGCTTGAACAACTGCCTGACTTCTTCCGGGATTTCTTCGGTGGCCCCCAGTCGCCTTTCGGGGGAAACCCGGGTGGATCCGCCCCTCGCCAGTCCATGGGTTCAGGCTTTATTGTCTCCAGCGATGGCTATGTATTGACCAACAACCACGTTGTGGAAGGCGCGGATGAGATCATTGTGCGCCTGAACGACCGCCGTGAGTTGCCGGCCAAGCTGGTGGGCACTGATCCCCGTTCAGACATGGCGGTGCTGAAGATTGAAAACGGAGACGACCTGCCCGTCGTTCGGGTGGGAAGCTCAAAGGACCTGAAAGTGGGCGAATGGGTGTTGGCGATCGGCTCCCCCTTTGGCTTTGATTATACGGTAACAGCCGGCATCGTCAGTGCCCTTGGCCGGTCGCTGCCGTCTGAAAACTATGTGCCCTTTATCCAGACCGATGTGGCTATCAACCCCGGGAACTCCGGGGGGCCTCTGTTCAACCTGGACGGCGAGGTTGTTGGCATCAATTCGCAGATCTACACCCGCTCCGGCGGCTTTATGGGGGTCTCGTTTGCCATTCCCATTGACGATGCCATGAATGTGTTCCGGCAGATCAGGGACGATGGTTCGGTTTCCCGTGGCTGGCTTGGCGTACTAATCCAGGAAGTGAACCGCGATCTGGCGGAGTCCTTCGGCCTGAAACGTCCGCGAGGTGCCCTGGTTGCAGAGGTTATGTCAGGTTCACCCGCAGAAAAGGCTGGTTTGAGGGCCGGTGATATCGTCCTTGAGTACGACGGCGAGGACGTAACCCTGTCTTCCGATTTGCCGCCCATGGTGGGTCGCACTCCTATTGGCGAGACTGCCTCCCTGGAAGTGATGCGGGAAGGCAAACAGATCACTCTGGACGTTGAAATCGGTAAGCTGCCGGAAGAAGGCCAGGAGCGTGCTTCCGCCCCGGCAACTGGAAAAAACGGACCGTCATCCGCGCCACTGGGCATGACGGTTGAGCCGTTGCCGGAGGATGTCAGGGACGCACTGGGGGTTCCCGGTGGTGTGCTGGTGTCAGACATCGCCCAGGGGCCCGCAATGAATGCCGGAATTCGCCCCAATGATGTGATTACCGAGCTCAACCGCCGTTCGGTCAGCTCCGTGGAGGACTTCCGGGAAGCTGTTGCGTCCCTGCCGGAAGACAGCGCGGTATCGGTGCGGGTTGTACGCCAGGGTCGTGCGATTTACCTGGTCATGAAGCCCTGATCACCCCGGCCGCTGCCCTGGGGCGACGGTCACAAATTGGAACATAAGTGAGAGCCCTGCTGGTTGTTGGTTAAACGACAGCCAGCCGGGCTTTTGTTATAGTGGCCCAAAATAAACAGACAACTGGCCATGGATCGGACCTGCCCGAATGATGAAAAAAAAGGATCTACCCCTCCGGAAGCTGCTCCAGCCACGTTACTCATGGGTTGCCTGGTTATTGTTGGTCGCGTGCCTGGCCGTGACGGCATTGCTGTGGCAGGTCTCTATTCGCCTGGTTGATGATCGCACCGAAGCACGTTTCAAAACCCAGTCCCTGCAACTCAAAACCGCCATCGAAGAACGCCTGTTGAACTATGAACAGGTATTGGCGGGCAGTGCTGGCCTGTTCGCCGTTGCCGGTGACGTCACCAGGGGTGACTGGCGGGAATATATCGACAATGTGGATATCAACCGCTATTACCCGGGCATCCAGGGCATCGGTTATGTCCGGAAGATCGGTGTCCGCCAGATGGCCGACCACATAGCATCTGTCCGGCGTGAGGGGATTCTCAATTATCTGGTAACGCCGCTGGGCACCGGCCCGGATTACTACCCGATGGTGTATCTGGAGCCCGGTACTGAGCGAAACCGCAAGGCCCTGGGGTACGATGCGTTCAGCGATCCGGTGCACCGGCGTGCCATGATGCGCGCCAGGGATCACGGCGAACCCAAGGTGACCGGCAAGGTGGTGCTGGTACAGGAAGAGGTGGCCGAAGATCAGGCGGGCTTTCTGATGTACTACCCCGTCTATCAGGGGGGCGATGTGCCGGAGAGTCGCGGCGAGCGCCAGATGATGCTGGCGGGGTATGTCTTCAGTGCGTTCAGGATGAATCATCTGCTAGACGGTATCGTCGGCCTGATTTCTCCGTTTCTGGATGTGAAGATCTACGATGCGGGGGAGATCTCCCGGGACTCGCTGATGTATGGCTCCAATCTGGGCTCCCTGGACGAGGATTTCAGCTTTGAGATGAGCCAGACGATTAATCATGGTGGTCGGGACTGGCTGTTGCAGACCCGTTCTACGCCAGCCTTTGATTATCTGGCGTCTGACCCTCGCCCGCCTATTGTCCTCGGCTCCGGAATTCTCATCAGCTTGCTGATGTTCCTGTTTGTTCTTACCATGATTCGCAGCCGGATCATGGCGCAGATCAGCGCTGGTAGGTACCGGGCCATCACCGAAGGGGCCGCCAATGTGACTCTGGTTCTGGAGCGCTCCGGCAACCCCCGTTACGCGAGCCCGTCCAGCCGCGACATCCTTGGTTTTGACCCGGAACAGGTTTACCGCCTGGATCTCGACACCCTGGTTCACGCCGAAGACAGGCCTCAGTTAAAGGCCGGTTTTGACGAGGCGATCAAATCGCCCGGTAAACAGATGCCGGTTATCCGTGCCCGCATACGGGATTCGGAAGGGCAGTGGCGAGATATGGAAGGTACCTATACCGCCATGCTCAATGTGCCCGGGGTCGATGGTGTGGTGCTCAGTTTGCGAGACCTGACCCAGCTCAAGGCGGCCCAGTCGGAACTTCACCGGCTGGCGTTTTATGATCCGCTAACCGGCCTGGCCAACCGCCAGTTGTTCAAGGACCGCCTGAGCCACGTGGTGCGCAGAAGCCGCCGCAGCGAGGAGCCGGCTGCCCTGATGTTCCTGGATCTGGACGGCTTCAAGCGAATTAACGACACCCTGGGCCACGACTCTGGCGATGAGTTACTCAAACAGGTATCCCAGTGGCTTACCGGCTGCGTAAGGGAAGACGATTCGGTTGCAAGGCTGGGGGGTGACGAGTTTGTTGTGCTGTTGTCGCGCATCAGCGGCCCGGACGCCGCAGGTAAGGTTGCCGAAACCATACTCCGACGCCTGTGCCAGCGCATTCGCCTGAACGATCATGAAGTGGGTATCACCGTCAGTATCGGTATTACCATGATTCCCCACGACAGCGAAGACCCGGGCACGCTGATGAAATATGCGGACCTGGCCATGTATCGGGCCAAGGAGCTGGGGAGAAATACGTATCAGTTCTTCACCCCCGCGATGAACATCAAGGCAGCCCGGCGTCTGTTGCAGCAGGAGGAGCTGGCGACGGCACTGGATGGCGACCGCTTTGTTCTGCATTACCAGCCCAAGATTGATCTGGTGAGCGATCGGGTCATCGGAGTTGAGGCGTTCCTGCGGTGGCATCACCCGGAGAAAGGGCTGGTCAGCGCCCAGCAGTTTATCTCCCTGGCGGAGGAAACCGGGCTGATTGTCAGGCTCGGTGAGATGGCATTGCGACAGGCGTGCATCCAGGTGCAGGCGCTTGAGCGTGCCGGGTTCGAGTCACTGAAAATGGCGGTTAACCTGTCCGTGCGTCAGCTGACGGATTCCGGCTTCCTGGACATGATGCGCCAGGTGATCACCGAGACCGGCGTGTCGCCGGAGCGTCTGGAGCTGGAAATGCCGGCGGAACTGCTGAATGAGGACCCGCGGATGCTCAGGGAGCTGCTGACATCTCTCCACGATTTGGGCGTTTGCCTGATTCTGGATGATTTCGGCACAGGCTCCTGTTCGCTGGTTGCCCTTCAGCAGCTGCCGCTGGATGTGATCAAGATTGACCACCGGTTTATTCGCGACATTCCCTACAGCGTCAGCGCCACGGACGTGGCGTCGGCGGTTATTGCGCTGGCCAGAAAATTACACCTCACCGTGGTCGCCGAAGGAGTGGAAACGCCGCAGCAGTTGAGTTTCCTCAAAAGCGCCGGCTGCGCCCAGTGCCAGGGCAACCTGTTCAGCTATCCGCTGGATGAGGATGCCCTCATTGGCTTCTTGATTCGGCAATATGAGCGGCCGCTGACGTCCTGATCATGGCAATGGGGACCGGTAACCGGTAAAATCACGCCGTTGCCGGACACCGGCAACGGCCCTTCCGGGCTCAATCCTTCGTATTTTTATGAGTATTCATTGTCTGTGACTGAACTGAGCCGAATCCGAAATTTTTCGATCATCGCCCATATTGACCACGGTAAATCCACGCTGGCAGACCGTTTTATCCAGATCTGCGGCGGCCTCACGGAACGTGAAATGGCCGAGCAAGTGCTTGATTCCATGGATCTTGAGCGTGAGCGCGGCATCACCATCAAGGCCCAGAGCGTGACACTCAATTACACGGCCCGGGATGGTCAGGAATACAAACTGAACTTTATCGATACCCCCGGCCACGTGGACTTCTCCTACGAAGTGTCGCGGTCGCTCTATGCCTGCGAGGGTGCCCTTCTGGTGGTGGATGCGGGCCAGGGTGTCGAGGCGCAGTCCGTGGCCAACTGCTATACCGCCATCGAGCAGGGCCTGGAAGTGGTGCCGGTGCTGAACAAAATGGACCTCCCGCAGGCTGAGCCGGAACGGGTCGCCCAGGAAATCGAGGACATCATCGGTATTGCCGCCACCGAGGCGGTCCGCTGCAGTGCCAAGAGCGGCATTGGTGTGGAAGACGTTCTGGAAGACCTGATTGCCAAGATTCCGCCACCGAAGGGCGACCGCAGTGCGCCGTTGCAGGCGCTGATTATAGACTCCTGGTTTGATAACTACCTGGGTGTGGTTTCCCTGGTTCGGGTGACCGAAGGCACTCTGAAAAAGGGCGACAAGATTGTCCTGAAGTCCACCGGCAAGGCCTGGAATGCCGACAAGGTGGGCATTTTTAACCCCAAGCCCAAGGATACGGATATTCTGGAAGCCGGGGACGTCGGCTTTGTGGTCGCCGGGATCAAGGACATTCATGGTGCGCCGGTAGGCGACACCATTGTGCAGCAGAAAGGGTCGGACGATATCCCGATGTTGCCCGGTTTCAAGAAAGTGAAGCCCCAGGTTTACGCCGGGTTGTTTCCGGTCAGCGCGGACGACTACAACGATTTCCGTGATGCGCTGGAAAAACTGACGCTGAACGATGCCTCGCTGTTTTTCGAGCCTGAAAGCTCGGATGCCCTTGGCTTCGGTTTCCGTTGTGGCTTCCTCGGCATGCTCCACATGGAGATTGTCCAGGAGCGTCTGGAGCGTGAATACGACATAGACCTGATTACCACGGCGCCGACGGTAATCTATGAAGTTGTTACCAAACAGGGTGAGACCCTGTCGGTAGACAATCCCTCCAGCCTGCCGGATATTGGTTCCATTGAGGAAATGCGCGAGCCGATTGTGGAAGCCAGCATTCTGGTGCCTCAGGAACACTTGGGTAATGTCATCAAACTGTGTGAGGAAAAACGCGGCATCCAGAAAAACATGCACTTCATGTCTACCCAGGTGCAGGTGACCTATGAGTTGCCGATGGCGGAAGTGGTTCTCGACTTTTTCGACCGCATCAAGTCGGCCAGTCGCGGCTTTGCCTCACTCGATTACCACTTTGTGCGTTTCCAGACCGCCAACCTGGTGAGACTGGACGTGCTGATCAACGCCGAGCGCGTGGATGCTCTGGCGCTGATTGTCCACAAGGACCAGGCCCACTATAAGGGTCGCGCCCTGGTCGAGAAAATGAAAGAGCTGATTCCCCGGCAGATGTTTGATATTGCCATTCAGGCCGCGATCGGCAATCAGGTGGTCTCCAGGGTAACCGTCAAGGCGCTGCGCAAGAACGTAACGGCCAAGTGTTACGGTGGTGACGTCAGCCGGAAGAAGAAACTGCTGCAGAAGCAGAAAGAAGGTAAAAAACGCATGAAGCAGCTGGGTAATGTTGAGGTGCCTCAGGAAGCGTTCCTTGCCGTACTGAAAGTGGATAACTAAAAGGCACCTGAATGGATATTGATTTTCCCCTGGTTCTGGTAGTTCTGACGTTTGTAACGGGGCTGATCTGGCTGTTGGACATACTCTTCCTGCGCAAGCGCCGGCTGGCAGCGGCAGGAATGGCGCCAGGTGAAGGCCGGGCAGAGGAAGAGCCTAAAGAGCCCTATCTTGTGGATCTCAGCCGCTCCTTCTTTCCGGTGCTGGCTGTAGTGCTTGTTTTGCGCTCGTTCCTGGTGGAGCCGTTCCAGATTCCTTCGGGTTCCATGCTGCCCACCCTGGAGGTGGGAGACTTTATCCTGGTGAACAAATACGCCTATGGACTGCGGTTGCCCGTGGCAGGCACGAAGATACTGGAAGTGGACGACCCCGAGCGCGGTGATGTCATCGTATTCCGGTATCCGGAAGATGGCAGTACCAATTACATCAAGCGGGTTGTTGGTATGCCCGGTGATCGCATTCGCTACCAGGACCGTGAGCTGTTCATCAACGGTGAAAAAGTTGAGACCCGCTTCGTGGCGCGATTGCCACCCGTGGAGTTATGGCGCGAAACGCTCGGCGATACCCAGCACGATGTGTTCCTGACTCTGGGGCGAACAGGGCGTTCCGGAGAAGGCGAGTGGCTGGTGCCGGAAGGCGAGTACTTCGTGATGGGTGACAACCGGGATAACAGTAATGACAGTCGCTATTGGGGCACGGTTCCTGATGAGCTGGTTGTGGGTAAGGCATTTGCGATCTGGATGCACTGGCAATCGCTGACCAGTCTGCCATCCTTTGATCGTGTGGGCGGCATAGAATAAGTGCGTAGTCATTCAGGGGTGTCTCTATAATGAAGAAAAACAGTCTCTCATCCATGCGAAAGCAGTCCGGTGCTTCGGCACTGGTGATCATGATCATGGTGCTCTTTTTCGGCGGTCTGCTTACACTGGTGATCAAGCTGGGGCCGGCTTACCTGGATGACATTACCATTCAGGAAGCACTGGAAAGTCTTGATGGGACCGAGGACCTCTCCACTATGGGGCCTGCCCAGGTAAGAAGTCTTATCAACAAGCGTTTGAGCGTCAACAATGTAAGAGGTTTTGACGCCAAGAACATCACCGTTGAGAAAAACGGCGAGTTTGTGGTGATCAATGTGGATTATGAAGTCCGCAACAACCTCTTCCGTAACGTGGATACAGTTATCCACTTTCAACACGAGTACGAGATGACGGGCAAGTGAGTTCACAACCGGATCTGGAACAGCTGCAGCGACGTATCGGTTATCAGTTCAATGCTCCCGAACGTCTGCTGCTGGCGCTTACCCATCGCAGCTATGGCAACCAGAACAATGAGCGCCTGGAGTTTCTGGGCGACTCCATTGTCAACATGGTCATAGCGGAGCATCTTTACCTGCACTTCGAGAAAGCCCGGGAAGGGCAGCTGAGCCGTCTGCGGGCCCGTATGGTCAAGGGTGTTACGCTGGCGGAAATCGGCCGTGAATTCGAGCTGGGAAAATACCTTCGACTGGGCTCCGGTGAGCTGAAGAGTGGTGGTTTCCGCCGTGAGTCCATCCTTGCAGACGCAGTGGAATCCATCATTGGTGCTATCTATCTGGATAGCGATTTCCATACCTGCCGGGAGCAGGTGTTGCGGTGGTTCGAGATGCGCCTGAAGCAGCTGGACCTGCAGGATACCCAGAAAGATCCCAAAACCCGGCTGCAGGAATATCTGCAGTCGCGACAATTTCCGCTGCCGCGCTACGATGTCATTTCCGTGGATGGTGAAGCCCACGCCCAGACGTTCCATGTATCCTGTGCCATGCCATCACTGGACCGGAAAACCACCGGTACCGGCAACAGCCGACGAATTGCCGAGCAGCAGGCGGCTCGCAACGCCCTCAAACAATTGGGTGTGGAGAATGATTGATGAATGATGTTACCCGTCCGGAGAATCCGGACAGCCGTTGTGGTTTCGTGGCGATTGTTGGCCGTCCCAATGTGGGCAAGTCCACGCTGCTGAACCATATTCTGGGCCAGAAGCTGAGCATTACCTCCCGCAAACCCCAGACTACGCGTCACCAGGTTCTGGGGATCAAGACCGAAGGTCCGGTTCAGGCTATTTACGTGGATACACCGGGTATGCACGAGGAAGAGCCCCGGGCCATCAACCGGTACATGAACAAGGCCGCCACGTCGGCGTTGAAGGATGTTGACGTGGCGGTGTTCGTGGTTGACCAGATGGCCTGGACCACCGCCGACGAAATGGTGCTGGAAAAACTCAGCAGCCTGAAGTGCCCGGTGATTCTGGCAGTGAACAAGGTCGACCGGATCGAGAATCGGGAGGCCCTGTTGCCGCATCTGGACATGCTGTCCCGGAAACGGGACTTTGCCGAAATGATCCCGCTGTCTGCCCTGAAGGGCATGAACCTGGAGCCGCTGGAGGAAGCGGTAGGGCGTTTCCTGCCACAAAGCGTTCATTTCTACCCGGATGACCAGATCACCGACCGCAGTGAACGGTTTATGGCCTCGGAGATGGTGCGGGAGAAAATCACCCGGCAACTGGGCGCCGAGCTGCCGTATTCCGTGGCCGTCGAGATTGAGGAATTCCGCAAGGACGGCAAGACCCTGCACATATCGGCGCTGATTCTGGTGGAGCGCGAAGGCCAGAAGAAAATCATGATCGGTGACAAGGGCGAGCGCCTGCGCCGTATTGGCCAGGAAGCCCGGGCTGACATGGAGCGCCTTTTCGACAGCAAGGTCATGTTGAGGCTATGGGTCAAGGTCAAACGTGGCTGGGCCGACAGCGAACGGGCACTCAAAAGTCTTGGTATGAACGACTTCTGAGGCGTCTATGACGGGGCCAATACAGCAGGAGCCCGCTTACGTCCTCCACCGCCGGCCATGGCGCGAAACCAGTCTGATGGTGGATATTTTCTCTCTCAATGCGGGCCGGTTAACCATTATTGCCCGTGGTGGCAACAGCGCAAAAAGCCCCCTGAAGGCACAGCTTCAGCCCTTCCAGCCGTTGCTGCTGGACTGGACAGGCCGCAGTGAGCTGAAGACACTCACTCAGGCGGAAGTGCGTGGCGGGCCCGCGCTCAAGCGCACCCTGTCGCTGTACAGCGGGCTCTACGTGAACGAATTGTTGCAACGCCTGCTGCCACTGGCAGATCCCCACCCCCGTCTCTTTGCTTCCTATATCGACGTCATTGCCGAGCTGTCAGAAGCCAGTGATGTCGAGCCGGTTCTACGGCGGTTTGAACAGTCCTTTGCCGCAGAGCTGGGCTATGACTTTGCCTGGGACCTGGCCACCGACACCGGGTTTGCGGTCGAGGCGGGTGAGTATTATTGCTATGATCCCGAGCAGGGGATTCTGGCCACGCCGTCGGTTGGTGTCAGGCTTCAGAACCTTCCCGGCGCCACGCTGCTGGCGCTCGCTTCCGGGGATCTGGAATCAACAGAATGTCGGCGTATTGCCAAGCGGGTAACCCGGGTACTGGTGGACTACCTTCTGCAGGGCCGGCCCCTCAACAGCCGAAGCCTGTTCAGTCATCATCGAGGAGATCGCAATGAACCCTAGCCCAACGAATCCCAGAGTGCTGCTGGGCGTCAATATCGACCATGTGGCAACACTGCGCCAGGCCAGGGGCACCCGCTATCCTGATCCGGTTCAGGCGGCCATACTGGCAGAAGAGGCCGGGGCTGATGGCATTACCATTCATCCCCGGGAGGACCGCCGCCACATCCAGGATCGGGATGTACTGCTGCTCAAGGAAATACTGACCACCAAGATGAACCTGGAAATGGCGGTTACGGACGCCATGCTGGCCTTTGCTGAACAGGTGCGCCCGGAATGCGTATGCCTGGTGCCGGAAAAGCGCGAGGAGCTGACCACGGAGGGCGGGCTCGATGTGGACGGCCAGGAAGCCCGTGTCGCCAAGGCTTGCGAGCGGTTGGCAAGGATCGGCACAGAGGTGTCCCTGTTTATTGACCCGGACATTGCACAGATCGATGCCGCTGTCCGGTGCGGTGCGCCGGTGGTGGAGCTCCACACGGGCGAATATGCCGAAGCTGCTACGCCAGACGCTGAAAATGCCGCATTTGATACCCTGGTGACTGCGGTTGAGCATGCCCGGAAAAAGGGCCTGATTGTGAATGCCGGTCATGGCCTTCACTACCATAATACCGAACGCGTTGCGGCCATCGGCGGCATCAACGAGCTGAACATTGGCCATGCCATCATTGCGAGGGCTGTTTTCACTGGTCTGAAAGAAGCGGTCAGGGACATGAAGGCCATCCTGGTAGGCGCCCGCGGGTAAGCGGGCGCCTCACACACTTCAATCTGCAGTAGCCTGCTGATTTTGCTGGCGGAAAAGTTGCTGCCAGTCGGTCTGTTCACTCCAGGTTTGCAGGCGCTCCATGGCAACGAGCAACTGGCCTTTCTGGTATTCGGCATCCGGTGAGGCGCATTTCAACGCCGTTTCCAACTGGTTGGCGGCGCCTCGCAGTTCCGGTACTCCGCAGTATCGGGTGGCGCCGTGCAGTTTATGCACGCACTCCAGTAATTCTTCCCGCTCACCGTTTTCCCAGAGCCTGTTCACGCGGTCCAGATCTGCGCGAATCTGCTCAACCAGCATGCTGAACAATTCCTCTGCCAGGTCTGCTTTGCCGGCAGCCAACTGGATGCTCTCGGCGATGCTGACGCAATCCGGCTGTTTCTTGCGGGTGGAGGGGCGCAGTGCCCGGCGGGTATCGCGAACCTCCGGTACAGGCAAATATCCGGTCGCGGATTCTGCATCGCAGCTATACCCGGTGTAGTCGTAGATAATGTCGATCAGCTGGCTGTTACTGATCGGTTTGGCGAGATACCCGTCGAATCCCTGGCGCGAGAGCCGGTCCTGCTCTTCTGCCAGCGCATGGGCGGTGAGGGCAATGATACGGGTGCGATGGCTGTTGCCATCAAGGCCCCGCAGTCTTTCAGTGGTCTCGACGCCATCCATTCCCGGCATCTGCAGGTCCATGAAAACCAGATCAAACGGCTTCTGCCGTGCCTTGCTGAGGGCTTCGAAACCACTGCTGGCACCCTCGGCTTCAATCCGGCAGTCGTGTAACAGGGTCAGAACCAGTTTCAGGTTGGCGTCGTTATCGTCCACGGCCAGCACCCGCGGTACCCGGCCAGACCGTTGGGCTGTCGCCCGTGCCTCGGCCGGCACCGGAAGCTGTCGCTGTCCGCTGCTTATACCGTGTACCAGTAACAACAGCTCATCGTAGAGGGAGTCACGGCATACCGGCTTGGTAAGGTGGCCGCTGGCCAGGCCGGAGAGCGGTGTGTCATGTGTATCCAGCGTCGGGGTCAGCAATAGAGTGCGGCAGTCTCTCTCCAGTTCCAGGGTCCGTACCAGCGAGCAGTACTGGCTGGAGTTAAGTAGATGCCGGGTGATGCCGAGGAGGGCAATGGCGTAACCGGATTGTGCTCTCTGGGCCTCCTCGATCTGCTCCTGCATGGCGCCTGGCGAGGCAACCCGGTCTACCGTCATGCCCCATTCCCGTAGCAGGTGTTCTACTGCCAGACCAGTGGTTTTCTGTTGCTCCAGATAGATAACCCGCTCGCCGCGCAGGGCGTCTTTCGGTGCGATAGCCTCTCCGGTGGAGGACATCTCCGATGTCAGGGTAAACCAGAAGGTGGAGCCCTTGCCGAGTTCGCTTTCCAGGCCAATCTTGCCGCCCATTTCCTCGACCAGGCGCTTGGAAATGGCGAGTCCGAGACCGGTGCCACCATACTGCCGGGCGGTGGAGGCGTCCGCCTGGCTGAAGGCATTGAAGAGGGACTGCTGCTGGGCCCGGGAAAGGCCAACGCCGGAGTCGGTAATGCTCAGCCGCAGGGTCATCCGGTTACCTTCCTTGTCTTCTTCCTCCAGGCTGGCCCGTAAAACCACTTCACCGGTCTGGGTGAACTTGATGGCGTTGTTGACCAGATTGGTGATCACCTGCTTTACCCGCAGCGGGTCACCCATGATGTTGTCCGGTACATCGTTGTAAACCAGTGATACCAGGTCCAGATTCTTGCCATGGGCTGCCGGAGCCAGCATGACCATGACTTCCTCGACAATGTCACGGAGCTGGAAAGGAATGCGGTCGAGAATCAGTTTGCCGGCCTCGATTTTGGAGAAATCGAGAATATCGTTGATGATCGTCAGCAGGATTTCCGACGACTTGCGGATGGTACTCAGGTGGTCCCGCTGCTGGCGGGGCAGGGGGCTTTTCAGCAGCAGCTCGGTAAAGCCGATAATGCCGTTCAGGGGCGTGCGGATCTCGTGGGACATGTTGGCCAGGAATTCCGATTTTATGCGGCTGGCTTCAAGTGCTTCCTTGCGGGCAAAATCCAGTTCGATGTTCTGGATTTCGATGGTCTCCAGGGTTTCCCGCAGGTCTTCCGTGGCCTGGTCAATGTTCTGCTGCATCTCGGCCTGGGCGTTGCTCAGCTCCCCGGCCATGGCGTTCAGGCCCGATTCCAGTTGCTCGAATTCCGGGCCGGCGCCGGTATAGACACGGGTATCGAGTTTGCCTTCCTTGAGCCTGGCCACCGCTTCGTTGAGTTCGAACACCGGGTCCGTGAAGGCGCGGCTGAGGCGCAGTGCGATCACCAGGCTGAGGAGAACCCCGCCCAGCACCAACAGCAGAGAAATCAGCAGTGCCTTGTAGGTTTCCTTCTCGGTACGAACATGTGACATCTCCACCGTGACCCAGCCAATCGGCTTCTTGCCACTGCCCACACTCTGGCGGGAATCCGGCGCCAGCATGCTTTCAATCATCAGATCCTGCAGGTAAACCGGAGTGACAAATACCGTGCTGTCCGGTCTGCTGATCTGCCTGGCTTCGTCGCCGGTCAGGGCTTCCTTGGCGACGTCATCGGAGCTGCCAGGGCCGGTGTGGAGCAGCCGGCTATGCTCACTGTCGAAGAAGGTAATGGAACGAACGTCCTGCTCTTCCAGCAGGGCGTTGGAAAGGCTGCTCAGGAGGCTGCGATTGGCAGTGAAAAGGCCATACTCCGACCCGGCAGACAGTTGCCGCGAAAGGGATTCGCCACGATCCTTGAGCAGGTTTTCAATATTGTTGACCCAGCTGTAGGTAAAGAAAAGTCCCAGCATCAGGGTGGTCAGAAGGGTGGGGACGAGCGTCACCACAAGTACTTTTTTGCGTATGCCCCAGCGCCGCATAGTGTGTTCCCGATTGACTTCGCCGGCCGGATATCCGGCATTCTTCCCTGTCAGAATAGATGATTCCAACCAATCTGGCCGTGTTAGAGCTCCCGGATATAGCCCGCAGTCATGGATATAGCGAGAAGCTGTATTGGGAGGCAGCGGATATTCCGCGTATCATGCGAACCCGGAGTGTACCACAGGCTTGTGTTGTCGGCGTTAATGGCTGGCCGCGGGTTGCGGAAGATTTGAAGAAGGTAAAAGCATGCATTTCCCGACCATAGAAGATTACGTAGGGCATACGCCCCTTGTCAGGTTGCAAAGGCTTCCCGGTAAGACCAGCAACGTGATTCTGGCAAAGCTGGAAGGCAACAACCCGGCAGGTTCAGTGAAAGACCGCCCCGCGATCAGCATGATTCAGGAAGCGGAACGGCGCGGTGAAATAAAGCCTGGTGATACGCTGATTGAGGCCACCAGTGGTAACACCGGTATCGCGCTGGCAATGGCGGCGGCGATAAAGGGTTATCGCATGGTACTGATCATGCCCGAGAACGCGAGCGAAGAGCGCCGGGCCTCCATGCGGGCCTACGGCGCCGAGATCGTCAGTGTTACTAAAGAGGGTGGCATGGAAAGCGCTCGGGATCTGGCTCAGAAAATGGAGGCGGAAGGCAAGGGCAAGGTACTGGACCAGTTTGCCAACCAGGACAACCCGCTGGCGCATTACCGCACTACCGGCCCGGAAATCTGGGAGCAGACCGGGGGCAGGGTCACCCATTTTGTCAGCTCCATGGGCACTACCGGGACCATCATGGGTGTCTCCCGATATCTCAAAGAGCGCAATCCCGATATCCGCATAGTAGGCCTGCAGCCAAAAGAAGGTGCATCCATACCGGGTATCCGTCGCTGGCCGGAAGCCTACCTGCCGAAAATCTACGATGCTTCCCGCGTCGACACCGTGCTGGATATTGGCCAGCAGGAAGCCGAAGACACCATGCGTGCACTGGCCAGTGAAGAAGGCATCTTCTGTGGCGTTTCCTCCGGTGGCTCCATTGCCGCGGCACTGAAACTGTCTGCACAGGTTGAAAACGCGGTGATCGTGGCCATTATCTGTGACCGGGGCGACCGTTACCTGTCTACCGGTGTGTTTCCCGGCGCCTGAATTAACCAAGACCAGACCCCAGCAAGAGACGTCCTATGAGCAGAAGACGCAGGAAAGTCCTGCCCACCGAGCCGGTGCGTTGTGTTATTGAAACCCTGAGTCACGACGGCCGCGGTATCTCCCGTGACAATGGCAAGGCCCAGTTTGTGGACGGAGCGCTTCCGGGTGAGACGGTGATGGCCAAGGTGATCAGCTCACGCAGCAAGTTTGACGAACTGCGGACAGTCGAGGTGCTGGAAGCCGGTGAAGGCCGGATTACGCCACCCTGCGAGTTTGCGGACCTGTGCGGAGGCTGCAGCCTGCAGCACATGGACAGCGATGCCCAGATCCGGTTCAAGGAAGACACCCTGCGGGAACACTTTGCCCATTTCGGGGGCATCGAGCCGGAAGAGTGGGTGCCCCCCATGCGCTCACCGGCACTTGGCTATCGTCGCAAAGCCAGGCTGGGCGTGAAGTATGTGCCGGCACGGGAATCGGTCCTGGTGGGGTTTCGTGAAAAACGCAACAGCTTCCTGACCGATATCGACCGTTGTGTGGTTCTGGACCCGCGTATTGGTGATCGCATTACCCCGCTGCGGGAAATGCTCCATGGCCTGGAGGCCTATCGGCGCATTCCCCAGGTAGAAGTGGCCTGTGGGGACCAGGAGGCTGCAATGGTGTTCCGCAACATGGACCCCTTGAGTGAATCAGACACCGCAGCGCTGATCCGCTTCGGCCAGGCCCATGAATTGCATATCTACCTGCAGCCGAAAGGGCCGGATACGGTGCACAGAATCTGGCCGGATTCCGGCGAGGAACGTCTGTCCTATCGCATGGAAGAATTCGACCTGACCATGAAGTTTCATCCCATGGACTTTACCCAGGTCAATGCAGGGATCAATCGCACCATGGTACACAGGGCCGTGGAGTGGCTGGACATCCAGCCTGGCGAGCGGGTGCTCGACCTTTTCTGCGGGCTGGGGAATTTTACCCTGCCGTTGGCGCGTCGTGCCGCTCAGGTGGTTGGCGTGGAAGGCGATGAGGCCATGGTGGTTCGTGGTCGGGAAAATGCGGAACTCAACGGGCTTTCGAATGTCGCATTCCACGGTGCTGACCTGCAGGCGGATTTTACGGCACAGCCGTGGGCGGCAGAGGGGTTCGACAAGATCCTGATTGATCCGCCACGTTCCGGCGCCCAGGAGGTTTGTGAATACCTGACCGCTTTCGGCGCCAAACGGATCGTGTATGTTTCCTGCAACCCGGCCACGCTGGCCAGGGACGCAGGGGTTATGGTGCGAAATGGTTACCGGCTGGTGAGGTCGGGTGTTATGGACATGTTTCCCCACACCACGCACGTTGAATCCATGGCAATGTTCGAACGCGTGGATAACTGATGAACTTTGGTGCCGGTCACGGATGGCCGGATAAGCGACCAGGAAGAACAAGAGCGATATGGTAAAAGTTCGCGAAGATTACGCAGTCACGGGCGATGGACAGGTGGATATCGAACGCTGGGTTCGCCAGATCGAATCCCAGACACACCTGGAAGATGCCGAACAGTTCCGGCGGGCATGCGAAAAAGCGGCAGCTATCGATTTTCAGGCAGTCCGGGAAGATCGCGTATGGGCACCCGGCGCTAGCAGCTTCCGTACCGGTATTGAAATGGCCCAGGTGCTGGTGGAGCTGCACCTGGACCAGACCAGCCTGGTGGCGGCGATTCTCTACCGGGCGGTGCGCGAAGAGCGTATTCCCCTGGAGGAAATCCGTAAAGAATTCGGTGACGAGGTGGCCGGGCTGATTGATGGTGTTCAGCAGATGGCGGCCATATCGTCGATCCACCATCCGCTCAAGGGCAATGTGCTCGGCCAGCCCGAGGGCCAGCTCGACAACGTCCGCAAGATGCTCGTCACCATGATTGACGATGTCCGGGTGGCATTGATCAAGCTTGCTGAGCGGACCTGCGCCATCCGTGCGGTGAAAAATGCGCCCGAAGAAAAGCGCATGCGCGTTGCCCGCGAGGTTTTCGACATCTACGCACCCCTGGCGCACCGCCTCGGCATCGGCCATATCAAGTGGGAGCTGGAAGACCTCTCTTTCCGCTACCTGCACGAATCGGCCTATAAAAAGATTGCCAAACTGCTGGATGAAAAGCGGCTGGATCGTGAAAGTTACATCAAGCGGGTGATCACCTCCCTGAAAGGCGAGCTGGGGGCTTCCGGCATAGAGGGGGAGCTGTCGGGGCGCGCCAAGCACATCTACAGCATCTGGCGGAAGATGCGCCGCAAGGGAATCGATTTTTCCCAGGTCTACGACGTACGTGCGGTACGGATACTGGTGCCGGCCGTGCGTGATTGCTATGCCGCACTCGGCATTGTGCATACGCTGTGGCGCCACATCCCCAACGAATTTGATGACTACATCGCCAACCCCAAGGAAAACGGCTATCAGTCCCTTCATACCGCGGTGATCGGACCGGAAGGGAAAGTGATGGAAGTCCAGATCCGCACCCATGCCATGCATGAGGAGGCGGAGCTCGGGGTTTGTGCCCACTGGCTGTACAAGGGCATGGACAAGGGCAACCGTTCGGTGGGCTACGACGCCAAGATCAACTGGCTGCGTCAGGTCCTGGAATGGCAGGAAGAACTGGGCGACCTGTCCGGCCTGGCCGACCACCTGAAATCGGACGTGGCATCCGACCGGGTGTATGTGTTTACGCCGGAAGGCCACGTGGTGGACCTGCCCCAGGGTGCCACGCCTGTGGATTTTGCCTACCGCGTTCATACCGAGATTGGCCACGCCTGTCGTGGAGCCAAGGTCAACAGCCGCATTGTGCCGTTGACCTATCCCCTGAAAACCGGCGACCAGATATCCATTCTCACCTCCAATAACCAGGCGCCGAGTCGTGACTGGCTGAACCCCAGCCTGGGCTATATCCAGACCTCCCGCGCCCGGGCCAAGGTGACCCACTGGTTCAAACAGCAGGACCGTGACCGCAACATCATTGACGGCAGGGCGATTCTGGAGGATGAATTCAGGCGGCTGTCGCTTTATGACGTTGATCTGAACGACCTGGCCCGCAAGGTGAATTACCAGGCGGCCGAGGACATGTTTGCGGCGGTGGGAGCCGGCGACCTCCGTCCGACCCATGTCGCCAATATCGCCCAGCAGATGCTGGAGCCGAAATCGGAACAGCTGGACCTGAAGCTCAGCACCCTGAGGCGCAAGCCCTACGATACCGAGTCGGACATCCAGATCCGGGGTGTCGGCAAGCTCAAGACCCAGGTGGCGAAATGCTGCAAGCCACTGCCCGGAGATCCGATCGGTGGCTACATTACCGTGGGCCGCGGCGTGACTGTCCACCGGCAGGACTGCATTACCTTTCTGAGCCTCAAGGAGTTCGAGCCCAACCGGATTATAGAAGTAAGCTGGGGCGGACAACCCGTTGCCGTGTATCCGGTGGATGTGGAGATCCAGGCGTATGACCGTTCCGGATTGCTGCGGGACATCACCCAGGTGCTGTCGTCGTCCAAAAGTGATGTGTTGTCGCTGAACACCATGTCCAACAAGTATGAAAACACGGCCACCATGACGGTGACGGTGGAAATATCCAGCCTCGACCAGCTGGCCCGGTTGCTGGCTCAGATCCGCAACCTGCCCAACATCATCGACGTCAGGCGCAAACGCTCATGAGCTATACCATTGACGACCTGAAAACCCTGATGGCACGGCTTCGGGATCCTGAGACGGGGTGCCCGTGGGATACCCGCCAGACCTTCAGAACCATCATGCCCCACACCCTGGAGGAGGCCTATGAGGTTGCCGATGCCATCGACCGGGAGGATTATTCGCACCTGGAGGATGAACTGGGCGACCTATTGTTCCAGGTGATCTTCTACAGTCAGATGGGGAAGGAGCAGCGCCATTTCGATTTTGACTCGGTGGTGGACAACCTGGTGCGAAAGCTGGTCCGACGTCATCCACACGTGTTTCCCGATGGCACCCTGGAAAGCCGGATCGAGCCGGACAATCGCCCCGGTGAAGCCGAAATCAAGGCCAACTGGGAGCGCATCAAGGCCGAGGAGCGGGCGGCGAAACCGGAAAAATCAACTGGCTCCGGGCCTGCAAGACGGCTGGATGGTATTGCCCGGACACTCCCCGCAATGGTGCGTGCTGAAAAACTTCAGCGCAGGGCAGCCAACCACGGCTTTGACTGGCCGGATGTCGAACCGGTGTTCGACAAACTTCATGAAGAGATCGATGAACTGAAAGAAGCCTGGTATGACGCCCGCTCCGGCGCCGGCCCGGTGGAGGCTGTCGAGGATGAACTGGGGGACCTGCTGTTTGTATGCGTTAACCTGGCACGGTTCATGAAGGTTAATCCCGAGCAGGCCCTCAATAGCACCAATCACAAATTCGAGGCGCGATTTCGTGCCATTGAGGAACACCTCGAACGCGAAGGCCGTGATATGGATGGTGAGTCACTGGAGGCGCTGGATGCAGTCTGGCAGGCTGTCAAAGGGATTGAAAAACAGCGGAAAAAGTAACGGATAAGTACAATCCGTTACCATTATTTCCGCCCCCGGTGCGGTTGCTTCGTCTACACTTCCGGTTACGGATGCACACCTTTTGTGCGTCTGGTGGGCCACCAAGAAGATGCAGGAGTGAAGGCACCATGAAAATCAAAGATCTGGTCAATTACTGGGACAAGCATGCACGTGGTCGGCTGACCCGGGATGCGTATTTTGCCAACCTGTCCGACCAGCATCACCAGCGACTGGAAAAACTGGCCGCGCTGTACCCGATGAAGTCCTCTCAGGATCTCATGCGGGACCTGATCTCCGCTGCTCTTGACGAATTGGAGACCAGCTTTCCTTACGTCCAGGGCTCAAAGGTTGTCGCATTCGATGAGGACGGCTTCGAGATCTATGAAGATCAGGGCATGACCCCACGCTTTATCAGCCTCAGCCAGAAGCATATCCAGAAGCTCAAGGCACGCCAGCTGGAATCGGTTGCCTGATCAGGCCAGCAGCCTGATCACAACGGACCTGCGATAACCACGGGGTGGTCCCGCCACCCCGCAGTAGACTGCCCGCCGTTATTTTTCCTTGCCTTCCAGTTTGTCCTTCAACGGGCTCAGCCGGACCAGGTCGTCCAGTGCTGCACCGATCATGTCATTCAGAATATCGCTTTCCGAACGGTCCGGGTAAAGTTCCGCCAGCGCAGCTATGCGCGCAGCATCTTCCAGCGGCAAACGGAGATTGTAATCGTGGCTCCGCTCGACAGGTTCTTTCTTGCCTTCCCAGTGTTTGGGCAGATCGGTTACTTTCATGAATACTCCTTGCGGCCACAGGCTTTAATCGTTAGACAGGCTTTAAGAGTAAATAGTATCGTAAGTTTACTTCGCCTCCGTCAATTTAAAAGGACGTCAATGTGACCGAGCTACACCCCGAACTCCGAGAAAACGTGCGCATGCTGGGTGAGTTGCTGGGACAAAGTATCCAGCGCCAACCTGGCCAGGACTGTTACGAGCTGATTGAAGAAGTGCGCGCGGCGGCCAAGGCAGATCGTCTGCAGCAAAGTGGTTCCGGTCAGCGCCTGGTCGCCCTGCTGGGAAAATTGCGTGATGACGAGCTGCTACCGGTAACCCGCGCCTTTAACCAGTTTCTCAACCTGGCCAACCTGGCTGAGCAGTATCATGGCATTCGACGTAAGCGCGGCCACCAGTCTGACCTGATGGTGGAGTCCCTCAGTGAGGTGTTCACTCGCCTCAAGAACGGTGGTGTCAGTGCGGAGGATCTGCATCGGCGGGTTGCCGACCTGCGTATAGAATACGTGCTCACCGCGCACCCTACGGAAGTGGCGCGCCGCACACTGATCATGAAATACGACGAGATGTCAGACTGCCTGGCACAACTGGATCATGATGACCTGATGCCCGCGGAGCGCGAAGAAATCGTGGACCGGTTGGCGCAGCTGGTCACCGAAGCATGGCACACGGACGAGATACGCCACGAGCGACCAACGGCGGTAGACGAAGCCAAGTGGGGATTTGCCGTTATCGAGAACAGTCTTTGGCAGGCCCTGCCGCGTTTTCTCCGTAGCCTCGACCTGTCGCTTTCCGAGGCTACGGGGAAGGGGCTGCCGCTTGAGGCTTCGCCAATCCGCATTGCCTCCTGGATGGGGGGTGACCGTGACGGCAACCCCAACGTCACCCATGAAGTAACTCGCAAGGTGTTTCTGCTGGGTCGGTGGATGGCCGCCGATCTTTATCTGCGGGATATCCAGGCGCTGCGTGCCGAACTTTCCATGTGGCAGGCCAGCGATGAATTGCGTGCGGTCACCGGGGATTCCCGCGAGCCCTATCGCATAGTGCTGGCAGGGCTGCGGGATAAGCTGATCAAGACCCGGGATTGGGCGGAAGCCAGCGTTGCCGGCGAGCCGGCGGATACCAAGGATATCCTGTTTGCCAACGAGGATTTCACCGGTCCCCTGGAGCTGTGTTATCGCTCCCTGGTTGAGTGCGGCCTGGAAACCATCGCCAACGGACCGCTGCTGGATACCATTCGCCGGGCTCACACCTTCGGTCTTCCGCTGATTCGCCTGGACATTCGACAGGAAGCATCCCGCCATGCAGCGGCGGTGGCTGAAATGGTGGACTACCTGGGAATGGGCGACTACCTGTCGTGGTCAGAACAGGAACGCCAGGACTTCCTGGTGCGTGAGCTCAAGGGCCGGCGCCCATTGGTACCAAGACACTGGCGGCCCTCGGAAGAGGTCGGCGAAGTGCTGGCAACCTGTGAGGTAGTGGCGCAACAGACACCAGAAGCCCTGGGCTCTTATGTCATTTCCATGGCCAGCAAACCGTCAGACGTACTGAATGTGATTCTGCTGCTGCGCGAAGCCGGCATGGAAAACCGGATGCGGGTGGTGCCGCTGTTCGAGACTCTTGATGACCTGCGTGGTGCACCCGACAGCATGGCGGCGCTTTATAATGTGGATTGGTACCGGGATTATTGCGAGGGCCGCCAGGAAGTCATGATTGGCTACTCCGACTCGTCCAAGGATGCCGGCCAGATGATGGCTGCCTGGGCTCAGTACCAGGCCCAGGAACAGCTGACAGAAGTTGCCACGGAGTACGGCATTCACCTGACGCTGTTCCATGGCCGTGGTGGCACTGTAGGCCGTGGCGGCGGCCCCGCCAACCGTGCGATTCTGTCCCAGCCGCCGGGGTCGGTTAATGGCAGCTTCCGGATCACCGAACAGGGTGAGATGATCCGCTTCAAGTTTGGCCTGCCCCGGCTGGCGGAACAGAGCCTCACCCTGTATACCACGGCCGTGGTGGAGGCCACCCTGGCACCACCCCGTGGACCGGAACCGGAATGGCGCGAGGTCATGGACTGGCTGACGGAGCGGTCCCTGAAAGCTTACCGGGACGTGGTCCGGGATAATCCCGAGTTTGTTCCCTATTTCCGCCAGGTTACCCCGGAACAGGCCCTGGGCAAGCTGGCCCTCGGCAGCCGCCCGGCGAGGCGCAAACCCGGCGGCGGCGTGGAAAGCCTGCGGGCCATTCCCTGGATATTCGCCTGGACCCAGATGCGCCTGATGCTGCCCAGTTGGCTGGGTAGTGACGTTGCCCTGGAAGAGGCTTTCCGCGAGGACCGCGTGCCGGTGCTGCGGGAAATGATGCAGAAATGGCCGTTCTTCAAGACCTACGTGGATATGCTGGAAATGGTGCTGGCCAAATCTGATCTGCGAATTGCCAGCTACTATGAACAGACCCTGGTCAGCGACCCTGAATTGCTGGAGCTGGGCAGAAGCCTTCGGGAACGCCTGCAGGGTTGCATCCGCCACTTGCTGGAACTGAAGGAGCAGGAGACGCTCCTGGAACAGGAACCTGTATTTGCCCATTCCATGCGTGTACGTAATCCGTATACTGATCCGCTACACTACTTACAGGCCGAACTGTTGAAACGCGACCGCGAAAGTGAAGGCAAAGGCGAAGTTCCGGACATGGTAGAACGTGCCCTGAAGGTCACCATGGCAGGCATCTCGGCGGGTATGCGGAACACCGGATAATGAAACGGACCACAGGAGTAACGCCGTGGCGTTAGCGGCAAGACTGGAAGGTTTTCTGGCTCGCAAGGGTATCGCCTACCGTGAACTGGCGATTGATCAGGTGCTCAACTTCGATGCCGCGGTTATGGCGTCTGGTCGCTCGCAGGACGAGTTTATCCGTGCCACGCCGTTGATCGACATCAACGGCGTCATCATGGCTGTCCATGGATACAACACCACTCTCGATATGGATCTGGTCCACAAACTTACGGGCAGGCGCTTGCAACCACTGACCGCCCGCCAGTCCGCACGCCTGTTTGCAGACTGTGACCCGGGGTTCCAGCCACCGGTAGGCGCTGCCTATGACATACCGGTATTGGTCGATCAGGACGTACTGGGTTACTCGCGCACGCTGATGTGCTGCGGTACCGACAACACTCTGTTGGAACTCGACCGCACGTCATTGGCCAGGGCATTGGCCGATGCTTCACCGGGACACCTGGTGATTCGTGGCCAGAACAACGGAGAACGTGAGGCACTGACGCTGGAAGAGGTGGCCGATAAACTACAGAAGTTATATCGCCTGCCCCCTATGCCGGCATTGGCATTACGTATTCTGAGGCTGACTGCCAACACCGAGGCCACTGCCCGGGAACTGGCGGAGCTGATCGAGTTTGATCCGAGTCTGACGGCGCAGATCATGCGCTACGCCCGGTCAGCACTCTTCAACTATCCCGGCCAGATCAACTCCGTGCAGGAAGCGGTTACCCGTGTGCTTGGCTTCGATCGCGTCGCCCACATAGCCCTGGGTATCGCGTCAGTCCGCGCTTTTGAAGTGCCCCGTCAGGGAATGCTGGGGATGGATCAGTTCTGGCGGCACTCACTGTATTGCGCCTTCCTGTGCCAGCGTATGGCACCGAAGTGCAATGCTGACAAAGGGCTGGCCTATCTTTGCGGTTTGCTGCACAACTTTGGCCTGTTACTGATCGGGCATCTGTTCCCACAGGAGTTCAACGAGCTCAACACCCTTCGCGAAGCCAACCCGGAAGCCAGCATGCATTCACTGGAGCAGCAGGTATTCGGTGCCGATAACAACCAGCAGATGCTGGCCGTCGGCCATGGCGCCATTGGCGGTATTCTGCACCGGTTGTGGGAATTGCCGGATCCGGTGGTCAAGGCTGCCGGTATGCACCAGCACCAGGGATATCAGGGCGAGCATGAAAGCTATGTGCTGATGGTTCAGCTTGCCAACGGGTTGCTCAAGGAGAAGGGCATCGGGGATGAGTTCAACCCGGATGATCTGACTGCCCTGGCAACGCCCCTGGGGCTTTCAGACGGCGATCTCACACTGCTCAGTGAGGAGATCGACAAGGTTTCCGGAGATCTGGACGCGTTGGCACTTTCCCTGTCATCCTGACCCCGAATGCTTGCAGATGACAACCTGATGTAACCTTTTGGTGCATGCTACGGAGGTCCACTTTCTCTGAGGTGGCTGAGTTCGTATAATGCGCCTTCTTCGGCATGGCGCATCGGGCTGTGGCCGGCGAGAGGCTGTCGCAAAGCCGCAGGGTTTTGCCACAGCTTTTCAAATGATAATGACTACAACGGGAGCACAGCGTTATGAGAATCATCATGTTAGGCGCGCCAGGCGCGGGCAAGGGGACTCAGGCCCAGTTTATAACCGAGCGGTTTGGTATTCCCCAGATTTCCACCGGCGACATGCTGCGCGCAGCGGTCAAGGCCGAGTCGGAGCTTGGTAAACAGGTCAAGGAAGTGATGGCTTCCGGAGGCCTGGTGTCTGATGACATCATCATTGCGCTGATCGAAGAGCGGGTCAAACAGCCGGACTGCAAGAACGGCTTCCTGCTGGACGGTTTTCCCCGGACCATTCCCCAGGCTGAAGCCCTGAAAGATCAGGGTATCGACATCGACTACGTGGTCGAGATTGCCGTTGACGACGAGGAAATCGTGAGTCGTTTGTCGGGTCGCCGGGTGCATGAGGGCAGTGGCCGCATCTACCACGTGAAATACGATCCGCCCAAAACCGAAGGCAAGGATGATGAAACCGGTGAACCTCTCGTTCAGCGCGCCGATGACCAGGAAGAGACAATTCGAAAGCGCCTGAAGATCTACCACGAGCAGACGGCACCGCTGGTCAACTATTATCAGGACTGGGCGAAGAAAGACCCGGCTGCTGCCCCGAAATACGTGCGTGTTGAAGGCGTTGGTGGCCTTGATGACATCCGCGATCAGATCCTTACCCAATTGAAGTAACGGCGTGAAACTACTGGCACTGGATACCTCGTCCGAGGGCTGCTCGGCGGCTCTGTTGGTGGATGGCAGCGTGGCGGAGCGGTTTGAACTTGCTCCCCGGGGGCATACCCGACTGCTGATGCCGATGGTCCGCGAGCTTCTTGCTGAACAGGGTCTGGTGCCCGCTGAGCTTGATGCCCTGGCATTTGCCTGTGGTCCGGGGTCTTTTACCGGTCTGCGAATTGCCACGGGGGTCGTTCAGGGTCTGGCCTATGGCCTTGACGTACCTGTTGTTCCGGTGTCGTCACTGGCCGCCGTCGCAGCGGATGCCATTGCCCGTTTCTCACTGTCTGACGGTGCCGGTATCGCTGTGGCGTTTGATGCCCGTATGGGCGAGGTCTACTGGGCGTGCTATATCTGCCGGGCCGGCCAGCCAGAGCTGATGGGTGACGAGCAGGTATGTGCGCCGGAATCCGTTGCCCTGGTCTCGGGCAGTTCGGACTGGTTTGGTGCTGGCCAGGGTTGGGCGTTGCGGGACAGCTTTCCGGCCGCCGTTACCGGCGCGATGACGAAAATCGATGCATCCCTGGTACCCAGAGCTTCCCGAGTCGCTGAACTGGCCGCCCTTGCGTTTCATGAAGGTGCCGTTGTTTCTGCTGCAAAGGCCCAGCCTGTCTATATTCGCGACGAAGTTGCCTGGAAGAAACTCCCCGGCCGTTGATAACCTCCCCGCTACCACCCGGAAACACTGCCCATGGAACTGTGGCACATTATTGTATTGGCTGTTATTCAGGGGCTGACGGAATTTCTTCCGATCAGCAGCTCAGCTCACCTGATTCTGCCGTCGCAGATTCTGGGCTGGCCGGATCAGGGCCTCGCCTTTGATGTGGCGGTGCACGTGGGCACCCTGGCGGCGGTGGTCTGGTACTTCCGCAAGGAAGTTGTCAGGCTCACCGTTGCCTGGGCAGGAGATACTGCCCGTGGTCGGGTGGGGCAGGACAGCGGGCTTGCCTGGGCGGTTATCGCCGGTACTGTTCCGGCCGGTCTGGCAGGGATCCTGCTCAACGATTTTATCGAGTCCTCACTGCGCTCCGGCCTGGTTATTGCCGCCTCTACCATCGGCTTTGGCCTCGTGCTCTGGTGGTCGGATGCGGTGGGGCGCCGTGCCCGGGAATTGCCATCCCTGACCATGAAAGATGCCGTGATCATCGGGGTGGCCCAGGCACTGGCTCTGATTCCCGGCACCTCCCGCTCCGGTATAACCATCACCGCCGCATTGTTCCTTGGCTTTGGCCGGGAGGCAGCGGCACGCTTTTCGTTCCTGCTCTCTATTCCGCTGATCCTCGCCGCCGGCCTGTTGAA
Organism: Marinobacter panjinensis; assembly: GCF_005298175.1. Taxonomy (NCBI): domain Bacteria; kingdom Pseudomonadati; phylum Pseudomonadota; class Gammaproteobacteria; order Pseudomonadales; family Marinobacteraceae; genus Marinobacter; species Marinobacter panjinensis. Next base: position 243,995 of record NZ_SZYH01000002.1, read on the forward strand.
GACGCTCGAACTGGTAGAGCAGGGTGGGGCAACCGACTGGGCTGCCATTGCACTGGGCGCTGCGCTGTCGTTTGTCAGCGCGGTGATCTGTATCCACCTGTTCCTGAAGTTTCTTGAGCGGCTCGGCCTGATGCCGTTTGTCATCTACCGGATGGTGCTTGGCGTGTTGCTGATTGTCATGCTGTGGTAGTACGCTGCGGTAGAGAGCAGAACAAAATGTGACCAGCCAGCTTTTAAAACCGGGTTAAATCTTTCATAATCCGGGTTCAGTTATAACCACAACCGGTGTGCCTGAAATGATTGGTGGTGTAAATCCTAACAGCGGCCTTCCGTTCCAGTCCGGCAATAACAGCCCGGTCAGGGAGCGCAGTGATGTGGCCCGTGCACCAGCGACAGCGCCGGATAACAACAGCGATGCGGTCCGGCGGGACCTCTCCGACACCCGTTCCCGTAATGCCGAAGCACGGCCAATTCCTTCCTCAGAGTCCCTTGGGCGGCGCATTGAAGCCCGCCAGGCGGCAGAAGATGTTAGGCTGGAGCGTTTTCGCGCCGACGAAGTACCCCTGAATACCTCAAGAGCCTTATCCACGTTTGCCGATGTGGCCGCCCGGGGCGATGCCCCTGATAATGTCCTGGCCGGCATCGATATTCTGGTTTGATGTCTCTCCCGAACAGCCCCCCTGAACTCGCCGTTGCCTGCAGCCCCCTGGGTGATGGCCTTGCCGCGAAGCTGATGGCTGAACAACTCTCGCTGCCGTTTCTTGGTACGGTGCGCCCACGCGATGTCCGGGATTATCCGGTGCTACTGTTTTCCGATGAAAACGGCCTTGGCCTGCAGGTAACTGGCAAAGGGGCTCCGGGCCCGGTCCGGGCAGAATTCGTAACGGGAAAGGCGGGATATCGCAGAGAGCATGGCGGCGGTACCGGCCAGTTGATCGCTAAAGCGGTTGGCCTGCAGAAAACAAGGCAAGCGCTGCATGTTCTGGATGCGACTGCGGGCCTTGGTCAGGACGCGTTTGTGCTGGCGTCCCTGGGCTGCAAGGTGACGCTTTTCGAGCGCTCACCGGTTATACATGCGTTGCTCAGTGATGGTCTTGCCAGGGCCGCCCTGAACGAGCAGAGCGCGCCGCTGGCTGCGCGCATGGCGCTGCAGCCGGGGAACAGTATTGACTGGCTTGGGCGGGCGGAGAAAGGTGCAGTGGATGTCGTTTACCTCGACCCGATGTTTCCCCACCGGGACAAGTCGGCACTGGTAAAAAAAGAGATGCAGGTATTCCGCACGGTGGTGGGTGACGACGACGATTCCCCCGAACTGCTGGCAGCGGCTCTGGCAGTGGCAACCTACCGGGTGGTCGTCAAGCGCCCCCGCAAGGCCGACCCGGTGAGCGGCCCGGAGCCTACCACCCGTACTGAGGGTAAAAGCAGCCGCTATGATATCTATTCCATCAAGGCGCTACCCGGCAGTTAATGTACGGGTAACGCCACATACTCAGGCCCCGAGCATGGTCACCTGCTGGATGGCCTGGCGTTTTTCCACGCTCAGAACCAGTCGGGCGTCTTCTGCAACTTCCTCAAGACCTTCGCTGTAGCACAGCAGCCCGTCTTCGTCGGTGGTGATCACGCCATTGTGCTGCATGTTGGCGATAAAGCTGCGGAACAGGGTTTTATCAAAGAATTCCGGGGCATTGAGGCCAAACAGAATAGACATGCGCTCGGCCAGCAGAGTGCTCTGCTCTTCCAGCTCGGTGGCAGTGATCTTGCCAGAACCGTATTTGCGCAGTATGCCGATGGCAATATGGTAGCGCTCCAACGTCTGGATAATGAATCGCGACAGTATCCGTAGACGAAGCATGGCATCGGTGCCCTCTTCGGGGCGGCTGATCCTGTCATCGTCTTCCTCGAAAAGCAGGCCCCTGGACACCAGCACGTCGATCCACTGATTGACAACACCGGCAATATCGTCCGGATGATACTTCAGGAACAGCTCTGATCTCAGGTAGGGGTAGGCAACGCTGGCAAGGAACTCGATCTTCTCCCTTCGCAGTGACTGCTTGTTCTCGAACAGGCTGGCGATCAGTGATGGCAGGGCGAACAGATGCTGAATATTGTTGCGATAGTAGGTCATCAATATGGCGTTACTGCCTTCCAGGGCAATGATGTCGCCAAGCTTCTGGGGCTGGCGGGTAACCAATCCCATGTTCTCACAGTAGGCCACCCAGTCCCTGCCATTGCCTTCCGGCAACGTGATGGTCTCTGCGTAGGGGTAGGCTTTCAGCAGGTCTGCGTACTGATCCATCAGGCGGATCAGCTGTCCCTCATCCATGGCCAGCCGCTCGGTGCCCAGCAATGCGGTGGCGGTAATGCCAATGGGGTTGACTGCAACCGCGGCATTGATATTGGAAGCAACACGGGTCGCCAGTTCAGACACCGCCTGATTCAGCCACTTTGGCCGGTATTCGGAATCGTAGGCTTCTTCGCGCCAGCTGGGCTCGATTTCGTCCAGCACACTGGCAAGTGGAATCGCTTCGCCGAAGTTCAACGCCACCCTGCCGAAGGAGTTGTTCAGTTTGCGGACAGTCTTGGCCAGGGCGAACACGCTTTCCTTCTGTTTTTTCTTGCCCCGCAGCTCACCCAGATAGGAGCGGCCTTCCATCACCTTCTCGTAGCCAATGTAAACCGGTACAAACACGATGGGCTTGCGGTGGTCCCGCAGGAAACTGCGGACGGTCATGGACAGCATGCCGGGCCGCGGTTGCAGCATTCGTCCGGTGCGGCTGCGCCCACCCTCGACAAAGTACTCAACGGAGTAGCCCCGCGAGAACATCACGTGCATGTACTCGTTGAACACTGTGGCGTAAAGCGGATTGTCACGGAAGCTCCGGCGCATGAAAAAAGCACCGCCACGGCGCAGGATAGGGCCGACAAGGGGCATGTTCAGGTTGATGCCGGCGGCAATGTGCGGCGGCATCAGGCCGTTCTTGTAGAGCACATAGGACAGCAGCAGGTAATCGATGTGGGAGCGGTGGCAGGGAACATAGACCACGGCATTGTCCTGGGCCATTTCCTTGGCCACCTGGATGTTGTTGATGGAAATGCCGTTGTAAATGCGGTTCCACAGCCACGACAGCAAAACTTCCATAACGCGGATGGTGACAACGGACATGTTTGCGGCGATTTCATCGGCGTACTTGTAGGCCTTGGCGCGAACTTTCTCCGGGGGAATGTCGTCCTTGCGTGCCGTTTCGCGGATGGCTTCCTTGACCGCCTGGGTGCGCACCAGGCCGCCGACCAGTGTACGGCGATGTGACAGATCCGGGCCCAGAACGGCCTGGCGTACACGGCGGAAGTGGGTACGGAGCATGCGTGCCAGTTTGCGGTTGGCGCGATCCTCACTGTGACGGTATTCGTCGATGACCTGTTTCAGGGACAGCGGCTGGTTGAACTGCACGTAAGTGCTGCGGCCGTGCACCAGAATGATCAGGAATTTCTGCAACCGACCAGCCACCGACCAGGTGTCTGAAAGCAGAAGCTTGACCAGAGATTTTTCCTTGTCCGGGGAGCGCCCCCAGAACAGCGATACCGGCACAATCTGTACGTCCTGCTCCGGGTGCTCCAGGCCGTGGCGAACCAGTGCACGGAATTCACTGGTGGGAATCGGTGTCCGGCGCCGCTGGAACAGGCCACCAATCCTGCGATACAGAAAGAAAAATGAATGGTTTGGCCCGTTTTTCACCGGCAGGGAGGATTCTGCCCCTGGCAGACCGGCGCTCAACACTTCCTGCTCCAGTACCAGCCGGCTGGATAGAGAGCTGTACTGCAGCACGTAACAAACCGGCTTTTCCGGATCCAGTCCCAGCGCTTCAGAGCTATTACCGCTTACATCCGTCCGGACCCACAAGAACAGGATCTTGCGGAAAAGGGTCAGGATCAGGCTGCGAAGACCCAGGAAAAAACGCATAAATGGTCGCTCCGGTTCACAAAAACAGGCGCTAAGTTTACTTGGTTGCGCACGGTGCCGAAAGACATGATGTCGTTCAGTTGTATTGCACCGGTATGGTACATTTTCATCTCATGCCTTCATGATAGCTGCAGGATCCGGATTATGGCGATATGGACACCCGGTTGGTCGACAAAAGCCCCTGGCGATAATGACCTTGTGTTGGCGATTGCTGGCGACGCGGTTCTGAAGCCGGATTCCGGGTGGCTGCATCCGTGGCAGGTAGTATCGCCATTTGTCAGGGCTGAGACCGGCCCGATTTATGTTGGTCAGTGGGGCTGTCAGGGCGCTTACGTTGCTGAAACGGACGCCGATGCCCTTCCGGGCCAGCCTGAGCCCGTGCCATTGAGGGATGCTCTGTTAATGATGGAAGACGCACCGGCAGATATGCTGGGGACCGCGTTCCAGGTTCACCAGTGGTGGCGGGACCATCAGTTTTGTGGGCGTTGTGGTGGCACTACCGGCATGCATCCCCTGGAGCGGGCGAAGTGGTGCGACGCTTGTGGCATTCCCTGGTATCCGCGGCTCGCACCCTGTGTGATTGTGGTCATCCGCAGGGATGACCACATGCTTCTGGCCCGTTCCTCACGGGTAAAACGCCACTTTTTCAGCCTGATTGCAGGGTTTGTGGAGCCAGGCGAGAACATTGAAGAGGCCGTGGCCCGGGAGGTCAAGGAAGAAACCGGTCTGGACGTCAGCAATGTCCGTTACCAGGCTTCCCAGCCCTGGCCGTTCCCCCATCAGCTGATGTTGGGTTTTTTTGCGGATTATGCCGGCGGTGACCTGGTGCTGCAGGAAGACGAAATTGCCGAGGCGGACTGGTATCGGCCGGGTGAGTTACCCCCGGTGCCGCCTTCCACCACGATTGCCGGTCGGTTGATTCATGCCATGGCAGGGGAAATCCGTGGGAGGGGGGCACAATCGTGACAACGCCCAGGGTGCTGGTCTTCGATTCCGGTGTTGGCGGCCTGAGTATCGCTGCCTGTATCCACAAGCAGTTGCCTGCAGTCCGGTTAGTTTACCTGGCAGACAACGCCGGCTTCCCCTACGGTAACCAGCCGGAATCGGTGGTTATAGAGCGTAGTCAGGCCCTGATCTCGGCCGCCACAGAGGCATACCCCTGTGACGTTATTGTCGTTGCCTGCAATACCGCCAGTACCGTCATGCTTCCGCATTTACGGGCCATGACAACCATACCGGTCATCGGTGTTGTACCCGCCATAAAGCCTGCCGTGTCACTGTCTGTTAATCGCCGCATCGGTGTACTGGCAACGCCGGCAACAGTGCGGCGCCCCTACCTGGAGGACCTGATCACTGACTTCGCCGATGGCTGCACCGTTGAGCGCCTGGGGCATCCGGATCTGGTGTACTGGATTGAGCGTCTTGTCACTGGTGTACAGGTCCCTGAGGCGTTGTTATCCGAAGCGCTACAGCCGTTTCGTGAGGCGGGTGTGGATACGGTGGTGCTGGGCTGTACCCATTACCCTTTGATCGGTGACCTGTTAAAAGCGCAATTGCCTGAGGTGAAATACTGGGTGGATTCCGGTGATGCCATTGCCCGCCGCGCAGCCTGGCTACTGGAACAGCAGGGTCATGCAGCTGACAGTCTGGAATGCCCGATTGATAAGAGGCCTGTTGAAGCAGCTCTGTTCACGGGTGAGGCGCCAGGTGGCCTGGGCGCGTTCCTTGATCAGCTCGGCCTGGGCAGCACAGATATTCGGGGGCGGTGGCCGGCAGCGGTTGAGCCTGTTACAGCAGCCGGGTCAGTTTGAACATTGCCAGGAATTCCAGCGCTGGTAATGAGCGGCGGTGGCAGCAATAGGTTTTGAAGTTTTCGCCACGGAACCTCGACTTGGTGAACTCCAGCCCCTTGAAGTTGTAAAGGAAATTACCCTTCTCATACAGGCCATGCATGATGCGCTTGAGCAGGCGGCTTTCCTGGTGCTCGGTAGCCCGGTCCAGTGACAGCGGGATCAGTCCCAGATCCAGGAAGGGCACACCTTCGGCCTTGAACACATCCATGGCATGAGCCATCAGAGTGTAGAAAATACCCTGACGGAAATCGGCATTGGCCCTGGAAATATTGGGTACGTAGCTGATGATCTCGTTGTTGCGGTAGATGGGGTCAAAATAGATAAAGCCCACGGCCTTGCCATCCTGGTAGGCATAGAAGTGACGCTCGTTTTCCCGGTACTCCATCTCCATGGGGCGAATGAGGAAACGGATTTCCTTGCTCTTGCATTTACGCGTGCGAATCCAGGCGTCGGAAATTTCCCGCGTATGGTCGTCGCTGAAACGCTCCTTGACAGTGATGCCGTTCTTCTCGGCCTGGTTCAGGGCCGTGCGCAGAATCTGCTTCTTCTTGCCGGTCAGGGACCAGTTTTTCAGGTTGATGCGGGACTCGCTGCCAAACTGGGTGCCATACAGGCCGAATCGGCGATAGAGATGATCCACCACCGGTTTGGACACCTGAATATAGCAGGCGTTGGGGAAGCGCTGATGGAACTTCTCCAGGACGAATCCGAAGTGCTCTGGCGCAGTGACCGGGTCTGACAGAACAAAGGTTCCGCCCCACTTGCGCATGTAGGCCAGGTAGCCGACGCCGGGGACGTCGAAGTACTGCATGCCCGGCTGCAGCGTGGAAAATGACTGGGAGTGGGTGCCGTACTTCTTCAGGTAACCGACACGTTCCGGGAAGGTAAAGGCGCATTCATCCAGTGACTGGATGCCGTCGAGCGAAAGAATCTGATCTGACATGGTGTTGCTCCCCCGGTTGTTGTTTTTTAATCGGCGCGAGGACTGCTGGCTACGCCTGTTTCTGTCCCAGAATTGACCAGTAGCAGTTCATGTTCAGCAGCTTGAAGTGCTTCTTCTCGGTAACCTGAAGGCCAAGACGCTGCATGTGCTCGGGGTAGTTGTAGATCTTGTGGAAAGCGTTGTTGGCAAACAGCCAGAAGATGAAAACGGCCATGTACCAGTACATCTTCTTGAACAGGCGGGCGACAAGGTTGCCGGTGGGGTAACAGAAGTCGCCAACTACAACCCTGGCATCGGCTTTGCCCAGTCGGATCAGGTGCTCCAGCACCCGCACCATCATCTCTTCGTCAAAGACATTGAGGAAAAAATTGGCCACCACCATGTCGTAGTGCTCGTACTCATCCACTTTCATGATGTCGCTGTGAATACGGCGGATAGTGAGGTGTGGGGCCTCTTTTTCCTGGGCTTCTGCGAACTTTCGCAACATGGTTTCAGACAGGTCCACTACGGTGACATCGGCGCCCAGCTCTGCTGCGCGGATGGCATCACGACCATGGCCGACTCCGGCAAACAGGATGCGGTCACCGGGCTGGACGGTTTCCACATCAAGCATGGCGGTCTTGCAGCGGTGGATGTTCTTGCCGCTATAGAGGTTGCTCAGAAAATCGTAAACCGGACCAATGTATTTGTATTTGTCATGCATGGTGACTTCTGCCTGTCCATATCCAGTGGAGGCTTCCATCGTTCTTGTAATGGTTGGTTCACCGTGTGGTGAATTCGATGGAAGCGCCTGATGGATTTGAGCTTAGAGAAGCCGATGGGGGAATTATGTGCAGTGATGCGCATTTTCGGATACATAAAGTAACGAACAGCAACACTTTGCAAACCAGATCAACATTTTAGATCAGAGTGTCCGACAATGGAGTATCGAGTATTTCGGCAGGTCAGAATGCGACGGCGCGGGCAGGAATGTGGCCGAGGGTTTTCTCGATGACATCGGCCGGCCGCGCCGGGCCATAGAAGAAGCCCTGAACCTGGTGGCAGCCAAGGCTTTTGAGGTAGGCCAGTTGTTCGTCGGTTTCCACGCCTTCTGCGACGATTTCCAGTTTCAGGCCATGGGCCATGGCAACGATCGCATTGACGATGCAGGCGCCGTCCTCGCCACTGCGAATGGCCTTGACGAAGGACTGGTCCACTTTCAGGGTGTGGATGGGCAGGCGGTGGATGTAGTTCAGGGACGAGTAACCGGTGCCGAAATCATCAATCGCGATCCTGACGCCTAATGCAGCCAATTCACGGAGTTTCTGACTGATCTGCTCAAGATCGTTCATGATCACGTTTTCAGTGATTTCGATTTCCAGGTTTTCCGGTGGAAACCCATGGGAGTTAATCTGCTCCATCAGAGTCTCAACAAAGCGTGGATGTTCCACCTGTACCGGCGACAGGTTCACCGCCAGCCGCAGGTCGCTGTGACCATCACGGATCCATTGGCCGACATCGCGACAGGCCCGGTCCAGTACGCATTCGCTGAGTTTGGCGATCAGTTTGGTTTCTTCCGCCAGGGGCAGGAAATCCCGGGGGTACAGCAAGCCCCGTTCAGGATGTTGCCAGCGTACAAGGGCCTCGAGGCCCACTATCCGGTTGCTAGTGGAGCAAACCTGGGGTTGGTAGAACACCCGTAATTCGTCTCTCTCAAGCGCCAGCCTCAGGTCACGCTCCAGGTTCAGGCGGTTGGCGGTATCAATGCTCATGCTCTCGGAATAGAAACGATACCCGTCCTTTCCTCGGGCTTTGACATGGTACATGGCGATGTCGGCATTCTGGATCAGGTGGTCCATCGACTCACCCGCTTCCGGATAGATGGCGATGCCGATACTCACGCCAACAAACACCTCGTGATCACCCAGCTGGAATGGCGCTCGCAGGGCCTTGATCAGTTTCTTGGAAATCTGCCTTGCATCCTCATGGGTATGGATGGACGGGAGCAGAAGGGTGAACTCATCACCACCAAAGCGGGACAGGGTGTCGCCCTTGCGCAGGCAGCGTTCAAGCCTCTGGGTAACGGCCTGCAGCAGGCGGTCGCCCATGGCGTGGCCAAGGGTGTCGTTGATGACCTTGAAGCGGTCCAGGTCGAGAAACATCACCGCCAGTTTCTGTTCACTGCGGCGGGCATGGGTAATCGCCAGATCAAGCCGGTCCTTGAACAGGGCACGGTTGGGCAGTCGGGTCAGCAGATCGTGATAGGCCTGGAAGTTGATAAAGGCTTCTGCTTCCTTGCGCTCTGTAACATCGCGCGCGGTGCCGTAATAACGGGCTTCCCGGCTGGCATACTTGCCATCTTCGTCATTGGAGTGGGGCCAGGTTTCCGGGTCGATGGGGAAGGCGGTGATTTCAAAATGCCGGTTGGCCTTGCGGCTGCCCCGGGTTTTCAGGCGTACTTCCAGGGTGCGGGGGTTGTCCGCGGAAATATTGGGGCCCTTCAGGGCATAGGTGCCCCTGGTAATGTCCCGGTCGTCCAGTATGTGGCGAAAGTGCCGGCCACAGAGCTCGGTGGGCTGGTAGCCCAGCAGGCTTTCAATCTTGCTGTTCACAAAGCAGAAATGGCCGTCGCCATCGAGCATGAACACAATGTCGGGGGAACTGTTGACGATGTAACGGTGAAGTTCTTCCGACTTCTCCAGGCGCATGCGTATGTGTTCATGGGCGCGCATCAGCGAGCGCTTGCCCAGAACGCTGTTTACAGTCGCCAGCAGTTCTTCCGGGTCAAAAGGCTTACGGATGTAGTCCAGTGCACCCCTGCGCAGGGCCCGACTGACGGAGCTGAACGAGCTTTCCCCGCTGACAACGATCACACCACAGTCTGGTTGTTCTGATGACAGCCGCTCCATGACATCGAATCCGTCCACATCAGGCATGCGCAGATCCAGCATCGCCAGATCAAAGGATTCAGTCTCGAGAATCCGGTAAGCCATACGGCCGCCTTCCGCCTCGGTGACGTCATACCCCTTGCCCTTGAGCAGTGATGCCAGGCCGGATAGCAGTCTCGGGTCGTCATCGACGACAAGAATACGTGCCTTTGCGCCGTTGCCGGAGGTCCATTCGGTGCTCGAAGGTTTCATTGTTTACGCCCGTCGCTTTTCGTCATTCGTCATCGTTTTTGTTATTTGCCGCTGAGGGGAACAGTATTCGGAATGCTGTCCCTCCACGCCCTGTGCGGCAATTAATGATGCCCTCCATGTCATCAATGAGTTGTTTTACCACGCTCAGGCCGAGGCCGCTGTGGCCCTTGCCCTTGGTGGATCGAACCGGAGAAAACAGGGTGTTGCGGATGTCGGCAGGAATTCCTTTGCCTGTATCCGCTATCTCCAGTTCAATCCAGGTTTTTCCGCTTTGCCAGACTGGAGCCAGGGTGTGGATAGATACGTCGCCACCCTCGGACAGGCTCTCGGCTGCATTGCGGACCAGGTTGATCACCACTTGCCGGATCACCGCGCGCGGAACCGAGACATCGGTGGGTTCGTCGCAAAGATCCAGCGTCAACGTTTTTTCGTCGCCGCTGAAAAGACTGTCTTCCAGCAGGTCCCGTAGTGTTCGCAGTTCATCGTTCAGGTTACAGGCCGCGGGCATCTCCGGAGAGTCATAGCCCGGGGTGCGGCTGATCTGCAGCAGAAGATCGCCGGCACGGTCCAGCTCATCCCGGATAACATCCAGCTCCTCCTGAACCTCGTCATCGTCAAGCCGGTTTCTCAACTGATAAATATATTGCCGGATGATGGTCAGCGGATTGCTGACTTCGTGAACCTGGCGGCGGATAGCGTCGCGGGTCAGCTCAGCGTCGATGCTTTGCTGGCTATCGTCACTGTCGGCCAACAGGGTAGCCACCGCTTGCGACAGCTTTTCGCTGAACAGTTGTCCCAGTTCTTCGGTCTGCCCGGAATTATCGTTATCGGTACCTACGGCAAAGACCCCGGCGCAGTGTTCGTCACCATTAACGGGAATGGCCACCAGTGAGGGGGTCTTCAGAAGGGACAGCAATTGCCGGTCCAGCACCGTCGGCGAACGGTCGTCCAGGCAAAGGGCGACGCCGCTGGTGAAAGCTTCGGTCAGCACACTGGTGGCTGGCCCGCTGGCAACCGTGAGATCGGGGATGTCGCCGTTGCTGGCAGACAGCAGGGTCAGGCCATCCCCGGCCTGGCCGAAATACAGTGCCGGCAGGCCGGTGATCAGCGTCAGGCTGTTGACCGTTGCGGCCAGGTACTCCTGAGCGCTGCCGCGTATCGGGGACAGGTCGAGCGCCTGGTTGGCCATGGCCTGTTTCAGTATTGTCTGCTTGAGTTTGTGGTTGGAGTGGCTGGCATCGTATTCATCGGACAACGGGATGCCAAGGGACTCGGCCACCCCACTGACTTCCTGGTCAATGCGCCGGTTGATTTCCCGCGTCAGTTCTTCGTTCAGTCCGAAAATGGTGCCGGCGGCGGCGATACCCGCGGCATCGGACTGCGCCAGCCTTGTGGCAAGGCTGATCAGTTTGACCAGGTGGCCCGCGTCACGGATCTCTGTGGGCATGGCCTGCTGGTAGCGCATGGCGTCGGCGGCCATGGGGCCAAGGCCCCAGGAGCTGACCAGCTCCGCAGCGATGTCGGCCTGATGGTCGAAATAATACTGCTGCGTATCTCCCGGCGGCGTCTTGAGGGCAATCAATTCGCCCACGTTGTGAAGCATGCCGAGCATGAAAGCCTGGTCGGGTTCAGGGTAGCGTGTCAGCGTTGCCAGAGCCCGGGCCGTCAGGGCTGTCGTCAGTGAGTGTCGCCAGAAATCCCTGAGTTGCTGCCACTGGTCTGCCCCGAGTTCATACAGGATCTGTCGCAGCGCGGCGGTCAGTACCAGGGTGTGAAAGCGGCGCGTTCCGAGTCGCAACAGGGCCTGGTCTATACAGCGAATTTCGGCGACGGCGCCGTAAAGCGCCGAGTTGGCGAGCGCCAGTACCCGTGACACCAGCGCAGTGTCGGCAGAAACAATGTCACTAATCCTGCGGTAGCTCTCGTCCTGATGACAGGCTTCCAGCGCCCTGAGGGTAACCTCCGGGAGACTTGGTAACTGTATGTCAGGGGCAATCTGCATAAGCCTGCCTGTGCAATACCTGATTAGTCGTTAGATTCTGACAGTTTGTCCATGAAAAAAACATCGGATCTGAGCTTAGACAATAAGCTGAATATATTAAACAGCTATTGGTCCTTTTTTAGGCAGAGTATTACCCGCCTTTTGATGTGTGTAAACTTTTTACAGATATAATGTAGTCGATGCGTTCATTTTGCGCGATCAGATAGCACGTTTTTGGCTACAGTTAGAGCACTGTCCGGGTTACACTTTGACGCAGTGCACAAAATTTCCCGAAATTGTGCCAGTCAGCGGATCAGACGGCGCCTTAGAAGAACTCATGACGGACTCCCTCACAGCCAGGCAGCACCAGAGCCAACCCAGAACACTGGCGATCACCGGTGGCAAGGGAGGTGTGGGTAAAACATCCGTCGCACTCAACCTTTCTCTTACCCTCGCCCGTGAGGGATACAAGGTTCTACTGCTGGACGGTGACACTGACCTTGCCAATGTCAGCATCATGCTGGGGCGGTATCCGACGCGGACCCTGGCCAATGTGATGGCCGGGGAGTGTGGCCTTCGCGATGTCATTATGGAGGCAGAGTGGGGGCTTCATATCATTCCTGGTGCGTCCGGAGTGGAGCAGTGTGTGGAGATGGCTGCGGATGAAAGCCTGCGTGTTCTCAGGGCGCTCTCCCGGCTGGAGAAAGATTACGATTACGTGATAACCGACACTGCATCCGGCTTGCAGAAGACAGGCATGCACATGATTGCTGCTGCAGAGCTGGCCTGCCTGGTGGTCACGCCCGATCCCGCCTCGTTGACGGATGCGTTTTCGCTGATCAAGTTGCTGATTCGCCGTGGCTATCGAAGGACGCCCAGTGTTTTGGTCAATATGGCTCAGGGTGCCAGCCAGGCAAGGTCGGTTTTTCAGCGTCTGGACGCTGCCGCTCAACGCCATCTGGGGGTGCAGCTGCATTACCTGGGGGCTATCTGGCGGGATGAAACGCTGCGCCAGTCTGTACTGAATCAGCGCCCCGTGGCTCTGATGCCGCCTTCGGACCCGTCCTGTCGCCAGTTTCGCACGCTCTCCGACATGCTGAATGTGCGGTTACGCCAGCTTCCTCCGCGAAAGGCAGGGATTGCGGCCTACTGGCACCGGGTATCGACAGCACCGGGGGAATCTGCTCCGGCCACCCTTAATAGTGACCCCTGCCAGCCAGTGGATCCAACGGCGGAATGTAAGCGACTGATCGCCGATATTGGCAAAGTGCTGACAGATAGCAATGATGCGGCCTTGCTGCGTTATGAAGCGTTCAATGGCTTTTTTGCACTGTTGGGGCGCACTATGGATGAAGACACGATCGAAATCCTCCAGACAGGCCTGGCGGCTCTTGACTGGCAACGGCTTGGCAAGGATCAGCGGGCCCATCTGGCCACCCACCTTCACCACATAGCCAGCCAGATTGATCCGGACTCTGTCCAGCGCGATTCCATTCAGCATGATTCAGTCAAGAACAGGGCGCAGCAGGGCGGACCGGGAAGGGGACGTGAACCCTACTATGACCGTATCAGCTTTGGCGACCAGAGCCGGCTGGTGAGAGCGCTCAGGGAGCAGCCTTCCGATATTTCCCTGGATCAGTTGTTACGGTCCCTGGCGGATAGTGACAGGAACGGATCCTGACTGTTTTTCTGTCTCTTCTTTTTCCTGGAAATCACCTTATATTATCGTCATTTTTTTTACGCTTTTTGTAGCGTAACTTTGCAGTGTGTCACCGCACTGTAATGGCGTCTGTGCAAATATTGACCTTATTCCCCGGAATCGTGGCCCGCAATATGCAATGGTCAGGGAACCGTTATTTTTAATCTGAAACCAACTGCACTTATTGGCTGCACAGTGACTACGAGAAGGAGTTCACGCCATGGAAAAACAGCACCTACAGACCGGAACGTCGGCGTCCGCCGTTCTTGAACAGCTTCGCGGCAAGCACGTGCTTATCACCGGTACTACAGGATTTCTCGGTAAGGTAGTACTGGAAAAGCTGATCCGTGCGGTACCTGATATCGGCGGCATACACCTTCTTATACGGGGCAACAAGCGCTACCCGGGAGCCCGGGAGCGTTTCAACAACGAGATTGCCAGTTCGTCTGTATTCGAGCGCCTCCGGCACGAGGATAACGAAGCCTTCGAGAATTTTCTGGAAGACAGGGTTCACTGCATTACCGGTGAGGTCACGGAGCCCCGATTCGGCCTGACACCAGACCGCTTCCAGGCGCTTGCCGGCCAGGTCGATGCCTTTATCAATTCCGCGGCCAGCGTCAACTTCCGGGAAGAACTCGACAAGGCGCTGAAAATCAACACCCTCTGCCTGGAGAACGTGGCGGCCCTGGCCAGGCTGAACAGTAAGATGGCCGTGATCCAGGTATCCACCTGTTACGTGAATGGCAAGAACTCCGGACCGGTTACCGAGTCCGTTATCAAGCCTGCCGGCGATGCCATTCCCCGCAGTACTGGTGGCTACTATGAAATTGATGAGCTTGTGCATCTGCTGCAGGACAAGATTGCCGATGTTCGCTCCCGTTATTCCGGCAAACTGCTTGAAAAGAAACTGGTGGACCTGGGGATTCGCGAAGCCAACATTTATGGCTGGAGCGATACCTATACCTTTACCAAGTGGCTTGGCGAGCAGTTGCTGATGAAGGCGCTGTCAGGCCGGTCACTGACCATCGTACGCCCATCCATTATCGAGAGCGCCCTGGAAGAGCCGTCGCCTGGCTGGATTGAGGGTGTGAAGGTTGCCGATGCCATTATTCTGGCTTATGCCCGAGGCAAGGTGTCGCTGTTCCCCGGCAAGCGCAGTGGCATCATTGATGTGATTCCGGTGGACCTGGTTGCCAACAGCATCATCCTGTCCCTGGCTGAAGCTATCACAGAGCCGGCCCAGCGACGGATTTACCAGTGTTGCAGCGGCAGCTCCAATCCGATTTCACTGGGTAAGTTCATTGACCACCTGATGGCCGAGGCGAAGTCCAACTACGCTGACTATGAACAGTTGTTCTATCGCCAGCCCACAAAGCCTTTTATTGCGGTAAACCGCAGACTGTTTGATGTGGTGGTAGGTGGTATGCGACTGCCGTTGTCCATCGCCGGCAAGGCGCTGAGGCTGGCGGGCCAGAACCGGGAGCTGAAAGTTCTGAAAAACCTGGATACGACCCGGTCGTTGGCCACCATCTTCGGGTTTTACACGGCGCCGGATTATGTTTTCCGCAACGATGGACTGATAGCGCTGGCCTCCCGTATGGGCGAACTGGACCGGGTGCTGTTTCCGGTGGATGCTCGCCAGATTGATTGGCAACTCTACCTGCGCAAGATTCACCTGGGCGGGCTCAATCGTTACGCCCTCAATGAACGCAAGCTGTATAGCCTGCGCGCCACCCAGTCCCGAAAGAAAGCAGCGTAAAACCTGCAGGATGTCGGATCCCCGCCTCCCGGGGATCCGCTTTTCACTTGTTGTTTCTGCCAGTGGGTCTATCCTTTATGGCAGGCTCCTGAACAACAGCGTCACCCCTTGTGAAGTCGTCATTCTGGCTAAAAGTGCTGGCGCATTAGGACGTTAGTCTAATTCATTGTTCACTGGCACGCATGTTGAACTATGGGTATCCGTCTTCAGGGCTTTTTTGCCCGCACGCTCTACATTACAAAACCGATAATGACAACAGACTCTAACTAAAGGGGGAGCACAATGACTGATAAACAGGTTTATCCGGTAAGCCCGGATGTGGCCAAAAGGGCCCTGCTGAACCGGGATCAGTACGATAAAATGTATCGCCAGTCGGTAGACGACCCGGAAACCTTCTGGGCCGAACACGGCAAACGCCTTGACTGGATCAAGCCGTACTCCAAGGTGAAAAACACCACGTACGATTACGACAACCTCTCCATCAAGTGGTTTGAAGACGGCCAGCTGAATGCGGCCGCCAACTGCCTCGACCGTCACCTGGAAAAGCGCGGTGACCAGACAGCGATTGTTTTCGAAGGTGATGACCCCGGCAATTCCCGTAATGTGACCTACCGCGAACTGTACGAAGAAACCTGCAAGTTCGCCAACGTTCTGAAAGATCAGGGCGTCAAGAAAGGCGATGTGGTCACCATTTACATGCCCATGATCGTGGAAACCGGTGTTGCCATGCTGGCTTGTGCCCGTATCGGTGCGATCCACTCTGTTGTCTTCGGTGGTTTCTCGCCGGAAGCACTCGGCGCCCGCATTGCCAACGGCAAATCCCGCTTTGTCGTAACCGCTGATGAAGGCGTTCGCGGTGGCCGCAAGATTCCACTGAAGAAGAACGTGGACGCGGCACTCAATAATGAAGCCGGTGCTGACGTCGACAAGGTAATTGTGGTCAAGCGCACCGGTGGCGATGTGCCCTGGAAAGATGGCCGTGACCAGAGCTATGAAGAGCTGATGAAGGGCGCGTCTACGGATTGTCCTGCAGAGCCAATGAATGCGGAAGATCCGCTATTCATGCTCTACACCTCAGGCTCCACCGGCGCTCCGAAAGGGGTGCTGCATACCACGGGTGGTTACATGGTCTTCACCTCCATGACCCACGAATACGTATTCGATTACCACGACGGCGACGTTTACTGGTGTACAGCAGACTTCGGCTGGGTCACCGGCCATAGCTATATCCTGTATGGCCCGCTGGCTAACGGCGCAACCACCGTGCTGTTCGAGGGTGTGCCCAACTACCCGGACACCTCCCGCATGGGTCAGGTGGTGGACAAGCACAAGGTGAATATCCTGTACACCGCGCCCACCGCCATCCGCGCCCTGATGGCCGAAGGCGAGTCCTGCATGGACGGCACTACCCGTGAAAGTCTGCGCCTGCTGGGTTCAGTAGGTGAGCCGATCAACCCCGAGGCCTGGGAGTGGTACCACCGGGTTATCGGTAACAGCAAGTGTCCGATTGTCGACACCTGGTGGCAGACTGAAACCGGCGGCATCCTGATATCGCCGCTGCCCGGCGCTATCGACCTGAAGCCAGGGTCAGCCACAGTGCCGTTCTTCGGCGTGAAGCCGGCACTGGTGGACAACGATGGCAACATCCTGGAAGGCAAGGCTGAGGGTAACCTGGTTATCCTGGACAGCTGGCCAGGCCAGATGCGCACCATCTATGGTGACCATGAGCGCTTCAAGCAAACCTATTTCAGCACCTACAAGGGCATGTACTTTACCGGTGACGGTGCCCGCCGTGATGAAGACGGCTATTACTGGATTACCGGCCGCGTGGACGACGTGTTGAACGTGTCTGGCCACCGCCTGGGTACCGCCGAGGTCGAGAGTGCCCTGGTATCCCACGACAAGGTTGCCGAGGCCGCTGTGGTAGGCTATCCGCACGAAATCAAGGGGCAGGGCATCTATGTCTATGTCACCCTGGTTCACGGTGAGGAACCTTCCGACGAGCTCAAGAAGGAACTGGTGCAGTGGGTGCGTAAGGAAATTGGCCCGATCGCATCTCCGGATGTGATTCAGTGGGCGCCGGGACTGCCAAAAACCCGTTCTGGCAAGATTATGCGCCGGATTTTGCGTAAGATTGCATCTAACGAGCACGACCAGTTGGGCGATACGTCCACGCTGGCGGATCCGGGTGTGGTGGATGACCTGATCAGCGGTCGTGCGAACAAGTAAGGCCTGTCTGTGATCAGACTATGCACCTGTGAGGAATCTGTTGAATGACACAAACCATTATCGTCGCCGATGATCACCCGCTGTTTCGAGCAGCTTTGAAGCAGGCGGTCAGTCAGGCGGTACCTGATGCCAGAACAGTGGAAGTGGACAGCATCAAGGCGCTGCAGGCGGCGGTGGAGTCGCATCCGGATGCGGATCTGGTGTTGCTGGATCTGAACATGCCGGGCGCCCACGGTTTCTCCGGGCTCGTGTTCATGCGCGGGCAGTATCCGGGATTGCCGGTGGTGGTGGTGTCAGGATCGGAAGAGATGCAGGTAATGCGCCGCTCGATCGACTACGGGGCGTCGGGCTTCATTCCGAAGTCCGCGCCTCTGCCGACCATTACCGAGGCGATTCAGGCTGTCCTGGAAGGGGACGTCTGGTTGCCGGAAGGTGTGGCGGACAAGATCGAGCGTATGCATTCGGACATGACGGATTTCTCCGAGAAACTGGCGTCGCTGACGCCGCAACAGTTCCGGGTGCTGGGTATGCTGGCCGAGGGGCTTCTGAACAAACAGATTGCGTACGATCTGGACGTGTCTGAGGCAACCATCAAGGCGCATATTACAGCGGTGTTCCGGAAACTGGGCGTTCGTAACCGGACCCAGGCGGTGATCGCGATTCAGCAGATGGAGATTGATCCTTCGGATACGTCGTTGTCTGGTAGCTGATTGGTTTGAGGATTTATTGGTTCCAGAAAAGCGGAAATCCTGTTTAGGATTTCCGCTTTTCTGGTTTACGGGGGCTGGATTGTCGGATTACGCCTGCGGCTAATCCGACCTACGTTTCCGGGCCTGCTTCCCATGTAGGTCGGATTAGGCAAAGCCGTAATCCGACAACTCACTCACTTACTGGCATACCCCAACTTCTTGTCCACAAAATTGAACAAATCCTGGCCCTTGTGCCAGCGGTCCAAATTCTCAAGAAACTGGTCCGTCAACGCCCGTTTCCAGCCGATGAAATCCCCGGACATGTGCGCGGTCATAATCACGTTCTCCATGTCCCATAGCGGATGATCCGCCGGCAGGGGCTCTTCCTCGAAAACGTCCAGGGCAGCGCCGGCGATATCGCCGTTGTTCAGGGCGGTAATCAGGTCGTCGGTTTTCACCACCGGGCCACGGCCGATGTTAATCAGGCGGGCAGATGTGCGCATGGACTTGAATGCTTTCTCGTCGAACAGGCCTTCGGTCTGTGGGGTGAGCGGGGCGGCGATCACGACAAAATCCGCAAGGCCCAGTTGCTCGGTCAGATCGTCATTGCCATGTACCGCAATGAAATCAGGGTCGTCATGGCGGGGTTTGCGAGCAACGCCGTGGGGCTTCAGGCCGGCCGCCTTGCACAGCCGGGCGATCTGGCCGCCAATGGAGCCGGCGCCAACGATGAGCACCTGCTTGCCTTCGGCTCTCTCGGTATCCCGGTGCTGCCATTTGTGTTCGGACTGGAGCTTCAGTGAGCGAGGGAAATCCTTGGCGAACATCAGGATGGTACACAGCACGTATTCGGCAATCGTTCTGTCAAAGATGCCCCGGGCGTTGGTCACAACGACATCGCCTTTGATCAGATCAGGGAACATCAGCGCATCAACACCAGCGCTGGTGGCGTGAATCCACTTCAGCTTGTCGGCCGACGGCCAGGCGGCAGCCAGTGCTTCGGTACGGAAATCTGTCACCATCATCACGTCGGTGCCCGGCAGGGTATCTCGCAGGGTAGGCTCGTCAGAGGCAAAGCGAACCTCTGCCCGTGCCCTCAGTGCATCCATGCCGGGAGGTTCTTTCTCTCCGGGTGCTGTCAGAACGGTCACAACCGGTTTGCTGTGTTGGGTCATCTGTCCTCCGCCATGCTGTTTGTCCGCGTCCGGTCGCGGGAATCGACAGTCCGGATGTCAGGCTTACAGTCTGGTATCTGACTGTGGGCTGGTCAACCTGAGCCGTTATAGGATAAAGGTCGTAGACCCTGTAATGACGGCGCTGGCGGCCTTTCAGTTTATCTGTTGAATCTTTCTGTTTAATGTCTTGTACGCCCCCTGTTTACTGACTAACCTGCAGGGGTAGCTACTTCTTTGCCCCGTTTCAGGAGGTGTTTATGGCAGAAGCCGCCAATAGAGAAACCGGCCAGACCAAACCGCGTAAAGTGAAATATCGCAAGAACAAGGCCAGCTGGAACCCGGCGATGCAGGCGGTTCCGGTACCGGGCATTCGTCGCATGGTGAATATGGCGGCCACCATGAAGGATGTCATTCATCTTTCCATCGGTCAGCCGGATCTGCCAACACCCAAGCATGTGATCGATGCCTATATCGATGCCCTCAATGCGGGCCAGACAGGCTATACCATGGATGCGGGCTTGCCTGAGCTGCTGGTAGCGCTGCGCGATTATTACGGAGCCCGCTACGATCGCAAACTGACACGGGACAACATCCTGATTACCAGTGGCGCCACCGAGGCCATGTACCTGGCGATTTCGGCCACGTCCGCTCCGGGGCGTCAGTTCATCGTGACAGACCCGTCTTTCCTGCTTTATGCGCCCTTGATTCGTATGAACGGTGGTGAGGTGAAGTTCGTCCCCACCCGCGCGGAAAACGATCACCAACTGGATCCTGATGAAGTCATCCGGGCGATGGGTTCACGTACGTTCGCCCTGATCCTCAACAATCCGAATAACCCCACGGGTGCTGTTTACCCCCGCAGCACCATAGAAACCATCCTTGAAGAATGCGCCTACCGTGGAATCCAGGTATACGCGGATGAAGTATACGACCATCTGATTTTCGATGATGATGACTTTGCCAGCGTGCTGAAATGCTCGATGGACCTCGACAACATCATGTGCATCAGTAGTTTCTCAAAGACCTACAGTATGGCGGGGCTGCGGGTAGGCTGGGTGATTGCAAGCCAGGCGGCCATCAAGTCCCTCCGCCGGTTCCACATGTTCACAACGTCGGTGGCGAACACGCCCTCGCAGTTTGCCGGTGTGGCCGCCCTGACCGGCGACCAGCAGTGTGTCAGGAACATGGTGGATATCTACCGTGAACGCCGGGACAAGGTGGTGGAACTGATTGACCAGACGCCTTACATGACAGGTTACAAGCCCGGAGGTGCCTTCTTTGCCTTCCCGGATCTGCCCCCGCATGTGGATGGCTCCGACCTGGCATTGCGAATGCTCAAAGAGACCGGCGTCTGCCTGGTTCCCGGTGATGCATTCGGTGAAGCCTGCACCAATGCCGTCCGTATCAGTTTCTCGACCACCTGTGAGAAACTGGACGAAGCGTTCGACAGGATCATCCCCTGGATGGCGAAGCAGCAGTTCTGACCGCCATGTCAGCCCTGGACTCGGTGCTCATCCAATGCCCCTACTGTTGGGAGACGCTGGACATCAGCGTCGACCCTTCAGTGGCAGAGCAGGAGTACGTAGAGGATTGCCAGGTGTGCTGCCAGCCCATCGTGGTTCATGTGGTCCTGGACGAGAATCTGACACCAACGGTGGATGTCCGGGCCGAGAACGAATAAGGAGATTGCCCTGATGTTCACCACCCCTTCCCGACTCATATCGGTTGTCATGCTGATTTCCCTCGCGTTACTGGGAGGCTGTGCCAGTCTGTCTCCCTATTCCATATCCGAGGCGACACTGGAGCGACACCTTCAGGATACGGTCAGCGAGTTTGACCGTCAGCAGTTGCAAAGTGGCTCACCACTGAGCCTTAACCTGAGCAATGCCGATATCACCCTGGGGCCGGATGGTCGTGACGTGGCGGTGATTGATTTGCGGGGCCAGGTGTCCCTGAATGCCCTGCTGGCAAAGCTGCCTGTGGATATTGCTCTGAAAGTGGAGGGGGCTCCGGTCTACGACAGCGAAGAGAAGGCCATTTACATTCGTCGCCTGCAATTGCTAGAGAGCAGTATTGAGTCGCCGTTTTTCAAGGGGGACCTGAAGCCCGTAACGGACACGGTTATGCGGGCGGTTGCCCAGATGCTGGAGACCATGCCGGTCTACCGGCTGGATGAAAAGGACTTCACCCAGCGGATGTTCGGAATGGTCCCCATGGGCGTGCGGGTAGCGCCCGGGCGGCTTGAGTTTGTTATGGCCGAGTAATCATTTCAGGCGGTCGCGGACAGCCTTGCCAATTTCCTGGGTGCCTCGTCTGGCACCGGCATTCTCGGCCAGGTCGGCAGCGACGGCATCAAATAACTCCCGGCCTGCGGCAGCGACTGCGGGGTCGTTACGACCCAGCCAGTCCAGCATGCGTGCCGTGGTAAACAGCATGGCGGTCGGGTCAGCGAGCCCCTGGCCGGCGATGTCCGGCGCACTGCCGTGGGTCGGCTCGAACATGGAGGGCATGTCGGGGTCGTCCGGGTTCAGGTTGCAGGAGGGGGCTACGCCCATGCCACCGGAGAGCACAGCGGCCAGATCGGTCAGTATGTCGCCCTGAAGGTTGCTGGCAACCACCACATCGAAGGCCCAGGGGGCCTGGACAAACTTCATGCAGGCAGCGTCCACCAGTTCGTGGTGTGTTGCCACATCCGGGTATTCCCTGGACATCTCCTCGAAGGCTTCGGTGTACATGTCGCCCCAGTAGCGCAGCGCATTGCGTTTGGTAACGATGCACACCTGGCTTTCGCAGATTTTGCCATCCAGTGTCTTGAAATGACGGGTTCTGCCTTCTTCGGCACGGGCGGCCGCACGCAGGCGGGCCTGCTCGAAACCATAGCGGATAATCCGGTCGGTGGCGCGGCGGGTGAACACCTCCATCTGGGTAGCCACTTCGTCCGGTGTGCCCTTGCGGAGTCGGCCGCCCTGGCTCACATACTCGCCCTCGCTGTTTTCCCGGATCACCAGCATATCAATGTCTTTGGCACGTTCGTCGGCCAGATACTGACGGGCACCGGGAAGAAGCCTGGCAGGCCGTTCGCAGACCCACTGGTCAAACCCTTTGCGCATGTCCAGTAGTGGTGCCAGGGAAATGCTGTCAGGCAACAGGTAGCGGTCAGGGTCATCGACCGGGCCGGGATCACCCAGCGCACCCAGAAGAATGGCATCGTACTTTTGCAACTGGTCAAGAGCATCGGCAGGCATGGATTCCCCGTTCTCTTCATGCCAGGCGTGGGATGGCCAGGGGAAGCGGGTCCACTCCAGGGGAAGATTGTGACGAGACCTCAATGCTTCCAGGCAGTGCACTGCCTCGGCAACCACTTCAGGGCCGATTCCGTCACCGGGGGTGACGGCAATACGGATTTTCTGGGCCATTCCGGATACTCCTTCGGGTCGCTTTGTACGTATTGAAAGTTGTGTGCTTCAGTGTAGTCATGTGACACAAGGAATCCACACGATTTAACAAGACATAGCTTTCACCGGCAATGGTTTGATGGCTATAGTTCAATTTATTGCTTTAGGATGTGTTGTTATGACTATTGAGCCGTTAAATTGGTCTGGAGTTTGAGTGCATAATAAGCCTGCCGTTCTGTTTGACGAGTCTCATTGCGAGCAATGCGCTTGTGGAGAAGGCCTCGATTTTGCGTTTACCTTCGCCTTCCAGCCGATCGTGGATATCACCAGTGAGAGCGTGTACGCATACGAAGCCCTGGTTCGGGGGCCGGAGGGCGAGGGGGCATACAGTGTTCTCTCGAAGGTGAACGAGAAAAACCGCTACTCCTTTGACCAGATATGCCGGGTAAAAGCCGTAAAGCTGGCGGCACGTCTGGGTATGGAAACCAGGCTGAGCATCAACTTCATGCCCAATGCGGTGTATAACCCCGAGTATTGCATCAGGACCACGCTCGCTGCCGCGCAAACGTACAAATTTGATACCCGCAAAATCATTTTTGAACTGATCGAGACCGAGGACCTGTCTTCGCTTGATCATCTGGTGAATATCATCAATTCCTACAAGGAGATGGGGTTCCATACGGCCTTGGATGACTTTGGCGCCGGTTATTCGCGCTACAATATCCTGATCGCCAGTCCGCCAAACCTGCTGAAGCTTGATATGGCCCTGGTGCGAGACGTTCATAAAGAGCCGAACAAGCAGGCAGTGGTAGCTGGTATCATTACAATGATGACGCAGCTCGGCGGGCGAATCGTGGCTGAAGGCGTGGAAGAAAAGGAAGAGTATTTCTGGCTGCGGTCTCAGGGTATTACGCTGTTCCAGGGGTATCTGTTCGCCAAGCCGGGGTTTGAGTGCCTGCCGAAGCCTTACTTTCCCTGTTAGAAAAGCATCTGAGGATCAACTTTGTTCTATCGCCTGATTACCATCGTTGGCGGACTCATTTTCGTCATTGTCCTGTTCGCCCTGATCTGGTTCTTCTGCAAACAGTTTCTGCTTCGCCACGGCGTCAAAGATCAGGTGTCCGACCGTGCCACAGAACTGGCCACCTGGACATTTGCCGGCGTGGGTGTGGGCCTGGTATTCGCGGTTATGGGTGCCTTTGTCCTTGGCCCCTGGGCTTTCTACCGCACCCTGCGGGGCCATGATGCGCCGGTGTCCGACGGTGCCGCCATCTGGTGGGGTTTTGGTATTGTCGCCGCCTCGCTGGGCATCACAGCCGCAGGTTTCCTCGGGTTCCTGAAGCTGGTTGGTGCCTTTTAGCGTCAGCATTCAGGCAATACTGTTCAGTTGCTCTCGGAACCAGATCAGCGCCGGCTCCCTTTCATAGGCCTTGTGCCAGTATAAGTGCACATCGATAGCCGGCAGGTCTGCGGGGGCGGTGTGAATGTCGATGTCGGCACGCTCGGCGATAATGCGAGCGTAGTTCTCCGGCATGGTCAACAGCAGGTCGGTTCCTTCTGCTACCCGGCAGGCGGCGTAATAGTGCTGGCACCTCAGCCGGATGTTGCGCTGCACCCCGAACCGCGACAGCTCGAAATCCTCGATGCCCGGCCCCTCAGAGCGGGACGATACCAGCACATGCTTTGCCTCAAGGTACTTGTCCATGGTCAGCTCACCGCCGATCAGCGGGTGCCCCTTTCTTGCCAGTACGACAAGCCGGTCTCGTCGTAGAAGCTCATGGGCGGTCTGGTTGCTGACCGGCAGCAGTACATCCACCGCAAAATCCAGCTTTCCTGCTGCCAGCTGGGTCTCCATATCTCTCCGTGGCACCCTCTGGCTGACAATCTCCAGCTCCGGATAGCTCTCCAGTCGGCCCATCAGCTTTGGTAAAAAGGTGGACTCAAGAATGTCCCGCAATGCCAGCGAGTAGGTTTTGCGCTGGTTGACAGGATCGAAGGCGTGGAACTGATTTACCGCGCTCTGTATCTGGGTCAAACCCGGACGCATGGATTCCAGAAAGCGACGGGCCAGGGGCGTGGGCACCATCTGGTTGCCCTGGCGGCTGAACAGTGGGTCATCGAAATGCTCCCGCAACCGTGACAGGGAATGGCTTACCGCCGGCTGGGTAAGGTGCAGGGCCCTGGCCGCCCGGGTCAGGCTCCCTTCCCGGTAAATGGTGTCGAATACGTGCAGCAGGTTCAGGTCCAGCCGGTTGAGCGCCACAAGTGCCTCCTGTTTGCGAATAAACAGATCTTATAATAAAGGATAAGAATAATTCAGTCGCGTAATAGTTGGGGGAAATCTAGACTGGTGCCATATCGGTCAAACCACGAGGATACGGCGATGGATTTCAATATTTCCGAAAAAGGCCAGGACTATCTCAAGCGCGTCAAAACCTTCATGAAGGAAGAGATCTTTCCCATTGAAGAGCAGTACCACAAGGAGCTGATGGCAAAGGAAAACCCCTGGGTCGTGCTGCCTGTCATCAAGGAACTGAAGGAAAAAGCCAGGGCCCAGGGCCTGTGGAACATGTTCTTTCCGGACGAAAAGAACGGTTGTGGCTTGCTGAACTCCGACTACGCCCTGATTGCCGAAGAAACCGGCCGCAGTTTTATCGCCCCGGAAATCTTCAACTGCAACGCGCCGGACACCGGCAACATGGAAGTGCTGATCCATTACGGCTCCGACGAACAGAAAGCCGAATGGCTGCCCCGCCTGCAAAGCGGTGAGGTCCGCTCCGCGTTCTGCATGACAGAGCCGGGCGTCGCCTCTTCCGACGCTACCAACATGGAAGCCACGGCCATCGTGGAAGGCGATGAGGTTGTCCTCAACGGCCGCAAGTGGTGGAGCACCGGTGTTGGCCACCCGGACTGCAAGGTCGCCATCTTCATGGGCCTGACCGATCCGGATGCCCACAAACACCGCCGCCACTCCATGGTGCTGGTGCCGTTGGACACTCCCGGCGTCAAAATCGAACGTATGCTGCCGGTATTCGGCGCCTATGATGAGCCTTATGGCCACGGCGTTGTCTCTTTCGAGAACGTGCGCCTGCCAAAGAGCGCCTTCATTGCTGGCCCGGGCCGCGGTTTCGAGATCGCACAAGGCCGTCTGGGACCTGGCCGCGTACACCATTGCATGCGGGCCATTGGTGCCGCGGAACGTACACTTGAATTGCTGATCAAACGCGCCACCAGCCGCGAGGCGTTTGGTCGCCCGCTTGCCAAACTGGGCGGCAACCCGGACATCATTGCCAATGCGCGTATGTCGATTGAGCAGGCTCGTCTGCTGACATTGAAATGTGCCTGGGCTCTGGATACCAAGGGTATTTCGGGTGCCTTGCAGGAAGTGTCGATGATCAAGGCGGTGATTCCCAAGATGCTGCAGCAAATTGTGGATGATGCCATTCAAATTCACGGAGGTGCCGGTGTCAGCGATGACGATTTCCCTCTGACCCAGCTGTTCGCCTATGCTCGGGTTCTGCGCCTGGCCGATGGCCCGGACGAGGTTCATCGGGCGATGGTTACTCGCCTTGAGCTGGCTAAATACCGGAAGTGAGCCCGCTAATTTCGGAGTGTGAGCGAACGGACGGGGCATTCTGAAACACGCTCAAGCACGTCCATGTGGCGCTTGAGCTCCGCCATCCATGGCTCCGCACAGTTTCAGAACGCCCCGTCCGTCCGCTCAGTCGAACTTTGGGAGTCGGACCTCAGCGCGTTCCGCCCCCAGCTCTCGCGCGGATTCAGATAGAACGAACTCAGATAACTAAGACAACGGTGAAACACAGATGACACAGCGAGTATTTATAACCGGCGGGGCCAATGGCCTGGGCCGGGCGATTGCGTTGAAGTATGCCAAAGAGGGAGCCAGGGTCTGCATTGGTGACATTAACCCGGAGCAGGGTGTTGCGGTAGAGCAGGAGATTAACAACGCCGGAGGCGAAGGTTACTTTGTTGAGTGCGATGTTCGGCGGCTGACGGACCTGGAGAAGATCTGTGCGGACTTGACCAATAAATGGGGTGGGGTGGACGTTGTGGTGAATAACGCCGGCGTTGCCTCCGCAGGCTCCATTGAAGACACCACCATGGCCGACTGGGAATGGATCATGGATATCAACGTGCTGGGTGTGGTCCGGGGCTGCAAGGCCTTTACCCCGCAGTTCAAGAAACAGGGCGCCGGTGCGTTCGTGAATATCGCCTCCATGGCAGGGCTCATGCTCGCGCCGCTGATGGGCAGCTACAATGTATCCAAGGCAGGTGTGATTGCGCTTTCGGAAACCCTGAGCCAGGAACTGAGAGACTCCGGTATACACGTCAGCTGCGTATGCCCGGCGTTTTTCCAGACCAATCTGACCAGCAGCATGCGGTCGGATATTCCCGGTATTCAGCAGAACGTCAACAAATTGATGAAGCGCTCCACCATCACCGCTGAGGATGTGGCGGACGATATCATCCGCTCGGTAGAAAAAGGTGATTTCTGGGTACTGCCCCACGCCAAGGAGCGTCGTATGTGGATGGTCAAGCGCCACGCGCCCAAGGCGTTTGACTGG
This sequence comes from Marinobacter panjinensis, assembly GCF_005298175.1. NCBI lineage: Bacteria > Pseudomonadati > Pseudomonadota > Gammaproteobacteria > Pseudomonadales > Marinobacteraceae > Marinobacter > Marinobacter panjinensis. The sequence goes on from NZ_SZYH01000002.1 coordinate 271,381, forward strand.
CTGATGCACCAGGAGAGCAAGCGCTGGATGAAGAAAATGGGCGGCAAGGGCTGAACACCGCCTGCTGCCATATTGATAACCAGAGGAGAGCCCTGAATGACCCAGATCGACCAGGCTGTTGATATCCGCGAAGGTGAAGAGCTGGATGTCGCGGCTGTTGACCGCTTCATGAAGCAGGCCATTCCGGACCTGGAAGGCGCGCCTGCGATCAAGCAGTACCCCGGCGGTGCTTCCAATCTGACCTACCAGGTGGATTACGGCGACCGCTCCTACGTATTGCGCCGGCCGCCATTCGGCAAGATTGCCAAGTCCGCCCACGACATGCTGCGGGAAGCGAAGGTGATGCGGGCGCTCAAGCCCGAATTTCCCTACGTTCCCGATATCGTCGCGATCTGCGACGACCACGATGTGCTGGGTTGCGATTTCTACGTGATGGAGCGTCTGAAGGGCATCATCCTGCGCCAGGATTTTCCCAAGGACTTCGAGCTCAGCGAGGCGGATACCCGCAAGCTGTGCCTGAACGTGATCGACAAATTGGTCGATCTGCATAATGTAGATGCGAAAGCCACCGGCCTGGACAAGCTGGGCAAGGGCGCCGGTTATGTACAACGCCAGATTGGCGGCTGGAGTGACCGTTTCCGCAAGGCGAAAACCGATGACGTGGGTGACTTTGAAACCGTCATGGGCTGGCTGAACGACAAGATGCCGGACGACATTGCCCAGGTGGTTATTCACAACGACTATCGCTTCGACAACGTGGTGCTGAACCCGGACAACCCGTTCGAGGTTATCGGTGTGCTGGACTGGGAAATGGCCACCATTGGAGACCCGCTGATGGACCTGGGTAACAGCCTGGCCTACTGGATCGAGGCAGACGATGAAGGCCCGTTCCAGATGCTGCGCCGGCAACCCACCCACCGCCCGGGCATGCTGACCCGCAAGGAAGTGGTCGCTTACTACGCTGAAAAGTCCGGCCTGAAAATCGACAACTTCGACTTCTATGAAATCTATGGCCTGTTCCGGCTGGCGGTGATTGTCCAGCAGATCTATTACCGCTTTTACCATGGCCAGACCAAAGACAAGCGCTTCGCCGCCTTTGGTCATGCCGCCAATTATCTGGAGAAGCGTTGCCAACGACTGATCGAAGCGAGTGACCTGTAATGGCAACGATCTATCTGATTCGCCACGGTCAGGCCAGTTTCGGCAAGGAAAACTACGACCAGCTGTCGCCCCGGGGGTGGGAGCAGGGCCGTGTTCTTGGCCGATGGTTCGCCGGGAAGGTAACGCCCAGTGCGGTGTTTGGCGGCAACATGGAGCGCCACCGGGAAACCGTAGAGGCCCTTGCCAGTGGCTACGGCGACACCCTCCCGGACATGCAGGCGGTTGAGGGTTTCAATGAGTTTGACCATACCCAGGTGGTTGAGCGCCTGCGCCCCGAATGGGAAAACCGTGAGCGTATGGCGAGGGACCTGGCCGCATTCCCCAAACCCGCGAGAGCGTTCCAGCAGGTCTTCGAGGAAGCCATGGTTCGCTGGGTCAGTGGCGAGCACGATAACGAGTACGCCGAAACCTGGGGCGATTTCCGCGAGCGGGTGATCACATCCCTGGAGCAGCTGATTGAATACGCAGACGGTGGTGACACCCTGGTGTCCACCTCTGGCGGTCCCATTGCCGTCATCGCCCAACACCTGCTGCAACTGAGCGATCACAAGGCACTGGAAATGAATTCCGTCATCGCCAACACCAGTGTCACACGGATCCTGCACTCCGGGGCCCGTCGCAGCCTCGCGGTGTTCAATAATTACAGTCACCTGGAAGCGGAAGACGCCTCCCTGGTGACTTTCCGATAACAAATTGAGGTGAAGAATGAGCAAGCAAGACCTGTTTGACCTGAGCGGCAAAGTGGCCCTGATCACCGGTGCCAGCCGTGGTATTGGCGAGAGTATCGCCCGCACCCTGGCCAACTATGGCGCCCACGTGATCGTCAGCAGCCGCAAGATTGATGGCTGCGAGGCCGTGGCCGGCAGCATCCGCGAGGCGGGTGGCAGCGCAGAAGCCTATGCCTGCCATATCGGAGAAATGGACCAGATTGAAGACATCTGGCAACACATCGAATCAAAGCACGGCAAGCTGGACATCCTGGTGAACAACGCGGCGGCCAACCCCTATTTCGGCCCCATAGAGGACACCGATCTGGGTGCCTATCACAAGACCGTGGACGTGAACATTCGCGGGTATTTCTTCATGTGTGCCCGTGGCGCCCAGATCATGAAGAAGAATGGCGGCGGGTCCATCATTAACGTGGCGTCTGTAAACGGGGTGAATCCTGGCCACTTCCAGGGCATCTACTCGGTAACCAAGGCGGCGGTTATTTCCATGACCAAATCGTTTGCCATGGAACTGGGACAGCAGAATGTGCGGGTGAACGCCCTGTTACCGGGGCTGACCGACACCAAATTTGCCAGTGCGCTGACCAGCAACGAAGCCATCAAGAAGCAGGCCATGGCCCACATTCCGATGAAGCGGGTGGCGGATCCGGACGAGATGGCAGGTACGGTTCTATATCTGGCCTCCGGTGCCTCCAGCTATACCACAGGCACCTGCATTAATGTGGACGGCGGCTATCTGACAATCTGACCTCAGTTGCTCGTGTTTTCGGTATCCTCGCCGACACAGGCGAGGGTATCGAAGTCTCCCTTCAGTTCTGAAGCCCGCCCCAACAGATGATCAAGGTGGCGCTGGTCCGCCTGTTGTAAAAGGTCTGTCATCAGCTCTGCTATGGCAGTTCGGCTGTCGTCCATCATCTGTTGATAACGTTCCCCACGGACTTCTTCGTTATTGTCGATCAGGTAACCGATACGGTCGCTGAAACGGTCGCTGTCCCTCTCTTCCAGGGCATCCAGCAACGCCTCCTGCCAGTTGCGCCGGCCTTCCAGCCAGATTTCCGTCTGTTTACCCCGGGCTTTTGACCACCTGCTGACGGTTGCCAGCTGACTGTCATTCAGTGGGCCCAGCCAGCGCTCGACCCGCTCCGTGGTGCGCTCAGCCCGGGCTGCCCGGGTCTGTTCCGGGTTATCCGCCAGAAGTTCGTCTTCCAGTTCCTGCTGGCTTTCCTTCATGTTCTCAGCGAGCTGGCGGACCTGCTCATCGGTCAGACTCGCCAGAAGCCGTGCAGCGGCAGGTTTGGCCCGATCCATCAGTGGCGGGAAGAAAGCAAACAGTTTCTCCTGATGCCAGGCCACCGTCGACTCATCAAGGTCGCCGGAACGTACGTCGCTTTTGAGCCGGGTAAGCCATTGGGAATATTGCGGCAGTTCGGTGCTGCAATGCCACTGGCGAAGGTTCCGTATGTCCCGTTCCAGCCGGGATTCCTGCTCCGATGTCATGGGGATGTAGTCATCCACCCACCAGACGATGCCCCAGTCCGCGTAGCGATATGCCAGTTTGGTGGAGCTGCACCCTGCCAGTACCAGCAGGCTGAATAACGTAATGAATAGATAGCGGCCCATAAATTCCTGCCCTGGTAATTTCTCTGAACCATACGTTGATTGACGGCTTTCAGATGGAGTTCACGAACAATCATGTGAATTGTCAAATTTTGTAAATCCGATTTCGGCGCACACCCGTAAGTTGCTTTTACGTACAGGTCAGGGACTGAATCTGTGCAGGTTCGAACCACATTTGCACATCTCAATGACTAATCTGCATTAAAGGAGCAGAACAATGACAAGTAAATACGCACTACCTGTAGCGGTCGCAGGCTCTATAGTGCTTGCGGGTTGTTTTGATAGTTCCAGCAGTTCCTCTGATCCTGCACCGATAACAACTCAGGTGCGTGTGATTCACGGTGTATCGGACGCCCCGGCAGTAAATGTGGGTATCGACGGCGACGTCGCTATTGCGGGAGCGGATTTCAAACAGGCTGCAATCCTTAACCCCGCTGTCGGGAGCTACTCCGTGACCGTGGACGGACTGCTTCCGGGGTCCGAAACGGTGACGGTTATCGGGCCAGCCGATCTGACATTTGAAGAGGGCATCAGTTACGACATCATTGCCTCCGGCAGTGTCGGTGCTGATACCGTTGCTCCCATACTTCTCTCGGACAACGGTGAACGCAGTAATCCGGATTCCGTGCGGCTCAGGGTGGCTCACCTGTCGCCAGCCGCCCAGCAGGCCGCTGGCGGGGCCGTCGATGTCTACCTGACACCAGCCTCGGCGGGAGATGCACTCCCGGCTGATCCCAATTTCAGCTTTTCCTTCGGAGATGACGTAGGCCCCCTGGAAGTGGGTGCCGATACCTATCGCATCCGTGTCACGCCGGAGAACAGTGACGTGGTCGTTTACGATAGTGGGGGTGTGCCACTGGCGTCCGGAGCGGATCTGTTGATTGGTGCAGTCGACAATACTGTGTTCGGTGATTCACCGGTCAGCCTTCTTGTGGTTGACGGCGGGGAAACTCTCGAGCTCCTGGACGTGGATACCGGCGCTGGCCTGCGTGCAGCGCACAATTCCTCCGATGCCGGTGAAGTGGATGTGTATCTGAACACCGAACCGGACGGAACATCCGCCGCCGTTACGGCACTGGCGTTCGGTGAAACGGTCCCCTCGGTTGCGTCAACGGGCTCTTACGTGGGCCTGGATGTGGGTGATAACCGGTTGGCTATAACCGCAACTGGCGGCACTGACGCGGTAATCGACGAAACCATCGATTTTGCCAACGGGCAGTTGCTGACCATCCTGGCAGCAGGGTCAATCAACACAGAGATAGAGCCGCTGGTGTTCCCGGATGACAATCGTCGCATCGCGACCGCGGCCAAACTGAGGGTCATCCACGGTGCTGTGGAAGCACCAGTTGTCGACGTGTATCTGTTGCCAACGGTGGACACCGGTGCCGGGGATACAATGATCGGAAACGCAGAGCCCGCCTTACCGGATTTCGCATACGGGAAGTCTTCAGGATACCTGCAGGTCGCCGCGGACGATTACGTAGTCGTCATTACCGACACGGATGGTAATGAGTTGTTTAAGTCCGGCAGCCTGACGCTGGAAGCCGGGGGGGTATATGGTGCAGTGGCCCGTCTCAATCCCGAACCGGCCAGCACGGCAACGGTTACATTGCTGGACGACTTTGTTCAGGCGCAAAACTGATCCAGTGAGGAGGAACAACGTATATCTACCCAGTATCGTTTTAAAGCGTTGAGTCTCTGCATTGGTGAAGTGCTTTGCCCCGGCTTTCCAGCCGGGGCATTTTTATGGCTAACTATTAAATGAACGATTGCCGTTACCGCGAATCGATATTGCCTTCCTCGTCGGAGATAACAATCTCCACCCGGCGGTTTTGCTGCCGCCCGCCAGACGTATCATTACTCGCTACCGGGAACTCTTCGCCAAACCCCTTGGTTTCTACCCGATCACGACTGATACCCATGCTGACCAGGGCATCACGGACTGATTCCGCCCGGCGCTCAGACAGTTCCTGGTTGTAGGAAGCCGCGCCGGTACTGTCGGTATAGCCTTCTACGCGTACCCGGCGATCCTCGTATTCCCGCATGAACTCGGCCAGTCGCTCAACGGTTGCTTCACCGGAGGATTTCAGTTCGGCCCGGTTGAGGTCGAACAGTACATCACCAAGAGTCAGAACCATCCCGCGGTCTGTTTGCTCGGCTTGCATGGCTTCCATTTGCAGGCGAAGCTCTTCCGCTTCCCGTCTGGCTTCCGCTGCTTTATCGGAGCTCATCTGTAGCTCCAGCTTCCTGCGCCGTTCCTCCGCGGAACTGATCTGTTCCTGCAATTCTGCGCGCCTTCCCTGTTCGGCGGCAATTTGTGCGTGCCGATTGGCAAGGTAGGCTGCATGCTCAATCTCGACAATATCCGCGTCACCTTCCAGCAGCGATTCCGCACGGGACAACTGGTCCCTGGCCTCCCTCAACTGACGATCGCCGCTGCGGGCCACGTTCGGGTCGTTCCTGATTTCCTCGTAGGCAGCCCTTGCTTCCTCGATTTGCTCGTTGTTCTGGGGCGTACCGGCACAGCCGGCCATCAGGACAGAAAAGCTCACTGCCATGCCCAAAGTCATGTTGCGCTTGTTCATAACAATCTCCTGTTTCCGCTGAGGCCTTACTGGCGTTCTTCGATTCGTTGGCGAAGAGCTTCAATATTGGTATTGATCTCTTCCACCGCCTGCTGTGCCTTCGCGGTGTCCGAGCGTGCCCCGGCCAGTTGGGCATCAACGGTAGCTTTCTCCAGAAGGCGGGTTGCCTCCATATATTTTTCCGCTTCGATCAGTTCTTCCGCGTCGGCCACCCTGTTCTGCGCCTGGTTCAACAGTACTGGCTCGAAGTCTCTGGCATCTGATGAAACTGCCTGCTGGATGGCTGACTCGGCAGATTGCAATTGCCCATCCGGCCGCTCTACAGAACTGGCACAGCCACCCACAACGACAGCAATGCCAATAATGCCGGCAGCGCCTAACATCGAAGTATGCTTGTTCATGCACTATCTCCTTCCAGTGAAGGGCGAGGACTGTTTGTCTCGCCCGAACTCAAGTAGACACCGCTTTAAACGGAACACCCTTATTCAGGGACCACGTTCTCCAATCGGAGTGCCTTCTCCCGCTACGCTTAAGACTAGCAGGTGGTTCAGATCCCGACATGACGGTATGGAAATAAACTCCGGCTGTTCATCTTTCTGGTCTTTTTTTCCAGTTCTTTCGGTCGCGGTTGTTGGCAGGGCCACAACCGCAGGGGGGGGGGAGTATTTGACTCGAGCTGTTTACGCCGTAGGCTCAGCGAATCTCGGTGCCACTGGTCGGCGCCTGGGATAGCGTGGTCCCGGTCGGCGGGCGGTGATGAAGGGAGTAGATAATCCGGTCCAGTACCGCCTGACCGTTCCAGGCCGGGTCATTGTTGACCATGCCGACAACCGCCCAGGTGGTGTTGGTATCGTCCCGCGTGAAGCCGGCAATAGAACGAACGTTTTCCAGATAACCGGTCTTGATGCGCCCTTTGCCGTCAAGGCCGGTGTTTCTGAGCCTCCTGGCCATGGTGCCGTCCATTGCAATCAGCGGCATGGAGGCCATCAGGTCAGCTGAGTAATCGCTGTTCCAGGCGTGTTGGAGGATCTGGGCACCCTGGCGGGCAGTGATGCGACCGTGACGGGTCAGGCCCGCACCATTATCAATAACCATGCCTGCGGTATTGACGCCTTTGTCCTGAAGCCACTGATAGATGACGCGGATGCCGGCAACCCGGTCGTCTTCATCGTCATCCAGCCGGTACTCCGAGCCAATGGTCAGCAACAGCTGGCGGGCCATGACATTACTGCTCCACTTGTTGATGTCGCGCACCATGGTAACCAGGTCGGGCGAAGTGGTTTTCAGTAACAGTCGGGCGTCTTCCGGTGTGCTGGCCAGCAGGCTCTTGCCGCTGATCTCGATGCCCATATCCGTGAGCAGCGAGCGTATCAGCGAAGCGGTGTATTGCTCATGGGGCAGTACAGACAGATACGCGGTCGTGCGGCAACCCTGGGGTAGCTCACCCGTTACCCTGACGGTGACCCGGTGGTCGTCATGGAAGATGGGCTCCCAGTCAAAGTTTCTACGGGCGGGGCAGGGCCCTTCAGCCGCTGCGGTTACCCGGTTGTCGATCACAACATCGTTGAGTGAGGGCGCACTCCAGGCCTGGGTGCCGCGCTCGTCGGCCCGAACCTGGAAATGCACCAGGTTAAGGTTGGTGAGGTAGGGCGAGGGCTGAACCAGAAATGGCGCATGGGGATTGTTGCCGTTGTCGTCGAAGACAGGCAATCCCTCTGCCAGCTTGAACACGTCACCATCCAGAACAAGATTGCCATTGATGGCGCTGATACCCATGCCGCGAAGCTCACTCAGGGTGCTCCACAGGCGCTCGATGGTCAGCTTCGGGTCGCCGCCCAGGTCGACATAGAAGTTGCCGTTGAGCGTGTCGCCCACAAGCTCACCATCGGTATAGAAGTTGGTGTCCCAGTGATAGGTCGGCCCCAGGGTTTCCAGCGCTGCATAGGTGGTGACCAGCTTGAGAATGGAACCGGGGCTCATCAGCGCGTCGGCGTTGATATACTGCTCGATGCCGGGGCCGTTCAGGGGGATGGCCGCCATGCTCAGCGCGTGCTCGTCATTCAGGGACTGAAACGCGTAATCCCGCACCTGGCTGCTCCAGGTTTTCTTGGTGCTGGCGGCCGGGTCAGAAGCGAATGCAGTGCCAATTGAGAGTATGGCTGCCAGGGTGGAAACGAGCAGGCGCGGCACAGCTCTACCATGCTGGCAGCCCATTCCGTTGTGTGTCTTGTAACAATGGCTTCGTGCCGTCAGCAACATGGTGCAACGCTCGTTGATTCTCGATCTACTTACAATAGCCCAAAATTCAGGCTCATACTATGTGGAAAGGCTATACATGACGTTAAAAAATGCCAGTAGTGTCGTTGTTTATACTACCTTTTTGTTAAGGGATGTAAGTGCTCTATTTAATCAACAGGTTAGCAACCGGACATCGTGCAGCGTTACGATAGTCAGCAAGAACAAAACCTGAACCAGTGCGGGTACGTAGTGCAATTATGAGCGGTGCAATCATGAGCGCAACGGATACCGGAGGCTGAGGCATGGCAACACAATGGACCCGACGACAGTTCCTGGCCGCACTGGCGGCCACCGGCCTCTCACTTCGCATGCCGGTACTGATGGCAGCACCCGGCGAGGCAGCGATCACCCGGTCCATTCCCTCCTCCGGCGAGCGGTTGCCCGTGATTGGCATGGGTACCTGGCGCACGTTCAATGTGGGCGGGGACCAGCATCTGGTGAACGAGCGCACCGAGGTGTTGAAGGCGTTCTTTGAACGGGGCGGCACCCTGGTGGACTCGTCGCCCATGTACGGCTCGGCCGATGATGTCATGGGGGAAGCACTTGAGACCCTGAACGCCCATGACAAAGTGTTTGCTGCCAACAAGATCTGGACCCGGGATGGCGGTGCCACCCGGGAGCAGGACAGGGAAACCCGCGAAAAATGGGGCATCGGGCGCTTTGATCTGCAGCAGGTACACAATCTGTTGGCGTGGGAGGAACACCTGGACACCCTGAAGCAGATGAAGGCAGACGGGGATATCAGATATCTGGGTATCACCACCTCCCACGGCCGGCGCCACCGGGATCTTGCCCAAATCATGGAACAGCAACCCCTCGACTTTGTGCAACTGACCTACAATGTACTGGACCGGGAAGCGGAACAACGCCTGTTGCCGCTGGCAAGAGAGCGGGGCATTGCGGTCATTGTGAATCGCCCGTTCCAGGGCGGCAGCCTGTTCCGTCGCTTCCAGTCCGAGCCATTGCCCGGCTGGGCAGAGGAGGCTGGCTGTGGCAACTGGGCCGAGTTTTTCCTCAAGTTCATCGTGTCCCACCCGGCGGTCACCTGTGCCATTCCGGCGACAACCCGTGTGGAGCATATGGAAGAGAACATGGGCGCTTTGTACGGGACGCTTCCTGATCAACAACAGCGCCGGAAAATGGCCGATTACGTGGCGGGGTTATGACCGATGTGAATTGGTTGAGCTATTCACTGTCTGACTTTCTGATGTTCGGGCCGGAGGTGTTTCTCCGGCTCTTTGTTCGTATCAATCAGGATTTCTGGCCCTGGCAGGCCATTGCGGTTGCAATGATGCTGTTGATTGCCGGGTTGCTGGCGCGTGGTGACAGGCTGGCGAAACGGGGCACTCTGTTGCTGCTGGCGGCCGCCTGGATGTGGTGCGGTGCCGGGTTCCTGAGGGAGTATTACGGGCCCATCAATATACCAGCCGCCTGGTTTGGCTGGGCCTTTATTCTGCAAGCTGCGCTGTTAACCGTGGCGGCGCTGGTCTGGCCCTGGGATGGACGTTCTGCAGCGCCTGCGCGCCGATGGCAGGCGGGCATCGGCTGGTTGGTGATGGCGTCGCTGCTGCCATTGCTGGCAGTGGCGCAGTCCGGAAACTGGCAGGGCGTCGCCCTCTTCGGGATCACGCCAGACGTGACCGTTGCCGCCTCTCTACCCTGCCTGCTGCTGTTGCCCAGGCGGGTTCGCTGGCTGTTTCTGCTGCTGCCGTTGCTCTGGTGCCTGTTCAGTGCGGCAACCTTGTGGACGCTTGGCACACGGCTGATGTTTGTCCTTCCCGCTGCCACACTGGCGCTGACGATGGTTAGCTTCTGGTTCAGTCCCAGGCCGGCGCAAAGTCCGGGTTAGCGATTCGTTCACCACGGTCCAGCTTGTCGATCTGAGCGATTTCATCCGCACTGAGCGTGATTTCGAGCGCATCCAGGTTGGCTTTTTGGTGCTGGGGGCGCGTTGATGATGGAATCGGTACCACGCCCCGGGACACGACCCAGGCAATGGCAATCTGTGCCGCAGACGCATTGTGCTCCCGGCCGATGCGGATCAGGGTTTCATCTTCCATTACCTTACCCACGGCCAGCGGCATGTAGCCTGTCACAGTAATGCCCAGTTTCTGCGCATGCTCAACCACCTTGCGATTGGCCAGGAAAGGATGGACCTCAACCTGGTTGGTGAAGATGGCCGTGTCGCCCAGAATCTCTTTCGCCTGGTCCATCTGGGCGCAGGTGAAGTTGGATATGCCGATGTGTGACGTCAGCCCCTCCCGTTGTGCGTCTCGTAAGGCACCGAGGTAGTCCGCCATGGGCACTTCGTCGTTCGGTGACGGCCAGTGGATGAGGGTGAGATCCACGTGGTCTGTTTTCAGCCGCGCCAGGCTGTCGTGCAGGCTGTTGATCAGGTCACTCGGGCGAAGCTGGTCGTGCCAGATCTTGGTGGTCAGGAAAATCTCGCGACGGGGGATGCCGCTGGAGGTGATGCCATCGCCCACTTCAGACTCATTCCCATACATCTGGGCGGTATCGATATGCCGGTAACCCAGAGAAAGGGCGCTTTTAACCGCCTCACGCGCATCGTTACCTTTCAGGCGGAAGGTGCCCATACCGATTTTCGGAAGTGTGCTGAATGCCATAGTGTCCTCCTTTGCAAACGCTCTGACTTGTATGTGGTGCCCGCCCGCTGGTTCTTCAAGTGGCAGGTGGTTATCATAACGGCCGCGGGAAGATGGCGAGCCGACTAACGACTGAGGTCAAATAATGCTGACTGGGCAATGCCTTTGTGGCGATATCAAACTGGAATACGACGGGCCGTTGGGGCCCATAGCCCTGTGCCATTGCAGCCAGTGCCGGCGTGCCCATGGCAGTGCTTTTTCCGCCAGCGCGCCGATTCAGAAAATCCGTACCCGTTTTACCGCGGGTGAAGAGCTGGTCCGGGAATACGAATCCCGCCCGGGCAAGTACCGGGGTTTCTGCCCCCGCTGCGGCAGCCAGCTGTACAGCCGGGTTGATGCCATTCCCGGTATCCTGCGCCTGCGGGTCGGCATGATCAACGAGCCTTTGGGCAAAGGACCGGCATCACACGTTTATGTCGGTTCCAAGTCGGACTGGTTTGCCATCACGGACGATATTCCCCAGTACGACAAAACCGAAAGAAGCTATGATCCGAACTGACGCTCCGAACTGAGGGCACCGGATCATTCCGCGGGTACGATCCGGTAAACCTTGCCGTCGGAATGGTCTGTCAGTAACCAAAGGACGCCGTCAGGCCCCATCCGCACATCGCGGATACGTTCGCCCAGGTCTTCCAGCAAATCCTCTTCCTCTTTGACGTCCTCGTTTTCGATACTCAGGCGTACCAGCTTACGCATCTTCAGTGCGCCCACAAACAGATCGCCTTGCCATTCAGGAAACTGGTCCCCGGTGTAGAACGCCATGCCCGAGGGGGCAATGGACGGGTCCCAGTAATGCAGCGGGTCAGTCACGCCCTCCATGGTGGTCTTGTCGGTAATGGGCACCCCTGAATAATCGATGCCGTAAGTGACGTCCGGCCAGCCGTAGTTGTTACCGGCACGAATAATGTTGATCTCGTCGCCGCCCCTGGGCCCATGTTCGTGGCTCCAGATTTCACCAGTCTCCGGATGAATGGTCATGCCCTGGATATTGCGATTGCCGTAGGTAAAGAAGGTGTCGTTTACGGTGGGGTCGTCGGTGAACGGGTTGCCGGGAGCCGGCTCGCCGTCAGTGGTCAGGCGATGCACGCCACCGGCATCGTCATCCGTCGCCTGGGCACGGTTCATCTCGCCCCGGTCACCCACGGCCACGTACAGGTTGCCATCGCGGTCGAATTCCATGCGGCCAGCGAAGTGCCGCCCGGTGGTACCGCGGGGCAGGGCTTCGAAAATCACCTCTACATCCGCTAACCGGTTGCCATCCAGTTTTGCCCTTGCCACCCGAGTGGTCATGCCTTCGCGGCTTACCTTGTGGGCGTAGCTGAGAAACAGGATCTGGTTAGTCTCGAAATCCGGGTCCAGGATCACGTCCAGCAGGCCGCCCTGGCCAGAAACGACAAGTTCTGGCAGTCCGCTCACCGGTTCGTCTACCAGCGAGCCGTCACGGATGATTCTTAACCGTCCCTCACGCTCGGTAACCAGCATGGAGCCGTCCGGCAGAAACGCAAGGCTCCAGGGGTGTTCAAGATTCTGTGCCACGGTTTCCAGACGGAACTCCGCCTTATCGGAAGAAAAAATCTGTTCCGACGCCGCCGTCGCTGAAAGCATCACAAAGCTGAGGCCGAGGATCAGTCGTGTGCCAGTTCGCATGGGAACCTCCGTTTCTGTTGGCGCCGTTCAATCCTGACTGATATTTGAGGATAGCAGTTGGAGTGTGCTCCAACGAGGCGTCTTGTCTCGCAAGGGTATATAGGGCGACAAAAAATCAATGGATCAGTGTTTTGGTATTTCAAACGATAATGATTCGTATTAATATACGAGAATGAGATTTAAGCCCTGTAATAAACCCTGAAACGGAGAAAAAGATGTCCCGAATTCCGGAACCCCTGTTCCGCCGAAAGGCGCTGTTCACCGCAATCGTTTGTGCAAGCCTGCCGGCTTTCGCTTCGGCCCAGGACAACCAGCCCACAACACTCCAGGCACTGGATGTATCCGCAGAGCGTGTTCAGGTGTCCTCTGAATCCACCGGCAGTTACACCAGCGGGGCAACCACAACCTCCATGAAGATGGAGCTCGGCCACCGGGAAACACCGCAGGCAATAACCGTGGTGACGCGCGAGCAGATGGACGATTTTGCGCAAAACGATATCAACGATGTGCTGGAGGGAACCACCGGCGTGACCGTGGAATCCGTTGAGACAGATCGCACCTACTACACATCCCGCGGTTTCGATATCAACAACTTCCAGTACGATGGCGTCGGGCTGCCGGCGGTATACGACAACGTGCAGGGCGAACTGGATACGGCCTTCTTTGACAGGGTTGAGGTGGTGCGCGGTGCGAACGGCCTGATGGCCGGTTCCGGTAACCCGGCGGCAACCGTTAACTTCATCCGCAAACGCCCGACAGCACAGACCAATGCCTCTGTTGCGGTCACCGGGGGATCCTGGGGCAAGAAGCGCATTGTGGGGGATGTGTCGGGTGAGGTTTCGGAATCCGGGGCCGTGCGTGGCCGTGTGGTTGCCGGTTACGAGGACAAGGATTCCTACCTCGACCGCTACAGCAACGAAAAGCAGATGTTTTACGGCGTGCTTGAGGCAGACCTGACGGACACCACGCTGCTGACGCTGGGCCATTCCATACAGACCTCGGACACCGACAGCCCGCTTTGGGGCGCGTTGCCGCTGTTCTACACCGATGGCACCGCAACAGACTTCGCCCGATCAACCAGCACCGCTTCAGACTGGTCCTACTGGGACAACACCCAGCACAACAGTTTCGTGGAGCTGCAGCAGGAGCTGGCTGGCGGCTGGCGGGCCAAGGGCACCGTATTCCGGCTGGAGAATGACAGTGAATCAGAGTTGTTCTACCAATACGGCACGCCGGATCCGCAAACCGGTGACGGGTTGCTGGCCTATCCGAGTCAATACGATCTCAACGTAGAGCAGTTGGTGGTAGACGCTTATGCGACCGGCCCCTTCGATCTGGCAAATCGGACCCATGAGCTGGTGTTGGGAGCCACCTGGTCCCGCTCAGAAACGGTGGACGAGTCCCGCTATGGTCAGGGTATTGGTAACGCGCTGCCACCTCTGAATGAGTGGGATGGCAATTATCCGCGGCCCACGTTCGATAATGGTGTTGGCGGATCAGACTGGACGGATCGTGAAACCGCAACCTACGCTGCAGCCCGCTGGACCCTGACCGACAACCTGACAGCCATTACCGGTGTCCGTCTGACCTGGCTCGACAGTAAAGGCACCAGCTACGGCGCAGAGAAAACCACCAGTTACGATGCGATTGAAACGCCCTACGCCGGGCTGATCTACGATCTGAACGACAACCATTCCGTGTATGCCAGTTACACCGAAATCTTCACGCCGCAAACCGAGCTGGACATCAACCGGGATCGCCTGGACCCGATCGATGGCGTGAACTACGAGCTGGGCCTGAAGAGCGAATTCCTGAATGATCGGGTGAACACCACGGTCGCGCTTTTCCAGACGGAACAACAGAACGTGGCTGATGTTGCAGGCACCTTCGCGGGTACTCTGGACGCGTACTATCGCGGCATAGACGGACTTGAAAGCCAGGGTGTTGAGCTTGAGTTCGTGGGCGACGTAACCGACCGAATCCAGCTGTTCGCCGGCTACACCTATGTGGACATCGAAGATGCCGATGGCAACTCCGCCAAACCCTTTGTGCCGGAGCACCTGGCCCAGCTGCGGGGTACCTGGAAAGTGCCGGGCGTCGAAGGGCTTGAGCTGGGCAGCAAGGTACGCTGGCAGTCGTCCATCAGCCAGGATCAGGGTGTGGCCACCACCGGGCCGAACGCCGGAGCGAAGATCGTCACCGAACAGGAAAGCTATGCGGTGGTGGACATGATGGCCAGCTATGACTTTGCCCGTGACTGGAACGCCACGCTGAACGTGAACAACGTGACCGACGAGAAATACATCGAAAGTCTCAAAAAGTTTGGCACTTCTGCCCAGGGTTTCTATGGCGACCCGGCGAACGCCAGCCTGACAGTCTCCTGGGTCTACTGATCCGGAGGTAAAGAGAGGGCGGGAAATCACTCCCGCCCTCATTGATGACAAAAGGGAGGAAAAGGAATGACGCCCGAACAGGAAATGATTGAAGGATTAAAGCTGGCGGCAGGCGCTGGTATGGTTATCGGCGTGGTTGCCATTGGCCTGGCCCTGGGCTCGGCTATCGGGGTTTGATGGCTGGCTGAGAGCTGCCAGTCGCTCCTTCCGATAGACGCCACAGGTGCCGCAATAACCCCCCTCGGATAACAGATACTTCAGGCAACATCCCTTCCGCTGCGGAATGGCCGTGGTTTGCCCGCCAAACACCGCCGGAATCCAGTCGATGAACTGGTTGGCGTCATTGCGAAACTCCCCCAGCCAGCGCTGGGCCAGGTCACAGGTTTCAGCAGGCTCTGCCAGATTCCATACCGCCGAAAACGGCGCCCCCAACCCGAGCCCGATGCTGCTCCAGTAGGCTCCGGGGCTCACCCCCATCCGCTGCCTGAACACCGGGTACCAATCCCGTGTCAGCTTCCCGACCGAGCGGACAAAGCACTCCTCATCGACAGCAGGCACACCCGGGGCCTGGAACCAACGGGACGTCACCGGTTCCCCCTGCTCAACAGGAGCGAGAAAAATGCGCCGGGGATCGGGCAGGGGAGCCTGGCCATCCCGGAATAGCCGCAGGGTCAGTGGGGCAATCACGTTTAACGCGAGATCCTGCTGAAGCACGGAAACACGGGCCCGTATGGCGCGGGAATCGGAAGCTTCCGGGTAATCGGTCTGGACCTGGTCAGTCAGCAGTGTCGGCTGTTCCAGACACTGCGCCAGAGAAAACAGACCGGGGCGTTCGTCGGCAGAAGGTTGAAGTGCCTGGCCGAGGATGGACTCCCGGTCCAGCCCGGCGGATGCCAGGAGTCGGGCGTAACGTTCGGCCCATGTGCCTGACAGGCAGGCGTATTCAGGATCGGCCATGGCGGCTCAGCCCCCACAGGAAATAGATGCCGCCCACCAGCGCCGCCAGCAACCCGGCCGGCAACTGGCTGGGGAAGACAATAATCCGGGAAAGATAATCTGCCACGGCAAGCAGCAGGCCCCCGACCAGGGCCGCCACAATCATCTGCCGACCGACGGTTTGTTGCCCCAGCACCCTTGCCAGGTGCGGGGCGATCAGCCCCACAAAACTGAGGGGGCCAATGACCACAGTCGCGGCGGCGGTCAATACCGCAGCCAGTAGCAGCAGCAATAGCCGGGCACGGGATACCGAAAGCCCGAGAGACGCCGCAGCGGTATCGCCGAGGGGCAGAATGGTCAATGGGCGCACAATCAACAGCAGCAAGGTGCTGACCAGCACGACAAAGCCCAAGAGGCCGAAAGCCTCGCCTTCAGAAATCAGCCAGGTG
The DNA here is from genome assembly GCF_005298175.1 of Marinobacter panjinensis. NCBI lineage: Bacteria > Pseudomonadati > Pseudomonadota > Gammaproteobacteria > Pseudomonadales > Marinobacteraceae > Marinobacter > Marinobacter panjinensis. Next base: position 287,861 of record NZ_SZYH01000002.1, read on the forward strand.
GAGCCATACATCCAGTTCAGCAGTTGCGAGGCAACGGTGCCGCCAGAAGCCATCACCAGCCGCAGGCCGGCGTCCATGAACACATACAGGGCCAGACCACCGAGCAGAAGCTGATTCCCTGCAAACCGGTGTTTACGGGCGAGCAGAATCAGTAGCCAAAGAGCGCCCGCGGCGCCCAGTGTGGCCGCGCCAAGCTGGCCAATCCGGCTGACTTCGGCGCCCGTAAGCACAATCAACACCATCACCAAAGCGGCACCGCCACTGATGCCCAGCATCTCCGGGCTGCCCATGGGGTTGCCCGTCATCCTCTGAATCAGTGTGCCGGCCAGCCCCAGCGCCACTCCGGCAAGCATGGCTGCCAGCAGTCGGGGACCACGCCACACCCAGGCATCGCCCCATTGTGTTATTGATGTCCAGTGCCAGCCGTCCAGTCCCGGAGCCCAGCCCATGGAGACAACCACGGTGGTTACCAGCAGTGTGGTAACGATGCCGGTAACCAGAACGGGTGATCGGCGCCTGGGCAGAAAGCCGCCCGGGCCGGATTCCTGCCCAGGCATGTGATGGGTGTTCCTGAAACTCTGAAGCGCGAGCAGGATGACCGGGCCGCCAATGAGCGCGGTGGTGGTGCCTGTGGGCACCAGGGAACCGTTTCCCCAGGTGGACGCCCAGTGCGCCAGGGTGTCGGCCAGCAGTAACAGACCGCCCCCCATAAGGGTGCTCCAGAGCAGTTTGTTGCCCAGTGTGCGGGCTCCCAAGAGCCGGGCCAGAACTGGCGCGGCCAGGCCCACAAAGGCCACCACGCCAACCCGGCTGACAACCGTGGCCGTCATCAGCACCACCAGAAACAGCGCCAGTGCCCGTATAAGCCCGACTCTGGCGCCCAGGGCACTGGCGGAGGTCTGCCCCAGTTGCAGTAATTGCAGCGGCCGCGTCAGCAGCAACATCAGAATGGCGAGTACCAGTACCCGGGGCCAGAGCTCCATGAACGGCCCCCAGTTGTTCTGTACCAGCGAACCGGCGCCCCAGATAAACAGATTGCCCAGCCACTCCCCCTTGAGCAGCAGGAACGCCATGTTCATGGCTCCCAGGAAGAAGGTGATGACCAGGCCTGCCAGAATAACCGTGACCGGAGAGAATCCGAGCCGCCAGGTGAGCGCGATCACCATGCCGATGGCGAGCAGACCACCACCAATCGCTGCCAGGTCGGGACTGAATGCCAGCAGCCCGGGTGCAAACAGCGTGGCAACGGTGACGCCGAACTGGCCGCCGGCTTCCACACCAAGGGTGGTGGGGGAGGCCAGCGGGTTGCCCAGTACCTGCTGGGTAATGGCCCCGGCCAGCCCCAGCCCGCAGCCGATCAGGATGGCGATGGACACCCGGGGTGCCCAGCTGTAGTGGGCCAGAACCGAGGAATAGTTGTCAGGATCAAAGGTCCAGAACGCCGACACCAGCGCGCCGGCATCCAGTTCGCCCAACCAGGGGGCGGAACTGGCAATCAGCGCGCCGACCCACAGAATAACTGCCGCCACCGGCAGTTTTGCGGGAATGACCGGGCGCGACGCGGGCAGGCCGGAGGCGTCAGCGTACATTGTCGGAGCCTCCTTCCAGCAGGGCATCTGTCAGCATGGTTGCCAGCCGTTTTACCGAAAACACACCGCCGAATGGCCACACGGCGTCTATCCGGTAAACCTCGTTACGCCTGACCGGGGCCAGGTAGGTCCAGAAAGGGCTGTTGGCCAATGTGTCGGCAAGCCCGGGCAAAATCGGGGAGATCACCACAATGCGACTGTTCTGGTAAGGGGCGATGGCTTCCAGCCCGACAACCGAGAATCCCCAGAAGTTGCCCTGCAGGGGCCAGGCGTTTTCAAGCCCGAGGGCCGTCAGGGTGGTCTGGTACAGGCTGTTGGGCGCGTAAACGCGCACATGTCGGTCATCCACGAAATTCACCAGGGCCACCGGTTTGCCGGTCATGCCTGCGTCTTCCAGGCGTTGGCGCTGGGTTCCCAGGGTCTGTTCGAGGTCTTTCAGAATGGCATTGGCCCGGTCTTCACGGCCGAGCATGTCAGCGAGTGTGGTCAGCATTTCGCTGGCCTTCTCGAAGGGCCGATTGCCTTCCCTGTACACGCTGATCACGTAGGTCGGTGCAATCCGTTCAAGCAGGCTGGAGGCAGGCGCCATTTCCGAACTGGTGACGATCAGGTCCGGTTTCAGTTCCGCGATGGCTTCCAGGCTTGGCGCCACGCGGGTGCCAATATTGTGAACACTGGCTGGAAGCGCAGGCTCATTCACCCATACATCGTAGCCATCCCGGTCGGCCACGCCCACCGGTGTTACGCCAAGCAACAGCAGAGCTTCGGTGGCAGCCCAGTTAAGGGTAACAATGCGCTTAGGGGTGTCATCCAGGGTGATGGTGCCGTACTCGTGTTGCCAGGTTTCAGCGCTGGCCGGTAACGAGAGCAAGCCGATGAACAGCAGTGCCAAAAAGGCTCTGGCGGAATACTTAATGGACATAGGAAACCCACTGCCCCGGCGCACGCTCCATCACGCCCATGGGGACACCGTAGATGGTTTCCAGTATCCCTGAATCCATGATCTCCCGCGGGCTGCCGTCTGCAATCAGTTGCCCGGTTTTGAGCGCTACCAGGCGGTCGCAGAAGCGGGCGGCCAGGTCCACATCGTGCAGAACCACGATTACGGTCAGCTCCCTTTGCTCGGCCAGGCGATGCACCAGGCGCAGGGTTTCCACCTGGTGTTTCACATCCAGCGCCGAGATGGGCTCATCAAGCAGCAGGCAGCGGGTTTGCTGGGCCAGCAGCATGGCAATCCATGCCCGCTGGCGTTCGCCTCCGGAGAGCGTGTCCACAGAGCGATGCTGGAAGCGGTTAAGCCCGGTGTCTGCAATAGCCTGCTCGATCAACTGACGGTCTTCGTTGTTGTAGCGGCCCAGTGGCCCGCGCCAGGGATAGCGGCCCAGAGCGACGAGTTCCCTTACTGTGAGGCCGTCGGTGCCCGGCGGATGCTGGGGCAGGTAGCCCACCGTACGCGCAAATTCCCGAGCGCCGGTAGTGTGGAAGGAAGTGCCCAGCAGGCTGACGTCGCCGGCAGTGTGGGATATTTGCCGGGCCAGAACCTTGAGCAGAGTCGACTTGCCGGAGCCGTTATGCCCGAGCAAAGCGGTAACCTCGCCTTCCCGGAAGTCGATGTTGATGTTCCGGAGAATGGAGGTGTCGCCGATGTTCACATCCAGGCGGGATACTTCGAAGAACGCAGACATGCAGGCTCCAATGATTCTGAAGGCCTGCAGCATAATCTAAATGCGAATTACTATCAATAATGTTATGTGTTTCTTGATAGCGGGTGCCAGGCACTATGCCTGGCCGGTTTGTACCCGCCACTGGGCGGTATAGGCGCCGTTGCTTTCCAGCAGATCCTCGTGCTGGCCGGACTCCACAATCCGACCTCCGTCCACTACCGCAATAGTATCTGCATCCACAATGGTGGACAGGCGGTGAGCGATCATGATCACCGTGCGGTTATGGCCGATGCGCTTTAGCGAGCGCTGGATGGCGGCCTCGGTTTCATTGTCGACGGCGCTGGTGGCTTCGTCGAGAACGAGGATGGGGGGATCTTTCAGCAACGCCCGGGCAAGGGACAGGCGCTGGCGCTGTCCGCCGGACAGCCTCACGCCCCGTTCTCCCACGGCGGTGGACAACCCCTCTGGCAGCGCTTCAATGAAAGACCAGGCTTCAGCGGTTTTTGCCGCCTCAATGATCTGTTCGTCGCTGGCGCCCGGGAATCCGTAGGCGAGGTTGTCGCGGATGCTGCCTTCGAACAGGTAAACATCCTGGCTCACCAGCCCGATGGCTTCCCGCAGGGATTTAATGCTGACGGACTGGATGGGCTGCCCGTCGATGCGAATCTGGCCGCCCGTCGGATCGTAAAAACGCAGCAGCAGCTTGATCAGTGTCGACTTGCCGGAGCCGGTAGCGCCCACAAGCGCCAGGGTGTTTCCGGCCGGTACCTGTACGGAAATATTGTCGATACCGGCACCACTGGACGGATAGTGAAAGCTTACTTCCTCGAAGCTGACTTCACCCTTTACCGGTTGCTCCAGGGTTTTGCGGGCGTCGTCTTTCACATGCACCGGCTCGGCCAGCAGGTCGAGAATGCGGCGGGTACTGGCCATGGCCCGTTCAAACAGGTCGATCACTTCCGCAAGGCCGGTCAGGGGCCAGAGCAGGCGCTGGGTCAGGAACACCAATACCCCGTAAGCGCCGACATTCAGGTTGCCTTTCAGCGCCATCATGCCGCCGACGGTAAAGGTGGCCAGGAATCCCGCAAGAATCGCCATGCGGATAACCGGAATAAAGGCCGAACTGATACGAATGGCCCTGCGGTTGGCCTCCACATACGCCTCGCTGCTGGCCTTCAGGCGCTCGGCCTCGCGCTTTTCAGCGGTAAAGCTCTTGATGGTGGCAATGCCTCCCAGGTTGTTGGCCAGTCGGCTGGAAAGGTCGCCCACCTTCTCCCGAACGTCCGCATACAGTGGTCCGGCCTTGCGCTGGAAGTAAAACGCGCCCCAGACGATCAGCGGAATCGGTGTGAATGCCAGCAGTGCAATCAGTGGAGACAGCACAAAGAACACCGCACCCACGGCAACAACGGTCACCACCACCTGGATCATGGCGTTGGCGCCGCCATCCAGGAAGCGCTCAAGCTGGTTGACGTCATCGTTCATGGTGGCCACAAGCTGGCCGGAGCTGCGGGCTTCAAAGAAGCTCATGTCCAGTTTCTGGGCGTGCTCGTAGGCATCCTGCCGCAGGTCGGACTGCAGGCGCTGGGCCAGGTTGCGCCAGAGGATCTGGTACAGGTATTCGAAGATGGATTCGCCGGCCCAGATGAAGAAGGTGAGGACGGCCAGAATGGTGATCTGTTCCTGGGCGGTTTCAAACCCCAGGCCCGCCACAAAGCTCTCTTCCTGATTGACCACCACATCAATGGCAACACCAATCAGGATTTCCGGGGCAATATCGAACAGCTTGTTGATCACGGAGCAGGTGGCTGCGGCGATGATCTTGCGGCGATAGCCTCTGGCATAACGCAGAAGGCGCCCGAGCGCTGCGAAACTGCTGGTGGTCTTGTGGGAAGGCTCGCTCATGATTCGCTCCGCTTGCGCCAGAAAAGCGGCAAGGGTAGCGGATTTCTCAGGGTTTTAAAACAGAATCATTATCACTTGCGGTTGTTCCGTTGCAGCCAGCGGTCCAGCTTGTCCGCAAATTCCTTGCGGTCGGTCTGGCCTAACGGTGGCGGTCCGCCGGTGACCTGGCCGGCGTTTCGCATCTCTTCCATGAAGTTGCGCATGGCCAGGCGCTGGCGGATATTTTCTTTGGTAAAGGCCTGGCCGCGCGGGTTGAATACGTCCGCGCCTTTCTCGATGGCTTCGGCGGCCAGGGGGATGTCCTGGGTGATAACCAGGTCACCCTGGTGCATCTGGTCCATAATTTCGTTGTCGGCCACATCAAAACCCTGGGGCACCTGCCGGCGTTTGATGTAAGGGCTCGGGGGCAGGTTAATGGCGTGGTTGGCAATGAACGTTGTTTCAACCTGCCAGCGGGTGGCGGCGCGGCAGAGGATTTCCCGAATGGGGACGGGGCAGGCGTCGGCGTCGACCCAGATTGGCATGGATGGTTCCTTTGTTGGTTCGGTTCTGTGCGGAGTTTACCTTTTGTTGATGTGAGCCTGGTAGGGTGGGCTCGCGTATCTCTCTACATTGTTTCGGGGAGGTGTTGATTATGATCAGCCGGTTGTTGTTATCGGGTTTGTTGAGTTTTGTCTTCTGCTTTAACGCATTCGCCGCTGATGCCAACGCAGAGGCCTGGGAGGCTCTTCGAGAGGGCCGGGCGGTTTTGATGCTGCGGCATGCCCTGGCGCCGGGTACCGGGGACCCGGCCAATTTCAGAGTGGACGACTGCTCCACACAGCGTAATCTGAACGACACTGGCCGTGAACAGGCGAGGGCCTGGAAGCCTTTGTTGGCGGAGCATGGTATTGATCAGGCGCGGATGTTCAGCAGTCAGTGGTGCCGTTGTCTGGAGACGGCGCGCGAAATGAACGTGGGGCCGGTGGAGGAGATGAAATCGCTGAATTCGTTTTTCCGCAACCGCGGTGACGGGCAGATGCAGACCGAGCAGACGATTGCGATTGTGAACGAGCTGGAACCCGGGCCGCCGGTGGTGCTGGTGTCGCACCAGGTGAACGTGACGGCGCTGACGGATGTGTACCCCTCATCTAACGAGGGAGTGGTGATTGCACTGCCGCTGTCCGAAAACCCGACCATACTGGCGAGGGTCTCGCCTTGAGGTCAGGTAAATGTCGAAGTGTGTCAGGAGGATTAAATGAGCGAACGGCCTTTGCAGTCCTTGCCGCCAGTACTGGCCGGGCCGATTCTCAGGCACACCACTTTTGACAGGCTCACCCTCTGGCTGGTGGGGTCCTGTTCGCTGGCCCTGCGGTTGCGCCTTTATCGGGAGGATGCCAGCAAGCCGTGGATGGATCGGGAGCTTTCCGAAAACGAAGTCACCCGGATACGCTTCGGGGATCATGCCTGGCTGCATTTGATCGATGTTGAGCCCGACGATGCGCTGCCGGTGAACACCCGCATCGGGTACGACCTGGGTGTATCCGGCGCTCTGTCGCCTGAGAATGGCGATGGTAAAGAATCCTGGATCGAGCAATGGGCGCCACACCTTTGCATGCCGGGATCCAGCCGGCCCGATTTTGTCATTAAAGAGCGGTTGGACCGCCTGGCCCATGGCTCATGCCGGCGGCCTCATTCCTCGGCGGCCGACGGGTTGGTGAGGGTGGACCAGACGCTACTGGAAGCCCGGTCTGACATTGCCAAACGACCCGCTTTGATGCTGATGACCGGCGACCAGATCTACGCCGACGATGTCGCAGGCCCCATGCTTCGGGCCATACACAGCCTGATCGATTGCCTGGGCCTGTACGATGAAGTGCTCACCGGGAGCTCGGTCAGTGATAGCAAGGCATTGCGGGAGAACCCGGACACCTACTTTCACCGGGAAAAGTTGCTGCCGGATATTCGCAGCAACGAGGCGCTGGTAGAGCGTTTCTTTGGCGGCGTCAGGAAGCCGGTATTCACCACCGCCAGCGCCCACAACCACCTGATCTCCTTTAACGAAGTCATGGCCATGTACCTGTTGGTCTGGTCGCCCGTGTGTTGGCACCTGGTCACCATGGACCGACCGGCACTGTCCTCGGTAGACGCAGGGGTCTACCAGCAGCAGCAAGCCGCTATCGACGAATTCGTGGCCGGATTGCCCCGCGCGTCACGGGCATTGGCGCATCTTCCAACCTACATGATCTTCGATGATCACGACGTGACGGACGACTGGAATCTGTCTGCCCTGTGGGAAGCTACAACCTACGAACACCCGTTCTCCCGTCGCATCGTGGGCAATGCCCTGGTCGCCTACCTGCTTTGCCAGGGGTGGGGCAATAACCCCGATGCCTTTGACGACATCATGCCGGCTATCCGGTCGCTGGCGTCATCGGCGGAGCAGGGCGCTGTGTTTGATCAGGCGCTGCAGGACCAATTGATTAATCAACTGCTGCAGTTCGAAAACTGGCACTACAATCTGCAGACCTCACCGCGCATTGTGGTGCTGGATACCCGTACCCGTCGCTGGCGCAGTGAGCTAAACCGCGCCAGACCCTCTGGTCTGCTCGACTGGGAAGCCCTGAGCGAATTCCAGCAGGACATCATGGGCGAAAAGGCCGTGATTGTGGTGTCTCCCGCGCCCATGTTCGGTGTGAAGTTGATTGAAGTGATCCAGAGCGTGTTCACCTTCTTTGGCAAGCCACTGGTGGTGGACGCAGAAAACTGGATGGCCCATCGGGGTGCCGCCAGTGTGCTGCTGAACATCTTCCGCCACTCGCGTACCCCGGAAACCTTCGTGATCCTCTCTGGCGACGTTCACTACTCCTTCGCCTACGACGTGCGCCTTCGCCACCGGCCGGACCGGCCGAGAATCTGGCAGATCACCAGTAGCGGCATCAAGAACGAATTCCCCCACACCCTCATGGAGTGGCTGGACCGCATCAACCGCTGGCTCTACGCGCCCTGGTCACCACTGAACTGGTTCACCAAGCGTCGGCGCATGCGGGTAACACCCCGGGAACCCGAGGGCCGAGATGCGGGCGAAAGACTCTGGAATAACGCCGGAATCGGCATCGTTGAACTGGATGAGGAAGGTGCGCCCACAAACATCACACAACTGAATTCACGCTCCGGCGGAACTCAGTTCCTGAAGCCTGAACGCCAGGATGACGACTAGGCAGGGGCTGTTCTCTGGTATTATCGTGACCTTAATCCCTTGCTCAGGAAATCTCTGATGTCTCAGTTACCTCCGTGCCCTCAATGCCAATCCGAATACACCTACGAAGATGGCGTTCAGCTCGTGTGCCCCGAATGCGGGCATGAATGGAGCGAAGCGGAAGCCGCCGTTGCCGAAGCCGGTGCAGTGATTCGTGACGCCAACGGCAATGAACTTCAGGATGGTGATACGGTCTCTGTGATCAAGGATCTGAAGGTCAAAGGCTCCAGCTCCGTGGTAAAGGTTGGCACCAGGGTAAAGAATATCCGCCTGGTAGAGGGCGACCACGATATCGACTGCAAGATCGACGGCATTGGTGCCATGAAACTGAAATCCGAGTTCGTCAAAAAAGCCTGATTCGGAACGTTCATCGCGGGCTGTATGGAGAGATTGAATGGCCGATCACGATAAAGAAGTAACACCTGCCCAGTCACGACCTGATAATCGGCACGAACTGCATCAGGAGCTTCCGATTGATTTCCCTGATCCTTTTTTCCGCGGTCTGCACCGGGTCATTCGCTTTGCGATCCGGGTGCTCGCGGTACTGATGGTCGCGGTTATTCTCTGGGGCGTTGGCGATGTTATTTACATCATCTACGACAGACTGATCACGCCACCTTTCCTGCTGTTGAATATCAACGATATTTTCTACACCTTCGGTGCCTTCATGGCGGTGCTGATTGCGGTGGAAATCTTTATTAATATACGGCTCTACCTGGGCACCAACGTCTTTCCAGTGCAACTGGTGGTCGCCACGGCGCTTATGGCCATTGCCCGGAAAGTCATTGTGCTGGATTTCGAAACACTGGCGCCCATGTACCTGCTCGGTATTGCCGCGACCACATTGGCGCTGGGTGTCACCTACTGGCTGTTAAGGCAGGGCAATCAGTATCACGACTGGGATGACTGATCGCCCTGTGTTCGAAGGGTGACTGGCTAAACGCCCGCTGCAACCTGGACCTGTTTCTCCAGCTCCCTGGCAAGGGCTGGCTCCAGCGTCAGGGCATTTGCCAGCTGGTCCAGCCATGCCCGCTCCATGGGGTTCTGATCGTCGATCATCACCGCACTGACGATATAGATTTCCCGGCTCGCCTGGGGTGAGTCCGCGCTCCGGGCCAGGGCGTTGGCGTCCAGCGGGGCGTCGAACTGCTGCTGAATCCAGGCGTGCAGTTCGTCATCGGGCCCGAGCTTTTCGATCTCCTGGGTAAGCAGCGCTCGCTCGTTGGCGTCGACATGCCCGTCAGCCCGTGCCGCCATAATCATGGCCTGGAGTATTTCCAGGCCACGCTGATCCTGGGCACTGCCTTGCAGCTGTTCCAGTGGTTGGCCTTGCCGGGCGTTGTCGGCCACCGGGCCAGAGGATTGCGCCTGGTAGTTCTGGTAGGCCTTCCACGCCAGCACACCAACGCCAGCCAGGGCGCCGTATTTCAGAGCCTTCCCGCCCATGTTTCGACCCCGTTTCGACCCCAGCATAAGCCCGACAGCACCACCACCGAGCAGACTCTTGACGTCGATGCCGCCGGAGCCTGAACCTCCGGACCCGCCGCCACCGAACTGCGATGCGAGATTGCCCACCATGCGGTTTATATCGGTACCTCCTCCTGTGCCTGGCTGGCTTCCGGATGCCTGGTTCATCAACTGCTTGAGAATGTTCATCGCGTTCATGTATTCACTCCTGAATTGCGCCTATGGCTAAGCTGGTCATTTGGTTGAGGCATTTCTGTATCCGCTGGTATGACCGTGGCGTTCAGATTTGGTGCCCGAATGCCGATATAACATTGGATGCAAAATTGACGGTGAGGCTTGTCATCAGCGGCGGCGAAAGTGACACTGTATTCGTTTTGCCAACCTGTTGATGACAAACCTATAAAGCGAGGCTCCATGAAAACACTCACCGCGCTGACCGCAAACGTGCTGTTCGGGCTCACCCTTCTTGCGGGCATGCTTTCCACCCCCGCACTGGCCCACGAATACACCGAAGGCACCATCACCATCGACCACCCCTGGAGCCGCCCCACACCCCCGGGCGTACCCATGGGCGTTGGCTATATGGCCATCACCAACCATGGTGACAGCGACATCACCTTCAGCAGCGCCACCACCCCCAGAGCAGAAAAAGTCTCCATCCACGAAAGCACGATGAAAGACGGCACCATGAGCATGCGCCCGTTAAAAGACGGGCTGCCGATTCCCGCCGGCGAAACCGTGGAACTCAAGCCCCACGGCTACCACCTGATGCTTGAAAAGCTGAAAGGCCCCTTGAAAGAAGGCGAGAGCGTTCCCCTGACACTAACATTCGAGGGCGCGGCGGACATGAACGTTGAATTAAACGTTGAGCCGCTGGATGGAGGCATGCAGAAGAAAGACAACGGAATGGACCATTCCGGGCACTGAAAGCTGCTGGCTGGAGTTATACGAACAGGGGCGTATAACTCCAGAGCTCCTGCCCCATGCAATTGAATCTACAGGTTTATTTATCGAAGGAACCGGGGTTATACGAACGGAGGGCGCTGGAATTATACGAATGCGTTCGCAAAACGCCATTTTTGCCAGGTTGAGTGCAGCGCTTAAGATTTTGAACTATATTGGTTTTTTTGGACACGGGTTGGTCGGGCGTTTGGAGTTATACGAACGTGGGATAGGCGCCCGGAGTTATACGAACGGGTTCGTATAATACGCTGTTAAGTGTCAAAGGATTGATCGATGAAAGGTGAATGTCTCTGCGGAACAGTGAAATTCGAGATTGAAGAGGAAATTCGAAACCTCTATCAATGTCACTGTTCGTTGTGCCGCAAAGCTACCGGAGCCGCAGCTAATGCCGCGACTTTTGTGCAGGGTAGCGCTTTTCGTTGGGTGTCAGGCGAGAGTCAAATCAGGTCTTACAAAAAGCCCAGCGGCTTCCGAAGCGATTTCTGTTCCGTATGCGGTAGTCCGGCTCCTAACAGCCTGAGGGGCAGCGGAATGGTTTGGATTCCTGCCGGTTTACTCGATGAATTGGTTGCATCGCGGATTTCTGCCCACCTCCATACAAAGTCCGCTGCACCCTGGGAACAAGAGTCTGCAGAGTGCATTCGGCTGGACGGTGGGCCTGACAGCCTGGAATCACTTAACAAATTGTTGTAGTTCGTTCCGGCCTAAGGCCTCCACCGGACGCCCCTGTCGGGGCGCCGCTAAACCAAAGCGTTATATAGGTTGCAACAACCGGGTATGATGCCGGGCCTATGTACGTTGCGATGCCGGACCGAATATCATCCGCAAAAAGTTCCGGTAAAGCAGCAGCTGTTTTCCGAGATGTTTGTTCTGATTGAAAACCCTTACCAGCAGGATGCCACCCTCAACGACGGTGGTGAACATGTCAGCCAGTTCTTCCAGATCAACATCCATGCAGGGCTCATAAACCGTCGCAATTTTTCTTAACCGCTGTGCGATCAGTTCCCGCCAATTGAGTACGCCGCGACGAACCATCTCCGCGACTTGCTCGTCAGTCTGATAGCGTTCATAGGTGAAGGTGACGACCAGGCATCCCGGGTGGGTGAGTTCCATGTTAGTCATGGTTTCGGCAAATAGATTCAGGAATATCAGCAATTGCTGGAGCGGATCTTCTGAGAGTGAATCGGCTCGGGTAAACAGGTCGGCAAAAATCTGGTCGTCGTTCTTGAGATAACGCCTTACCAGTGCCTTAGCCATCTCGTTTTTATCAGCATAGTGATAAAAGAAACCGCTTTTGGTTATGGCTGCAGCATCCACGATTTCGTCGATCCCGGTGCTTGAAAAACCGCGCTCCAATATAAGGCTCTCGGCAGCAGCCAGAATTCTTTCCTGTGTGGCACTGGATCGGTTGGTCGGCACGGTGACCTCACTTTCGTCGTTGAAACTGTACCTGGAGTAAAGTTTTCTGCTCGACGATCAGAAGGAAGGAATGGAAAATTTTATAAGTCTCTGATTTTAGGCATTCTAATTCTGATGTTTATTCCCACCTCAAGTGCTTACAGGTATGAACCGCGTTACCTAAGATAGACGCTTCACAGTGACAACAACTTCAGGAGCGAATATGAGCCTTTACCGACAAGCACTGCCACAACTGGGAAACCAGCTTTTCATAACCGACGGCGGACTCGAAACTAGCCTCATCTTTCATGATGGAATCGAACTGCCTTACTTTTCGTCATTTGTATTACTGAAAGATCAACAGGGTCGAGATGCCCTGAGAAAATATTATCGGAGCTACGCCCGGATAGCAAAGCAAGCGGGACTAGCCTTTATTCTGGAATCACCAACCTGGCGTTCTAACCGTGACTGGGGTAATAAAATCGGTTTCACACAAGCTGAGTTGCGTGAGGTAAATCTTGCGGCAATCGCGTTGATGGAATCGATTCGTGACGAGTTTGAGAGTCACGATCAGCCGTACGTCATTAGCGGATGTATTGGTCCGCGTGGCGATGGGTATCGCTCCGATGCTCGAATGACCCAAGCGGAAGCCCGGGACTATCACTCTGAACAAATCCGGAGCTTCGCGTTAAGCTCAGCCGATTGCGTCACGGCAGTCACGATGAATTACGTCGAGGAGGCCATTGGCATTGCAATGGCCGCGCGTGATTTCGACATTCCGGCGGTTATTTCATTTACCGTTGAAACCGACGGTCGTCTGCCCAGCGGTGAAACCCTTGATGAGGCTATCGGGCTGGTTGACGAGGCATGCGATGGCTACCCTGCCTATTACATGGTCAACTGTGCTCACCCCAGTCACTTTGAATCGAGCCTGGCTGCGATGAAGCATATCAACCGCCTGCGCGGCATCCGTGCGAATGCTTCTCGGTGCAGTCATGCAGAGCTGGATGAGGCAGAAGAACTTGATGATGGCAATCCCGAGGAATTCGGTCTCGACTATCGCCGCTTGCGTCAGCGTTTCCCCCAGATAAACATCGTTGGCGGTTGTTGCGGGACGGACCACCGTCATATTGAACAACTCAGTCTGCAACTAGTGGAGCGGGAGGTCGCATAGGGATAAATGGTTCGAGGAATCGAAGCGCGCCTTAAGCCTCGATTCCTCTATTCTGTTTTCGATCTTATCAGGACATTGAATTGGAAAATCGGAACTGGAAAACCGGGACAGATTTATTTGATGGTACATAACTAGGCCAGTCACGGCGACGCCTACTACATTGCGGCTTCGCCTCCATTTCGTAGTCGAGCGTGCAAAGCGGCGTTATGCGCAAAAGGAGGACGCGTGCATCATTTAGCAGCCCAATGGATTGTGGGGTTACTGAGAGATAGGAATATCCCCTTTCTGATCTGTGGCGGACTCGCAGCAAAGGGCTATGGCTCTGAGCGGCCTCTGAATGATATCGACCTTTTCGTCCCCGGTGAGTATTTTTCGGTTGTGGTTCAGGCCGGCCAGGAATTTGTATCCAAAGCTGCTACTCATCGCAAAGAGGAAGGCTGGGATCTAACTTACGTCCAGTTCAAGTATGAAGGTATCAAAGTGGAGGTCGGTAGCTCTGACGGTCCGCGAATTTTTGATGCAAGTAACCAGGCCTGGGTTCCGCTTAGCATAGATTTTTCTCGATATGCGACCGTGTATTTGCTGGGCCTTGAGCTTCCCCTTATGTTGAAGGACGACTTGGTCCAATATAAATCCGCGCTCTCACGTCCGGTGGATATCGAGGATATCCGTGCTATCCGTCAGAGTGCATAACCAGGCCATGCACCGGATGTCAAAACCTCTGCTTCGCGCCGGTTTTGCCACCGGTGATGGCGAGCGTTAATTACCAAGGAAAGGTATGACCATCGAGTTCAAAGTTAACCATCCCGTCACTGCCGATCAATTCATTGGCCTGCTTGAGAGCTCGACACTCGGGGAGCGCCGGCCTATGCAGGATCGCGCATGTCTTGAGGGGATGGTGGCAAACTCCAACCTGATCGTTAGCGCTTGGGATGGTTCGTTGCTGGTTGGTATTGCCCGCAGCGTTACTGATTTCCACTATGCCTGCTATTTGTCGGATCTCGCAGTCCACGAGGATTATCAGAGATCAGGGATAGGCAAACGGTTACAGTTATTGACCCAGTCACAGCTTGGGCCTCACTGCAAAGTCATACTGCTCGCTGCCCCAGCCGCCAGCACTTATTATGGTCGTCTGGGGTACGCGCATAATGAACGGTGCTGGCTTTTGGAGCCCGGAGTAACCATTGGCAATTAACAAGGTATTGCAGTTTGTTCCGGGCCTATGGCCCTCCACCTGACGTCCCTAGCGGGGCGCCGCTGAATAACGGCGTTAGGTAAATTATGGATATTATTAATCAACTAATTCGTTATGTTTTATCGATAAGTCTGATGGTTCCTATGCTGGGAGCCGCGGTAGTTGTCGCTCCAATTTCCTTAGATCGCAGTTGGCGAATTATTCGTAGCTGGAGTCAAACAACGATGAAGATATTTGGGGTCGTAGTCGAAGTTAAATTTGAGAACGGTCAGTCTCAGCTCGAGGAAGGTGGAGTTATAGTTGTCCTCAATCAACAAAGCTTAATTGTCCCAACGGCTATTTCCTCAAGATGTGATAAGCGGCTGATGAGTATTTGGAATATCGAATACGCGCTTATTCCATTCTTAGGTTGGGCGACAAGCTTGATGGGGTGGGTCATTGTTCGGCAATGGCCCAAACAATCAAAGAGACAACTACGCAAGGCTGCTCTTTACGCAAAAAACGGTGGTTTAATTCTGATATCGGCAGAGGGAATGCGGAGTATTGATGGAGAACTGATGCCTTATAAAAAAGGTGCGGCGGTTCTGCCGATTGAGTCGCAGGCTCTTATTCATCCTCTTTACATTGCTGGTGCTAGGCATTGCCTTCCGGTAGGTGAATGGAGGATTCGGCCTGGAACAATTGTTCTTCATTACTTAGAGCCTATTCCAACGAAGGGGCTCACCTATGACGATCGAAATTCTTTGCTAGAGAAGCTTCGAGTGGTAGCAGAGGTTAAACATGCTCAATGTAAACAAGCCAATTAATCGTCCACCTAACAAGGCCAGTCATGCTCGCCCACAAAGAAACGTGGGCTGGACTCGTTTCACTCGCCCATGCTGGCGGCGTTATGTCTCCGCAATCCGCCCAGACGAAACTAGCCACAAGGGAGAAACACGTGAATGACACGCATCAGGGCGGCTGCCTGTGCGGCGCGGTTCGCTACACTGCAACTGGCCAGCCGAAACGCGTAGTGGTTTGCCACTGTGCGTCATGCCAACGTCGTACCGGCTCTGGGTTCGCAGTTGAGGCATTGTTTCCAGAAGCACAAGTCAATATCGAAGGCGAATTGCGTCAATATCGGTTTGTATCAGACTCGTCTGGCCGTTGGTTGGAGCTGAATTTCTGTTCGCAATGCGGAACCAATATCTGCTTGACTCTAGAGGTGCTTCCCGGCGCCCGGATGTTAGATGCAGGAACATTCGATTCACCCGAATGGATTGACCCTAGGGTACATGACTTCCACTATCTCTTCGTTCGCAATGCTCAATGTTGGTCAGAGCTTCCAGATGACATTCAGGCCTATGCACAATTCTATGGAGATTAAGGAATCAATGCTGTGATTGCGAAGCAAGGAACCACGAACCGTATGTGGATCGCGCCTACATTTGACATAACAAAGCGATCCAACCGACTGGCGACGACGCCAGCGGTTGATTGCTGGCGTTACAAGGCTAACTGAGAGGAAGTTCAAGTGGTTACCTGCTACCTAAAGTACGTCATAGATCCCTACAAAGCCGCCGAGTTCGAGCGCTATTCCAAGATGTGGATACCTCTGGTCCAGAGGTTCGGCGGTCAGCACCATGGGTATTTCTTGCCTTCCGAGGGTGCCAACAATATCGCCATCGCACTATTCACGTTCGAGTCTCTGGCAGCCTATGAAAAGTACCGGGAGGCCTCGTTCGAAGACTCGGATTGCCAAGCTGCCTTCAAATACGCTGAAGAAACTCGTTGTGTACTAAGCTGTGAACGCAGTTTTATGAGGCCGGTTTTTGAGTGAACTTGTAACAAGTGTATTAAGTCTGTTCCGGCCCGATGGGCCTCCACCGGACGCCCTAGTCGGGCGCCGCTAAACAAAAGCGTTGCACGACCATTAAATGCTTAGGTGTTATGTTTCTCTCAAGGCAGGCTCAAGTCCAAGGTGATCAACAAAAGGGACAAAGTCGCGATCCAGGAACAATAGGGGTAGCTCCTTCTCTATGCAAAATGTCGCGATGATCACGTCGGCAGTCTTTCTGATCGTGATGCCCCTTTTACGAAGTGCTCGATAATTGTTGGCGCACTTGGCTGCCATATCTTTGCCAAACATTTCATATTGTTCCAGCGCGAGCAGGCTTTGTTTGGTCTGACGATATTGTTTGTCGTTGCGGATGCCTTGCAGGATTTCCAGAAATATGAGGTCTCCAATAGCGACAGATCCTTGGATTATCGAGGCATCCAGCAAGTCCGTTTGAGGGTTTTTGGCGCCGTTGAAGTAGTCGATCCAGACGCTGGTATCCACCAGTATCATCGGGCGCTCCGCATTTCATCCAAGTCGCCTTCCCACTTGATTTTGCCTCGCAGCTTTCGAATCTCCTGCTGCTTGCTCAGCTGGACCAGAAGTTTCAGGCCTTGCTCAACGGCCTCTTTTTTGGTTTCGTAGCCGGAGGCTTTGAGGGCTTCGGCCATCAACTGATCGTCAATGACAATGTTCGTTCTCATGGTGCACCTATGTGTATGTTCGCCAGTTTCTATACACAATCTAGCACTTCAGGGAAAACATAACAATCGGCTGCACAGGGACCGATTTTCCGCCGCTTCGCGGCTCCAAACCGGCGCGTGAGCCGGGCGTTAGCGTTCGTCTGTGGCGGTCGGGGTCACCCAGGATGCCTCTGCGTCCAGAAGGTATTGGTAGAGCCCCTGGGTTGTGCTCTCGTCGTACATCGCCATTTCCGGTGTTGAATGGCACTCCTTGAGTTCAGCCAGTTCTTCATCACTCAGTTGTTCCAGCATAACGTAGCTGACTAATTGGCAATAATTGGCCGTTTCACCGGACATCTTTTCGAACTCGGCCTCATTATAGAATTCGTCCATCATTTCCCGGGTTCGCCCCAACATCGGGTACTTTTCCTTCATGTCCAGATTTATCAGCCAGAACATCTGCTTTGTGGTCTTCAGCCAGATTTCCGGATTGCGATATTGGTGCTGCATTTATTACTTGAACTCAGGATCAATCACGACATACTGCGGTTAGTGCTGTACTCAAAATAACAATATCCAGAGACGGAACGCACTTATGTCTGAAGCATTCGAGACCATTCACGCCGATGTCATTGTCATCGGTGCCGGGGGTGCCGGATTGCGTTCGGCCATTGCCGCAGCGCAAGCCAACCCCGCCGGAAAAGTCGCCCTGATCTCCAAAGTCTATCCGATGCGAAGCCACACGGTGGCCGCCGAAGGTGGCGCGGCCGGCGTCGTTCAGGCCCATGACTCCCTTGAACATCATTTTAACGACACCGTATCCGGTGGCGACTGGTTGTGCGATCAGGACGTGGTGGACTACTTCACTCACCACGCTACCGAGGAGATGGTGCAGCTGGAACACTGGGGCTGCCCCTGGTCGCGCAAGGACGATGGCAGCGCGGCGGTACGACGTTTTGGTGGCATGAAAATCGAGCGCACCTGGTACGCCGCAGACAAAACCGGCTTCCATATACTGCACACCCTGTTTCAGACCTCGCTGCAATATTCCAACATCCATCGTTTCGATGAGTTCTTCTGCACCGATCTGATCGTTGATGACGGACGCTGTCAGGGGGTTATTGCCATCGAGATAAAAACTGGTGACATCAAGGTCTTTCTCGGCAAGGCTATTGTAATGGCCACCGGCGGTGCCGGTCGGGTCTTCCGCTTCAACACCAATGGCGCCATCGTCACCGGTGACGGCATGAGTATGGCCTATCGCGCCGGTGCCGCATTGCGGGATATGGAGTTCGTGCAATACCACCCGACGGGCCTGCCCGGCTCCGGCGTTCTGATTACCGAAGGCTGTCGGGGTGAAGGCGGGACCTTGCTGAACCGCCATGGCTACCGATATCTGCAGGACTATGGCCTGGGACCCGAGACGCCCATCGGCAAGCCGGAAAACAAGTATATGGAGCTTGGGCCGAGGGACAAATTGAGCCAGGCCTTCTGGCATGAACAGCGTAAGGGTAATACGGTCCCAACGCCGCTGGGCGATGCCGTGATGCTCGACCTGACCCATCTGGGCGAAGCCAAATTGCTGCAACGTCTTCCGATGATCTGTTCGCTGGCCAGACACTATGTCGGGATTGATCCGGTCAAGGAACCGATTCCCGTCCGACCCGCCGTCCATTACACCATGGGCGGCATCCGCACAGACATCCACGCACAAACGGAAATCGCCGGACTCTATGCCGCCGGAGAATGCTCCAGTATCGGCCTGCATGGCGCCAATCGACTGGGCTCCAATTCGCTGGCTGAACTGCTGGTCTTTGGCAAGGTGGCGGGGGAGCAGGCAGTCGACCACGCTTCCAGGCAGCCGCCCTGCAACACCGACGTACTGCTCCGCTTTGCCCAGGATAAGGTGGCGGAACTGACCGCCCTGAGAGCGCAAAAAGGAACGGAAAAATCCAGCCATTTGCGTCATGAGATGGCGGCAGCCATGGAAAAGGCTTTTGGCATCTATCGACTCGGCGATGAAATGCAAACGGGTCTGGATACGATCAACGAACTCAAGGCCCGTTACAAACAGGTCAATGTTGAAGATCAAAGCCGGGTTTTCAATACTGAATTTCTGATGACGCTGGAACTGCGGTCCTGCCTGGAACTGGCTCAGGTGATGGCCACATCGGCGCTGCATCGTAAAGAAAGCCGTGGCGCCCATCAGCGGCTCGATGACTATAAAACCCGCGATGATGAGAACTACCTCAAGCACACCTTGATGCACTATTCGCCGGACGGCGACCCCATACTGGACTATGAAGCCGTGAACATTACCCGCTCCCAACCCCGAGAGCGGGCCTACGGCGCAGCAGGGGAGCAGAAAAACAAGCAGGAGGGCGGGTCATGACAGACACGACCACAAACCATAAAACAGACACTGCATCCTCAAAAAACGATGACAGAATGACGCTGGAAATCCTGCGCTATATCCCGGGAACGCATTCAGAACCCACATTTCAACGCTTTGACATCCCCTACGTTGAAGACTGGTCCATTCTCGACGCGCTGGGCTATATCAAGGATGAGCTGGACTCAAGCCTGGCCTACCGGTGGTCCTGCCGTATGGCGGTTTGCGGCTCCTGCGGCATGATGTTTAACGGCGTACCCAAGCTGGCCTGCGAAACCTTCATCCGGGACTACTATCCCAGGGCGATTCGTGTTGAACCACTGGAAAATTTTGGCATTGAACGGGATCTCGTAATCGATCAGGAACCCTTTCTGGAAAAGCTGGAAAGCGTCAAACCTTACATTATTGATGCCATGGCCAACGCTCCTTCCGGAAAACCGGGGGCGCCAGCGAGTCATGAAAGGGAGACCATACAGGCCGGCGAGAACAAACAGACGCCGAAAGAACTGGCAATGTTCGACCAGTACAGCATGTGCATCAACTGCCTGCTGTGCTACAGCGCCTGCCCGCAGTTCGGACTGAACCCGGCGTTTCTTGGACCGGCGACGATCTCACTGGCCCATCGTTACAATCAGGATAACCGCGATCACGGCACTGCGGATCGCGCCCCTGCACTGAACGAAAAAGACGGCGTCTGGTCCTGTACCTTTGTCGGATACTGCTCCGAAGTCTGCCCGAAATCCGTTGATCCGGCATCCGCCATACAACAGGAAAAAGTCCGGGGTGCAACAGACTGGGCACTGTCATGGATCTTGCCAAAAGGAGCCCGCTGATGCGCCAGCCACCCTATCATCGTCCCCATGATTCCTTGTGGTACCTGCGTCGATCCGTCTATCGCCGATACATGATGCGAGAAGCAAGCAGTGTCTTCATTGGCCTTTGGATGCTGAATCTTATTATTGGCGTCCTGCGACTGAGTCAGGGGGAAGCGGCCTGGACGGCCTGGCTGACATGGCAACAGCATCCACTGATGCTGACTTTCAGCGGTCTGACGCTCATCATGGCCATGGTGCATTCTATTACCTGGTTTGCGATCGCGCCCAAGGCCATGCCGAAATTTATCGCCGGCAGAGCTGTTGTTCATCAGCAGGTCGTGATCGGACACTGGCTGGTCTTTGGGCTGGTGAGTCTGTTTCTGCTTATTGCCGTTTACTGGGGGGCCTGAACATGCGCTGGAAACACCATGAACCTTTTTTCTGGTCTCTGTTTGGCGCAGGTGGCGTGGTCAGCGCTTTTTGCGCACCGGTCATCGTATTGCTGATCGGCTTTCTGCTGCCCTTGCACTTATTGCCTGAAGCGGCATACAACTATGAAAGCCTGCACGCATTGGCTCAGAGCCTATGGGTAAAAGGCGCGGTATTGATGATTGTCGCGCTGAGCCTCTGGCACTGTGCCCACCGTCTCTTTCATGGGCTGCATGATTTAGGCGTATCGACCGGCCCTCTGGCGCGCACCCTGACCTACGGCCTGGCCGGGTTCTGCAGTCTGGCCCTGCTGATTGTGTTGCTAACACTGTGATTATAAAAACGGTGATCATCAAACCCGTGAACGTAAAAACCAACGCACGAAGTCTTTGAAGCAGGGTTCAAGAAGATGATTAAAGTCATTGTCGCCATCAAGAAAAACCCGGAATTATCGGTCGCAGACTTTCAGAACCACTGGCTAAACCAGCATGCCGCACTGGTCAAAAATAACCCGGCCGCGCAGCGATACATCCGTAAATACATCCAGTGTCATACCCTCCCATCCGAATATGACGCATCGGGCAACGCAGCGTATGACGGTACCGCAGAACTCTGGTTCGACAGCGTTGAGGACAAGGAGAAATTCTTTTCCGACCCGGACTATGTCCGCGAGA
The DNA here is from genome assembly GCF_005298175.1 of Marinobacter panjinensis. Taxonomy (NCBI): domain Bacteria; kingdom Pseudomonadati; phylum Pseudomonadota; class Gammaproteobacteria; order Pseudomonadales; family Marinobacteraceae; genus Marinobacter; species Marinobacter panjinensis. The sequence continues at coordinate 309,263 of NZ_SZYH01000002.1, forward strand.
TTCAACCCGATGAGCGCCGCTTCGCCGACATGGAGAATACACGTTTTTTTGTAACCGAAGAGCGCAGCATTATTTAGGCAATCATTAGGGGCTGTTGACGTTTCAATCTTTGCTTCTGGGAGGGACACTTTTGTCTGCCAGGGTCAACGTGGTTGAGCCCGAATACAACGTCGTTTACCTCGATACTAGTAATGGGGTCCTTGCGCTTCAGGGTGAGGTTGGAGGGGAGTATCGCGCAGGCAAGGCAAATGGGATCTGCCTGGCATGGGCATGGATTTGAAATCACGTTCAAGGGAATATCCGACAAGTCTATGCTGATCCAGTCAATTTATTGTGGGTCTGAGCCAGATGGTCTCAGTGAATGTTTGAGGCTTGGAATTGGAAACTATTCGAATGAATGGGTCAAAACTTAACAATACGCGTCACGCGGATGCCCTTTACGCCGCTCCGCTCTGTAAAGGCCACCGGTGCGCTCTGCGTTAAGGTCCCGCTTGTCGCGACAGCACGCTAATAACCGGGGCTGAAAGTTTCATACTGGTTACGAACTCCGCAACTTCGGTCTCGAGATTTTCACATTATTTGGAAGACGTATGCCTGATCTGACTTACCTACGACCATTCGATCCCGTTCGATTCAACGTTCGCGGCGACCAACCGGTGATGAAAGCGGTGGTGACCACGGGCAACGGCGGTTACGAGAGGCTCGACTACTGCGATGTCCCCATCCCTGTACCGGGGCCGGGCGAAGTTTTGCTGAGGGTCTTGGCGGCCGGCGTCAATAACACAGAAATCAATACACGGATTGGTTGGTATTCCTCATCGGTTCAAGGCGGCACCGAGCAATTATCTGAAACGAACGATGGGCCAAAATTTGAGGATGGTGGCTGGAACGAGTCAACACCGTTTCCATTCATTCAGGGAACAGATTGTTGTGGCGAAGTGGTCGCCTGGGGTCAAGGTACGAAAGCGCCGGATATTGGGAAGCGCGTTCTCGTCAGGGCCTGTATGCGTCTGAATGGGTTTGATTCTCTGGATAATCTCTGGATGGGGTCGGATTTTGACGGAGCATTTGCTCAATACGTGACCGTACCGGCTAGCGAGGTATTTGAAATCCAAAGCGACTGGCGTGACGTTGAGCTTGCGACTATCCCCTGTGCCTATGGAACGGCGGAAAATATGCTGCATCGAGCAGGCGTTAACAGCGCTGACCGTGTGCTGGTTACCGGGGCATCGGGCGGGGTTGGATCAGCGGTCGTCCAATTGGCCAAGCGCCGGGGTGCCTATGTAATAGCCGTGGCCGGCGAAAGTAAGCTGCATTCTGTCAGGAGCCTGGGTGCTGACCAGGTGATTGCCCGGGGCCTGGACTTGTCAGCTGAGGTTCAGGACTCTTCCGTGGATGTTGTTATCGATAATGTCGCCGGTGAGCAGGTCGGGAAGCTGTTGAAGTTGATGGCTCGTGGTGGCCGATATGCTTCGTCTGGCGCAATTGCCGGCCCGATCACCACCATCGATATGCGCGATTTTTATCTCAAGGACCTGACGCTGATTGGTTGCACAGCCTGGGACGAACCGATTTTTTCAGATCTTATCGACTACATTGAAAAGGGTGAGATACGTCCTCTGGTCGCAAAAACGTTTGAGCTGAAAGACATAGCGATTGCCCAACAGGAATTTCTCAAGAAGACGCATTTTGGAAACTTCGTCCTGGTGCCGCCGCTATGAAAGCTTCTCCTTGCCGGCAGTAACTGAAAGGTTTTTTTCAAATCCCGGGATCCTACCTATGCAATCTACGCCACAGGCGCGTGGTTGCTGGCGTTAAACGACAGCCGACTCTAAAACGGATCAGATTCGCAATGCCTCACGGCTTGGCTTAGTCTGGATGGACGGGTCGATTTTTGTCCCGTGCCGACGGTCAGGGAGTGTACTCGGGTCCTTAGTCATGGACGCCTCAGCGTAAACGGCCTATTTTCTGGCTCGCCTCCTGATTTTCCATTCAGAGCGTTTTTGGTATCCCCTTTGTCCTGCCTAATGAGAAGCCCATGAAAGACGAGATAGCGCTGGCTGGCGAAACCATCATGACCGAGTTTGCCAGCTTCAATGACCTTGCCGAGATGGTTGTTGTCCTGATCAGGCTTTTGCTGGCCGGACTTCTTGGCGGCCTTCTGGGTTTTGAACGGGAACGACGGGGAAAGGCTGCCGGGCTGCGTACTCATATGCTGGTTTGCATGGGCGCAGCCTTGTTCATCCTGATTCCACAGACAGCCGGAATATCCGACTCGGAAATGAGCCGCGTTATCCAGGGTGTAATTACCGGGATCGGTTTTCTGTGCGCAGGCACCATCATTAACGGTAACGACGAGCAACGTGCCCGCGGGTTGACCACGGCAGCAGGCATCTGGTTTACCGCAGCGATAGGCATTGCAGTGGGGCTGGGCCGCGAACAGACAGCAATAGTATGTACATTGCTAGCTTGGATCGTACTCTACGTGGTGCCGATGGTTTCGGGCTCCAGACGCCTGGGTACAAGCGAAAAGGATAATGACAGCTAGCTATCCTGAAGCGGGAGCGGAAGGCCTCCCGAAATACCCCATGGGGTAAAGGTTATGGCTGCTTGAATACTGAAATTCCGGGATTGAGGGACAATCAATCCGAAACTGGAAATCGCCGGCAAAACTGGCCGGCTGAAAAAAACGAGATCGAAGGCGGTGGAATCCATGCCCAGTTTTGGGTTTTTCTACAGCCTCGTTACCCTGCTGGCGGAAATCTCCCTAACCCGCATTGAGCGGGGCGCCAGTCGCCAAAGCACTGAAGCGCAAGCTGGCGCCCTGGAGCAGACTCAGTCAAACCTGGCCAGGTTCTGGAGCGCGATGGTGTACTCACCCTTTCCGGCATCAAATCCAATCCGGTAGGTTGCCGGATACCATGCCGGGTAGCTGTACCGCTGGGGTTGCTTTATCGGTGACGTCATTTCCGGAAGCGACTCCAGAAAGGCCAGTGAGATCATTGGCTCAACGAACATAAGTTCGCCTTTGTAATAACCGTAGATGAAGTTATGGGTGAATGGTTGGCCCTGGAATTCGTGCCCTGCAGGGTCCAGGCCGTGCATTCCCATCCTGTCCACGGCCGCATCCGGGGGGATGACATAGCCAGTTGGAACCAGTTGTGGGTCTGGTGCCATCATGGCCATTTCACGGCCCTTGCCATGGAAGGTTATGGCTTCACGTTCACCCCCGCTGATCAGGTAGAAATGCACGTCAAAATGGGGAACGTTGTAGACCCCTTCCGGAATATGCCCGACCGGGTTCCAGTCCAGGACAACGTGATCGTAGCCTGTTTGTGGGCCGGCTTCTGGCATTGGCAATGAAAATTCCCAGACCATTTGATCGGCGTGAGCCGCAGGAAGTCCCTGAAGCGCATCCTTGCTCAAAATGACAGACACGGATTCAGGTTCGTTCATTCCGTTGCTGGTCACCTCCACTCGCGCAGTGCCATTACCGACATCAATCGGGGCTCCGGTGAAAATCTGAGGATCGGCAGCGGTGGCGACAGTGGCGAACCCAAGGCAGGCCAACGTAATGACGGAAAGGTTGGATCGGAACGGGCAAAGAGCAGTTTTCATCTCATCACTCCTCAATGACAGAGGCCTTGCGGCACTGGCTAGTTAGCCTGGTTGTAACCACAAGGCGTTAAGCCATTGCCCTTCGGGCTGACTCAGAGGAGATCGGATTTGGCAGGCTGGGCTGACAGCAGTAAAACGCGCTTCCTGTCTCTGCACGCTTCTCCCTACTACCACCAGAACGGTATTTGGCTGGTTTAAATTAATATATCATTTGGCTTGGATTTGGCCACTGAAAAGTTGTTCAGGGATAGCCCTTGCCCGCCAACCCATCACCACTTACCGAAGCGTTGACGTTCCCTGTTCCCACTCAGCCTGATAAATCAGTGCACAGTGGCCTTCGAGAACAGGTTAATCACCGCAACACCGGTGATGATCAGCGCCATACCAATCACACTGGCAGCGTCCAGCGTTTGCCCGTAAATCAGCCAGCCGATAAACGTCACCAACACAATACCCAGCCCCGCCCAGATGGCATAGGCCAGGCCCACCGGGATTTCCTTCAGTGTGATCGAGAGGAAGTAAAAGGCAATGGCATAGCCTGCAATCACCAGCAGGCTGGGCCAGAGTCTGGTGAACCCTTCACTGGCTTTCAGCCCGCTGGTTGCCACCACTTCTGCAACAATGGCAATGCCAAGAAATAACCAACTTTTCACTGTGAATCTCCCGTACCGCACGAAATTGGGAAGCAGACCATACCAGCCCTTATCGCCGCCTGACAGGGTGGCTATCAAAAAGCAGAAGCGCCCGGGCCGGTGGCTTAGCCTGCAAACATCAACTACGCTTTTCCATGTGTAATGAAGAAAGCCGCCAATACGTTTGGATAACGCGCTGATACCTGTCATCGTTCTATCTGTGTACCCAATAGCCCGCCCCTGGCTATCCCGGCGGACTTTTAATCGATATGGCCTATGCAGTACTACACTTCCTACGAGGGAGGATCGGAGGACTTGCTCATGCCTGTACATTCTTCATTTCATAACGAAGGAAAACATTCAACAGCCTTCGGAGGGACCGAAAATCTTAGTGACATCTTCAAGTCCTTTTTTAAGATTGAGGTCGCCACCACCGAGGAAATGATCAATAAAGTCTTTGAAGTCCGGTACCAGGTTTACTGTATTGACAGACCCTTTGAAGACCCAGATCAATTTCCCAACAACAGGGAACATGATGCTTACGATTCGGGCTCGGCTCATGCCCTGATCCGGCACCGTAGAACCGGAGATAGCGTCGCAGTTGTTCGACTCGTTCTGGCGGGCTATCACCCGGAGCAGTCAGACTTCCCAATGGAAGAGCCCTGCATCCACAGAATGAGCGAGCAAGCCCAGGACACGATCGCGGAGACGCCCCGGCAACACATGGCCGAGATTTCCAGAATGGCGGTATGTAGGGAATTTCGCCGGCGCCTTAACGAACAGGGATCACCCGCAGGTGTTACAGATCAGACTACCTACGCCGATGCCGAGAGCGGCAAACGCGCCATGCCCTATATCAGTCTGGGCCTGTTCGCCGCTATCCTGCGGATGTCAGTCAAACACAATGTCACGCACTGGATGGCAATAATGGAGCCGACTCAATTGCGTCTGTTAAAGCGTTTTGGCGTGGAGTTTGATCACGTTGGACCGGTAATCGAGTATCACGGCCTTCGCAGGCCCGCCTTCACCGAAGCGGCGTCTCTGATCAATGGCATTCTCCGGCGCCGCCCGGATGTCTGGGACTTGATCACCGAATCAGGTCGCTATTTGCCTCCCATACCCCTCAACCGGCGAACGACGGCTCCCCGTCGGTAAATTCAGCGTGCTTCCACGCCCCCAGATCATTGATCCGGGGTGAGGGTAACGGCTAGGGCCCGCCCACACTGGGCCTCTTGGCCCGGGTCGCGAACGGCTTCCGAAATCAAATACCAGCAGTGCCAGGCTGGTGGCTCCAATTCATTCGCCGCCACTTATTGTGCGGCCAGTAGTCGGATTGCGCTGGCGGCCGCTGCGGTCCGGTTTTCGACGCCCAGCTTACGGAACACCTGCTCCAGGTGTTTGTTCACGGTGCGCGGGCTCATGTCCAGAATCTGTCCGATTTCCCGGTTGGTCTTGCCATTGGCAATCCAAAATAGCACGTCGGATTCCCGCAAGGTCAAATGGAATCGTTCCTTGAGCGCAGCGGCGGCGCTGTTCTGAGTCTGCGGGGTTTTCAGCCGCAGCAGGTATTCCCGGCCGTCCACTAACGCCAGAAATTCCACCGAGCGCGGCGTGTCCATGATTCGCAGCGGCATGTTGTGTCCCGGCTCCAGGTTATGGCTGAGCCACTCCTCCAGCCGGGATTTCACTGCCGGGAACTCAGGGTGGGTGGTGTCAGGCAGGCTTCGGCAAACATGGGGCGTGCCCCATAGCAGGTTGCCTTCCCGATCTACGGCAAACAGATTCTGGCCTGCGGTATCCAGGGCGCTGCGAGCGCTCCTGGTCATCCGTGCATTGGCAAGGTGAACGTCCATGCGCGCCAGCAGTTCCGTGGTATTGATGGGTTTGTTGACGTAGTCCACGCCACCGGCGTTCAGGCCCATCACCACGTGTTCAGTGTCGCTCAGGCCCGTCATGAAGATGATGGGGATATCGGCAAACGCCGGATTTTCCTTGAGCCGACGGCAGGTTTCAAAGCCATCCATATGGGGCATGAGCGCGTCCATGAGCACGACGTCCGGGGTGATATTCCGGCTGATGGTGAGCGCCTGGTTGCCTTCAAGTGCTACCAGCACGGTCATGCCGGCTTCTTCCAACGCATCGTTGATCATTCGAATGGAGTCGACCGCGTCATCCACGACCATCACAACAGTCTTCTGGTCATCATGAAGCTTCATGTTCAGCTACCTCGAGTAATACAAGAATTTTCTCAAACTGAAAATCGTTGGTGAGCTGGGTCAGCTCGTCGGTAAAGCATTCGTGCGCTTCGCTTCGGTGCTTCAGCTCGTGCAGCGCTTCCAGCAATCCCTTGCGGTGGCCGATGCGGGCAAGCTCTGCCAGGGTCTGCCGGTGCACTATCTCGGGCAGTGGAAGCTCGCCTGTTTCGGGTACCGGAATGGCCGCCAGCGGCTCGGCACTTTTCTCAAATCGCCACTCCAGGTCCAGCAGCGAGGCGATGGTGTCGAGCAGGAGGTTCAGGCGCACGGGTTTAATGATGTAGCCATCGTGCTGGCGGGCTGAATCCACGGGATGATGGCCTTCGTTGGCATCGGCGGACACCATCACCACGGGCATTGTATGCTTGTCCGCCCGCAGTTGTTGCAGCACTTCCCAACCGGTATGGCCGGGCATGGAGACGTCCAGCAGAACCAGGTCCGGAGATTCGCTCTCGACGGTTTTCTGAACCTCAAGGGCATTGCCGATGTCGACGATCTCAAATCCGAGTGGGGACAACATGGCCCGTAGGACCTGGCGATGGGAGATGTCGTCATCCACGAGCAGGATCTTTCGCCGGATACCCTCGTAGCCGTAGATCCGGCGCGCCGGTACCGTGATGCCACGGGGCATGGCGCTGTGCAGGCTGGACAACATGAGGCTGACCTTGAAGGTGCTGCCCTGGCCGGGCTCGCTATCCACACTGATATCGCCGCCCATGATTTCCGTCAGTAGTCGGGTGATGGTCAGGCCCAGGCCGGTACCCACGCGACTCTGTCCCGGCAGACGGATACGCTCGAAGGGCCGGAAAATTCGTTCGATGTTTTCCTCGGCGATGCCTTCGCCTGTGTCCCGTACGGTAAATTCGGCGACCTGGCTGCGGTAACGCAGAGTCAGGGATACCCCACCCCGATCAGTGTATTTGATAGCGTTCGAGAGAAGATTGATGAGAATCTGGCGCAAACGTTTTTCATCCGTGGTCACCAAGTCCGGCAGCGGATTCGGGCAGTGGTAGTTAAAGGCCAGCCCCTTCTCTTCAGCCTGCAGCCGGAACATGGTGACCAGTTGTTCCATCAGTAATCCGATGCGTACCTGATCCCGATGCAGGTCCAGCCGGCCGGCTTCGATCTTGGAGATGTCCAGCAACCCTTCAATCAGGTCGGCCAGGTATTCGCCGCTGCGGCGGATCACCCCCACGGCCTCCTTGCGGTGGTTGGGTATCGACTCATCGTTTTCCATGAGCTGGGCATAACCCAGAATCGCGTTCAGCGGAGACCGGAGTTCGTGACTGATGCCTGTCAGGTATCGGCTTTTCGCACCATTGGCAGCTTCAGCCTGCTCCTTGGCCTTTTGCAGAGCCTGGTCTGTCCGCTCGTGAGCGACAATTTCTTCCACCAGCAGTCGGGTTTGCCGCCCGGATTCTTCCTCCGCGACCACGCGGCTTTCGTGGGCCAGCACAAACAGCCAGCAGATCACGCCGGTCACGATCAGGAGGATAAAGAACACTTTCCACAGGGTAACCGACAGCAGCAGGGCCTCGGGCGCCGAGGCCACTGGTGTCTTGGAATGTATCAGCCACAGCAGCAGACCTGACACGCCGTTAATCAGGAACAGGAGCGTCAGGAAGTGACCAAGGCGGGAGTGAAGTCGGCTCAATACAGACTGGGGCATCAGCTTGCTGAGAAACTGCTGCAGTTGTTCCTGATAACCGGCGCCGGGCTTGCACACGTCGCCGCAGCGGGCATCCAGGGAACAGCACAGGGAACAGATGGTGCCGTCGTAAGCCGGGCAGGTGGTCACATCTTCCGGTTCGAATTTGTGCTCACAAATCGTGCATTGCACCAGTTGGTGGTCCGTTGCCAGGGGCACGAAGGGCCGGGCAGTATAAAACCGGCCCTGGGTCTTCCAGGCAATCAGCGGCGCGGTTACCAGTGCTACCGCCAGGGCGATGAAGTGGGACAGAGCCTGGGCAACGTCACCAAGCACGCCGGTGTGGCACACGATACCCACCACTGACGCGGCGAGCATGGCACCAACGCCTACCGGGTTGATGTCGTAAAGATGAGCCCGTTTGAACTCTATGTGCCGGGGGCTGAGCCCGAGCGGCTTGTTGATGACCAGGTCGGCCACCAGCGCGCCGACCCAGGCGATGGCAATAATGCCGTAAAACCCGAGGGTTTCCTCCAGCGCCCGATAGACTCCCAGTTCCATCACCAACAGGGCAATCGCGACGTTGAAGAACAGCCAGACCACGCGCCCGGGGTGGCTGTGGGTCAGGCGCGAGAAGAAGTTGGACCAGGCGATAGAGCCGGCATAGGCGTTGGTGACGTTGATCTTGAGCTGGCACAGAATGACAAAAATACCGGCCATCGCCATGGAGATTTCCGGGGAGTGGGTGATGTAGCTGAACGCCACCAGATACATCTGGGTCGGATCCGCCGCTTCTGCGGCCGAGATGCCCTGATTAAGGGCCAACACGGCCAAAAAGGAGCCGGCCAGAATCTTCAGCATGCCAATCACGATCCAGCCGGGCCCGCCGGACATGACGGCCAGCCACCACCGGCGCTTTTCCGCCCGGTTCTGGGGTTCCGGAATAAAACGCAGAAAATCGACCTGCTCGCCAATTTGGGCAATCAGCGAGAACACCACCGCGGCGGCGGCACCAAACATCACCACATTGAGGCCCTGGCCGGCGTTCACACCCAGACCGTCAAACTGAGTCCAGTCACTGATGGAGGAGGCATCGGCGTAGATGATGAACACAAAGGGGGCCAGCTGCAGCAGAATCCACACCGGCTGGGTCCAGACCTGGAACCGGCTGATGGTAGTAATGCCGTGAGTGACCAGGGGAATGATCACCACCGCGCAGATCAGGTAGCCGAGCACCAGGGGTATATCGAACAGCATCTCCAGGGCCATGGCCATGATCGCCGCCTCAATGGCGAAGAAGATGAAGGTGAACGACGCGTAGATCAGCGAGGTAATGGTGGAGCCGATGTAGCCGAAGCCAGCGCCGCGGGTCAGCAGATCAATATCGACACCGTAGCGGGCGGCGTAGTAGCTGATCGGGATGGCGGTCAGGAAGATCACCAGGCTGACCATCAGAATCGCCGCTACGGCGTTGTCGAAGCCGTAGTGCAGGGTAATGGACCCGCCAATGGCCTCCATGGCGAGAAACGAGATAGAGCCCAAAGCGGTGTTGCTGACCCGTGCCGCCGACCAGCGCCGGGCGCTCTTGGCGGTAAAGCGCAGGGCATAGTCTTCCAGCGTCTGGTTGGCGACCCATTGGTTGTAACTGCGCCGAACCCGGAAAATATTTTGTCGTGCGGCCATCGTTGCCTTGCCTGTATTACCTGGGGCGTCGCCCGGTTTTGGTGCGGTTCTATGGTTTGGCGCACCGGAAATGAAGGCCTCATCAAGTTCCGTGCCATTGCTCGGTGCGCCGGGAAATGCGGTCACATTTATTTCGTGTACCTGCGTTTTAGCCTGTGTGGCCTGGGACCGGAATGCGTCAAATGACGTAGGGCGCTGGGGTGAATGCCGAATGGGCACCCATGAGGGGTCCGAGCAGAATGTTTGACGTGGGCGCTGTGCTTTCGGAAGGAAGCGCGGTACCGGCTTTCAAACACTGCGAGGATTCACCATGGATACGACAGATATAGCCGCCAGCGGGCGGTCGTTCAGCAAGGGATTAGGGTTTCGAAAGAGCCTGATGACACTGGCGGCGTCCGTCATGCTGGCCACGTCCGCGCAAGCGGCTACGCCGAGCACGGATGAGGTCAACACTACCGGACTGGCGGTCACTGATGACACCGTCACGGTCGGCATCCTGCACTCCATTACCGGCACAATGGCGATCAGTGAGATCGGTTCGGTGCAGGCGGAAAAACTCGCCATTGATCAGATCAACGCTTCCGGCGGCGTGCTCGGCCGCCAGATTGACTTTGTCCAGGAAGACGGCGCCAGTGACTGGCCAACGTTTGCGGAAAAGTCCCGCAAGCTGCTGCGCCAGGACAACGTCGCCGCCATTTTCGGTGCCTGGACTTCAGCGTCCCGTAAAGCGGTACTGCCGGTCATGGAGCAGTACAACGGTATGCTTTACTACCCGACCTTCTATGAGGGCCTTGAGCAGTCTCCGAACGTGGTTTACACCGGCCAGGAAGCGACTCAGCAGATCCTTGCCAGTCTGAACTGGGCTGCCGAAACCAAGGGTGCGAAAAGCTTCTATCTGCTCGGATCGGACTATATCTGGCCGCGTACCTCCAACAAGATCGCCCGCAAGCATATCGAGGATAAGCTCGGCCTCAAGGTTTCCGGTGAGGAGTACTACCCGCTGGGCCACACTCAGTTCAACTCGGTCATCAACAAGATCAAGCTGAAGAAGCCGGACGTGATCTTTGCCTCAGTAGTCGGCGGCTCCAACGTGGCCTTCTACAAGCAGATGAAAGCGGCCGGTATCGACTTCACCGACGAAAAGCCATTGCTGCTGACTATCTCCGTTACCGAGGACGAAATCCGCGGTATCGGTGGTGAGAACGTAGACGGCATCTACGCCTCGATGAAGTACTTCCAGAGCCTGGACAACGCCAACAACGAGGAATTTGTAGCGGCTTTCAAAGAAGCCTACGGCGATGACATGGTGATCGGCGACGTTACCCAGGCGGCTTACCTCGGCCCCTGGTTGTGGAAAGCAGCGGTTGAAAAAGCCGGCTCCTTCGATATCGACAAGATCCGCGAAGAGTTCGCAGGCATCGAGTTCAAGAAAGCACCAGAAGGCTACGTGCGCATCCACGAGAACCATCACCTGTGGTCCAAGACCCGTATCGGCCAGGCTCAGACTGACGGCCAGTACAAGGTGGTCTTCGAGACCGAAGAACTGATGGAACCCGATCCTTTCCCGGAAGGTTACCAGTAAGGCCGGATAGCCGGTGCCTTCGGGCGCCGGCATCCATCGGCGCTACAACGCGAAGCATGTTGGTTTGAACGGGAGATAGGGTCATGTTTGATGGCTACACCAGCAGTGAATTGATGTCGATATTTGCCATGCAGGGGTTTGCCGGGCTCTCCCTGTTTTCAGTGTTCGTACTGATGGCCCTGGGCCTGACGATCATCTTCGGGCAGATGGGTGTGATCAATATGGCCCACGGGGAGTTCATGATCCTCGGCGCCTACACAACCTACCTGACCTCCGGGTTTTTCCAGTCGTACCTGCCGGGGCTTTTTGGCGGGTATTTCTTTATTGCCATGATCCTGGCCTTCCTGGTCTGCGCTGCATTAGGGGCGCTCGTGGAGTGGCTCATGATACGGCACCTCTATCACCGACCTCTCGATACCCTGCTGGCGACCTGGGGTCTGAGCCTGATCATGCAGCAGGCTTACCGCTCCATCTTTGGCGCCCGGGAAGTGGGTGTCGACCTGCCGCAATGGATGCTGGGCGCATTCAATGTGACCGATCTGGTGCAATTACCGATTAACGGCCTGTTCGTAATGATCATCGCGCTATCTATTGCTGTGGGGCTCTACCTGCTCATGTATCGCTCCGGCTATGGCAGGAAAGTGCGTGCTGTGGTGCAGAACCGCCCCATGGCCGAAGCCGTGGGTATCAACAGTGCCGGTATCGACCGGGCCACCTTTGCCCTCGGGTGTGGTATCGCCGGTGTTGCGGGCGCTGCGTTCACCATGATCGGATCAACGGGGCCCTCATCCGGCCAGGCGTACATCGTTGATACCTTCCTGGTGGTGGTGTTTGGCGGCGCGCAAAGCCTGATTGGCACCATCGTGTCTGCCTTCGGCATCTCCCAGGCCCAGTCCACCATGGAGTTTTTCCTCAGTGGTTCCATGGCCAAGGTACTCACCCTGCTGGTCGTCATTGGCATTCTGATGCTTCGTCCGGAAGGACTCATGGCCCTCAAGGTCCGTCGCTAGGAGATTGTGATGAAAACTTCATCCCCATTGAAATGGTTCGCCTCCCGTGAGGGGCTGTATTACCTGGGACTGGCGGCGCTGCTGGTCATCATACTGCCGCTGATACTGGATCCGTTCCGCCTGAATATGGTGGGCAAGTACCTGACCTACGCCTTCGTCGCGATTGGGCTGGTGATGTGCTGGGGTAAGGCCGGCATCCTCAGCCTGGGGCAGGGCGTGTTCTTTGGCCTCGGTGGCTACTGCATGGCGATGTTCCTGAAACTGGAAGCTTCCACACCGGAAGCTACCGCTATCCAGTCGACCCCCGGTATCCCGGACTTTATGGACTGGAACCAGCTCACCGAGCTGCCCTGGTTCTGGGAACCGTTCCACAGCTTCTCATTCACCCTGTTGGCGGTGATCGGTGTGCCGGTGTTGCTGGCCTTCGTGATCGGACTTGCCATGTTCACCCGCCGGGTGGGTGGCGTGTACTTCGCCATCATCACCCAGGCCATCGCCGCCGTCCTGACCATCCTGATCATCGGGCAGCAGGGCTTCACCGGTGGCGTAAACGGCATTACCGACCTGCAGACACTGAAGGGCTGGGACATTCGAACCGACGAAGCCCGGAACATCCTTTACTTCGTCTGCGTCGGCATGCTGTTCCTGGTCCTGTTTGTGGCGCGCTTTGTCCAGAACAGCAAACTGGGCCGCATCCTGGTGGCCATGAACGCCCAGGAAACCCGGGTGCGTTTCTCCGGCTATGACGTTGCCGCGTTCAAGATCTTCGTGTTCTGCCTGGCCGCGGCTTTTGCCGGTGTCGGTGGTGCCATGTTCACGCTGATCGTGGGTTTCATGTCGCCGTCGTTCATCGGCATCGTCGCTTCCATTGAGATGGTCATCTTCTGCGCCCTGGGTGGCCGGTTGTCCATCCTGGGTGCGGTCTACGGAGCGCTGCTGGTCAATGCCGCCAAGAGCGGGTTTTCGGAATCCTTCCCGGAACTCTGGCCATTCGCCATGGGCGCACTTTTCATTGGCGTGGTACTGGCTTTCCCGAATGGTATGGCCGGTCTTTACCAGACCTATGTCATGCCTCTGGAAGACAAGATCTTCAGGCGGAACAAGGCTAAAGCCACAGCTGCGCCCAAACCTGAAGCCACCAGGCCGACGGCTGACAAAACTGATGATTACGATCCGATAATCGATCGCTACAGCCCGGAGAAATCATGATGAATGCAGCCAAGAGCAAAAAAGGGGATTTTCTGCTGGCGGTTGAGGGACTGACGGTTTCATTCGATGGCTTTAAGGCTGTCGATGACCTGTCCTTCTACCTCGACCCCAAGGAAATCCGGGTGATCATCGGCCCCAACGGTGCGGGCAAGACTACTGTGCTGGACCTGATCTGTGGCAAGACCAAAGCCACCGCTGGGTCCATCAAGTTTGCGGGTAAGGAGCTGACGAAACTGAAGGAACACCAGATCGTTCACTCAGGCGTGGGTCGGAAATTCCAGACCCCCTCGGTGTTTGAGGACCTGACCGTGTTCGAGAACCTGGAGCTGTCTTTCCCCAGGGGCCACAGCGTGATGGGGGCGCTGGCCTTCAACCGGGATCCGGCCGTCCTCGCTGCGGTTGAGGAAGTGGCGGAGACCATCTTCCTGACGGATGTGCTGAACGAATCGGCCGCTTCGCTCAGCCACGGCCAGAAGCAATGGCTGGAGATTGGCATGCTGCTGATCCAGAAGCCGGATTTGCTGATGCTGGACGAGCCGGTGGCCGGTATGTCGGTCACGGAGCGGAAGAAAACCGCCGAACTGCTCAAGGTGATCACCAAGGACCATACGGTGCTGGTTATTGAGCATGACATGCAGTTTGTCGGCGACATCGCCGACCGGGTCACCGTCATGCATCAGGGCAAGGTTTTATCGGAAGGGTCCATCGAGCACGTGAAATCTGACCCGAAAGTCGTCGAAGTCTACCTGGGGCACTGATCATGCTGAGCATAAAACATCATTCGGTGGCCTATGGCCAAAGCACCATCATCGATGACCTTAACCTGGATGTGGAGAAAAACGAGATTGTCGCCGTGGTGGGCCGTAACGGCATGGGCAAGACCACGCTGATGAAATCCCTGGTGGGGATGACGCCGACGAGGGGCGGAGAAGTCAGCCTCGACGGCACCAATATCTCCAACTTGAAGAGTTTCCAGCGGGTGCGTGCCGGGATCGGCTTTGTGCCCCAGGGGCGGATGATTTTTCCCACCCTGACGGTGCGGGAAAACATCGAGACGGCCCTGGCGGCGGTGGGCGAGAAGAAGGTGCCTGAGGATCTGTACGAGCTGTTCCCGGTGCTCAAGGAAATGCAGAACCGGCGCGGCGGCAACCTGTCTGGCGGCCAGCAGCAACAGCTGGCGATCGCCCGGGCCCTGGCCACCCGGCCCAAGGTGCTGCTGCTGGACGAACCGACCGAAGGCATCCAGCCCAACATCATCAAGGAGATCGCCAAGACGTTGCGGAAAATTCGTGATGAGCGCGGGCTGTCGATTGTGGTGTCGGAGCAGGTGCTGAGCTTTGTGATGGACGCGGCGGACCGGATTCTGGTGATTGAGAAGGGCGCTATCGTCCACGAAGAAAGCCGGGCCGACGCGGACCAGGACAAGATTGCCAGTTATCTGGCGGTGTGACCGATTGAGCAAT
Source organism: Marinobacter panjinensis (assembly GCF_005298175.1). NCBI lineage: Bacteria > Pseudomonadati > Pseudomonadota > Gammaproteobacteria > Pseudomonadales > Marinobacteraceae > Marinobacter > Marinobacter panjinensis. The sequence continues at coordinate 324,363 of NZ_SZYH01000002.1, forward strand.
CAGGAGACGAACAATGAGACACGGTGATATTTCCAGCAGTAACGACACCGTCGGCGTGGCGGTGGTGAACTACAAGATGCCCCGGCTGCACACCAAGGCCGAGGTGCTGGACAACGCCCGCAAGATTGCGGACATGATCAAGGGTATGAAGGTGGGCCTGCCGGGGATGGACCTGGTGGTGTTCCCGGAATACAGCACCATGGGCATCATGTATGACAACGACGAGATGATGGAAACCGCCGCCACGGTACCCGGCGACGAAACCGCCATCTTCTCCGCCGCCTGCCGCGAGGCCAATACCTGGGGCATCTTCTCGCTGACCGGTGAACGCCACGAGGATCATCCCAACAAGGCGCCTTACAACACCCTGATTCTTATTAACAACGAGGGTGAAATCGTTCAGAAGTACCGCAAGTGTGTGCCCTGGTGCCCGATTGAGGGCTGGTATCCCGGTGATACCACCTACGTGACCGAAGGCCCCAAGGGCATGAAGATCAGCCTGATCATCTGCGACGACGGCAACTACCCGGAAATCTGGCGGGACTGCGCCATGAAGGGCGCCGAGCTGATCGTGCGCTGCCAGGGTTATATGTACCCGGCCAAGGAGCAGCAGGTGATGATGTCCAAAAGCATGGCCTGGGCCAACAACTGCTATGTGGCGGTGGCCAACGCCTCGGGCTTTGATGGCGTGTATTCCTATTTCGGCCACTCCGCGATCATTGGTTTTGATGGCCGTACCCTCGGCGAATGCGGGGAGGAAGACATGGGCATTCAGTACGCCCAGCTGTCGGTGAGCCAGATCCGCGACGCCCGCAAAAACGACCAGTCCCAGAACCACCTGTTCAAGCTGCTGCACCGTGGCTACACCGGTGTTCATGCCTCTGGTGATGGTGACAAGGGCGTGGCTGACTGCCCGTTCGAGTTCTATCGCACCTGGGTGATGGACGCCCAGAAGGCGCAGGAGAATGTGGAGGCCATGACCCGCACCACCGTGGGTACCGCCGAATGCCCGGTGGGCGACTTGCCTGTTGAGGGCAAGGAAAAATCCGCAGGGGCTTAAGCCCGGGAGGCGTTCATGCCGTTTATCAACGAACGGCTGGAAGCCAACCGGGAATCCATTGAAAAGGACCGGGCCGCCTCAGGCCCGGTTCGTGCTTCCCGGTTCCGCTTCGAGCCCGAAGCCGTGATGGCCCGCCTGCGGGACAAAATCGTTGGCCAGAATGAGGCCCTCGCGGCCATGGAATCCATGCTGGTGCGGGTGAAAGCCGACATCGGCGAAGAAAACCGGCCGCTGGCGGTGCACCTGTTCCTTGGCCCCACCGGGGTGGGTAAGACCGAAACCGTACGGCTGATCGCCGAAGCCATCCACGGCAACCGCGATGGCTTGTGCCGCATCGACATGAACACCCTGGCCCAGGAGCATTACGCCGCCGCGCTGACCGGCGCACCGCCGGGCTATGTCGGCAGCAAGGAAGGCCACAGCCTGTTCGATCTGGACAAGGTACAGGGCTCGTTCAGCAAGCCCGGCATTGTGCTGTTTGATGAAATTGAAAAGGCCAGCAAGGAAGTGGTCCGCACCCTGCTGAACGTGCTGGATACCGGCCGGCTGGTGTTCCCCTCCGGCAATCGGGAGATCGACTTCCGCAACACCCTGATCTTCATGACCAGCAACGCCGGAGCGCTGGATGCCGAGGCGCACGAACAGACTTACCAAAGCGGCTGGCGCCGCTGGCTCGGCTTCTCGCCAGGAAAGGGCGGGGCCATAAGGGATAGCGCTCTTCGCCGGCATTTCGACCCGGAATTCCTCAACCGAATTGACCAGATCCTCACCTTCAACCGCCTCACCGACAACTGGCTGGAGGCGTTGCTGGATATCGAGCTGGCGGGCCTCAACCGCCGGTTGTCGAAAAAGCACGCCGAGTTGTCTTTGTCGCCCGAACTGCGTGAGGAGCTGCGCCGTGGCTACGACGCCCGCTATGGCGCCCGGGAAATGCTGAGGGCCTTCCGTCAGCGCCTGGAGCCGGCGGTAGCAAAGGCGCTGCTGGCGTATCCGGACTGCCACCGGTTTGAGGCTGGCGTGAAGGGCAGAGAGGTGACCGTGCACCAATACGTCGAATGACGTAGGTACCGGGGGTATTTCGCGAATACTCCCCCGGGGCCGGATTTCGGATAGTGAAGCTGTTACCTAAACCTGTAAGCCAATAATACCAAGGAGCCTCCGTTATGGCTGAAACCATTATCAAGATCGATCTGAACAAGTCGGCCTATGAGAACGACAAAATCCACAACCGCTGGCACCCGGATATCCCTCTGGTGGCTACCGTTAAGCCCGGCGATGACTTCATCGTGGAGTGCTACGACTGGACCGGCGGACAGATCAAGAACGACGACAACGCCGACGACGTGCGTGATGTGGATCTCAGCCAGGTGCACTTCCTGTCTGGCCCGATTGGTGTGGAAGGCGCGGAGCCCGGCGATCTGCTGGAAGTGGACATCCTCGACATCGGCACCTTCGAAGAGAGCCAGTGGGGCTTTAACGGTTTCTTCTCCAAGCAGAACGGCGGTGGCTTCCTGACCGAACACTTCCCGGAAGCCCAGAAGAGCATCTGGGACTTCAACGGCATGTTCACCAAATCCCGCCACATTCCGAACGTGGAATTTGCCGGCCTGATTCATCCGGGCCTGATCGGCTGCCTGCCGTCCAAAGAGTTGCTGGACACCTGGAACAAGCGTGAGGCCGG